>CAZWAE010000194.1:5549-7863 GCA_964631805.1 uncultured Desulfobacteraceae bacterium | reverse complement strand
CGGGTTTTTGCTGGGAATCACCGGAGGCATCGCCAGCGGCAAGTCCACCGTATCGGTAATGCTGAAGGACCTGGGTGCTCCGCTCGTTGACTTTGACCACCTTGCCCGGCAGGTGGTTTTGCCCGGGAGTCCGGTACTGAATGAAATTGTGGCCCGTTTCGGCCGGGATATTCTCCGGTCGGACGGCACCCTCCATCGGAAAAAGTTGTCGGGAATCGTTTTCAATGCGTCCGATAAAAGGAAGCAGCTCGAAAGGATCACGCATCCGTCAATATTCGAGGCTTTTTTCAAATCGGTCCACCGCATCACATCCGCCGATCCCCATGTGATCGTTCAGGTGGCTGTTCCTCTGCTCATCGAGCTTAAGCTCCAACCTCTCTTTGACAGGACCGTCCTGGTCTATGCGAGTCGTGACCAGCAGGAGGAGCGATTGATCAAAAGAGACGGCATTCGCCGAAAACAGGCGATCGATATCCTCAACGCCCAGATGCCCATCGATGACAAGAGATCTCTTGCCGATTATGTTATCTCCAATGAAGGTTCGCCTGACAAGACGCAACGCCAGGTTGAAGCCCTATGGGAGGAGGTGAAGCAGTTTCGGTGCGGCAGGGCCCGGTGACCTGAAGGGGCACCGGCTATTTCTTCCGGCTGATGTGGTGCAACTCGATCTCATTGACGATCGCCTCGCGCATCAATTGCACCAGGTGAGGGTCTTCCGAGTAAAGACCGTTTTTCGGGTCCCTCGTAAAATCGGTGGTCAGGATCTTTGCCGTATCGGCAATGATCTTTACAAATCCGCTCTGTTTCTTCTTACGGTAAAATGTGATGCCCTCGATCTCCGGCCGCTTGTCCGACAGAATCACTGTTTTGATCCCACGGGCGGCGCACTTCCGGACGGGTTCCATGAGCGCGGTCAGTTCATCCGAGTGGATCGAAATATAGATTCTTTTTTTCGCAAGGTCCACCATATTAAAAATTTTTTCCACGATATTGTCATATCCCGAGATGGTCAGATAGGGTACTCCGTGGTCGGTGGTATCCGGCAAGTGGATCTCCAAAAACGATATCAGATCGTCATTCCGACGTTTGAGGCTGGCCAGCAGATCGGGTTTGGAAAGAGCGGCATATTTCTTGACCTTTTCATGCGAATGGGCTGCAAGGCCTTTGTTGACCAGGCTTGTCAACGCGGCGTAGGCATTGGACCGTGAGATGCCGGTTATTTTCGCGGCTTCATAGCCGGTAATCCCGTTGTTTTTCAGCAGCGCCAGGTAGAGATGCACCTCCTGGCCGGTCAGGCCCGCCCGTTTCAACGCCTCAAAGAGTTTCTCTTTTGCCACAATGCAACACCTCTGACGGCAATGGAGGTCTGACGGTTACGAACGTTTTCCCGTCATCCCGTCGATTTCCACCCGAATGATCGCCGTCCCCTTTAATTTGGCGTCCGGATATTGGAATGTTTCCATGATCGCTTTTTGTAACTGAACAGGGTTACACGATATCCGTCGCCAAACACTTTTTCGTGTTTTCCTCTGGAATGATATCCACCCATGGTTTCACCAACTGCTTCCAGCAATGAGCCGATAAGACAGTTGCCTGACAAGGTCACTACCACCGAGAATCGCCGGGGTTTAAAGATGGAGATGACCTTTTCTATGACCCCGGGGCCGCCTCCCAGGTCGGTATTGCTCTCAAAGCTTGCATAGGAGCATTCCGGCTGCGGGGATACGTGAATCGTGTAATAACGGTTTTTCCGTATTCCATTCAAGGAATATCCGCACGGATGAAAAAAACAGGTGTCGATTTCCATGTCTGTATAAAGCAGGCACAGTTTCATAACGGTGGCGGCCTGGACTGCGGTCCCCCCTTTTTCCACGGAAAATTGATCCCTCACGGCGGGATCGATTCCATTCATCAGGATCTGGAGCGTTGCGTCCTGCCGGTGGATTTCCCCTGTCCGGCTGGCATGGAACAAGTGGACGTGATCTCCTTCGGCAGGGCCCACCCGGTCCTCTTTTCCATGAAAATAAACCCCAAGCCCCTTTGCTTCCCTCTGAAAGTCGAATAATGGGAGGTGGGGAAACACCAGGTATTTTCGCTCGTAAACAACCCGGGCAACATTGGCTTTTCCGACAATATCCAGAATTTCAGGGATCGCTTGAATGAGATCGGTTTGGCCGCACGTGATCATCAGGATGCGATCTTTTTGGATAAACAGGCTGGATTCGGAAAGCAGGAATGCGTCCATCCAAGAATTGGAAATCCTGCTCACTATTTTGGCGCCACACTTTTTAACCACTCCCTCCCAGCGTTTTCC
>CAZWAE010000194.1:0-5449 GCA_964631805.1 uncultured Desulfobacteraceae bacterium | reverse complement strand
TCGTGGCAATGTTTGATAAAAGAACGTATCCATCTCTCCCCGGTCTGAGGGCATTCGTGGATGTAATCGATAAAGCATATCAGCCGGTCTAAAGATAGGTCATCAATGCTGTGCTCCATCCGGCAGGCCGTCGTCTCCGCGGTTAAGGGGTCCACCTGAAGAATCCCCTCGAGGAAATCCCGAAGCACCCGATGCCGCTCGTTGATCTTACGGGCGATCCGTCCTCCTTTCGGAGTCAGGGTGATAAAACTGTAGGGCTCATAATTGATCAGTTTTTTTTCGACCAGGGCCTTCAGCGCACCGGTGACCGTACCGCGCTGCACCCCCATTTTGGCTGCGATATCTTTTGCCCTTGCTACCTTGTGGGTCTGCTCAAGTTCAAGGATCACCTCCAGGTAATCCTCAAGGCTTTCAGAAAGTTCCCCATGATCCGGCATTTTTCCCCCGGGTTAAAATCCAGTGGGCCTGATGGCATTTCGACGCCGTCAAGCTACCATCCCAAGCGGTTTAAGTCAAACCACAAAAAGGGCAAGTAGTGATATTTAGTTCTTGACATAATTAAATGTTAGGCCTATCAAACATTCACGATTGATATAATTAATATTCGGGAGGTATCAAATGTCGACAATTGCCATGAGGCAGATGAAAAAGCAACAATACGGAACGATTACCGCTGTCCGGGCCAAAGGCGAACTGGGGCGGCGCATTCGCGATATGGGACTTGTTCGCGGTACGGAGATTAAGATTCAGGGCAGGGCGCCACTCAACGATCCGGTAGCCCTGCGGTTGATGGACTTTACCTTGACGCTGCGCAACAGCGAGGCGGATTATATCGAAGTGGAGGTAATCGATTAAAATGAATGCAACTATTGCACTTGCGGGGAATCCGAATTCGGGGAAAACGACCCTTTTTAATATGCTCACCGGCGCCCACCAGCACGTCGGCAATTATCCCGGCGTGACCGTCGAGAAAAAAGCGGGTATCTATGCCGATAAAGATTGCCGGCTCAACATCGTGGATCTCCCGGGTACCTACTCCCTTACGGCATACTCGCTGGAGGAGATCGTGGCCAGGGACTTTTTGATCACGGAAAAACCGGCTGTCGTGGTCAATATCGTCGATGCCTCAAACCTGGAGCGCAATCTTTTCCTGACCCTGCAGTTCAGGGAACTGGGCGTGCCGGTCTGTATCGCACTGAACATGATGGATGTGGCCAGGACAAGGGGGATCCGGATCGATGAAAAGAGACTCTCGCAATTGACCGGCATTCCAGTGGTCCCCACCATTGCGAGAAGCGGTGCAGGCAAAAAGGAGCTGATGGACACGACCCTGGGGATAGTGGATGGAACCGGCGGCAATTCACCCCTTGTGATATCCTACGGTGAAGATATCGATATGGCTCTTTCCGAGATGGAGCCGATCATCCGGGAAGCGGGATTTCTAACAGACACCTATCCTGCCCGTTGGACAGCCCTGAAATACCTAGAGGCCGACGACCCGATTCAATCCGCCGGCCGGATAGCCGATTCCGCGCTTTCAGGCCGGTTGGAACGGATGGTTCAACGTGTATCCGACCACCTGTCCGCCACGCTTGATACCTACCCTGAAGCGGTTATCGCGGACCAGCGGTACGGCTACATCAAGTCGCTGATGAACCAGGGTATCGTCGCCTACGGACAGGACCGGTACCGGCTCCACATCTCGGACCGGATCGACAAGGTGGTCACCCATCGATTTGCCGGGCCTCTGATCATGCTGGCCGTGATATACGGATTGTATCAGTTTACCTTTTCATTCAGCGCCACACCGATAAACTGGTTAGAGAGCATTTTCGGCTGGCTGACCACGGTCGTGGAGGCGCGGATGCCCGACGGATTGATTAAATCCCTGATCGTGTCCGGAATCATTGATGGTGTCGGCGGGGTGATGGGATTCGTACCGCTGATCATGTTCATGTTTTTGGGTATCTCCCTGCTTGAGGACTCCGGTTACATGGCCCGGATGGCGTTTATGCTGGACAGGGTGTTCAGGGTTTTCGGGCTTCACGGCAACTCCGTCATGGCGTTTATCGTGTCCGGCGGGATTGCCGGCGGCTGCGCCGTGCCGGGTGTGATGGCCACACGGACTTTGAAATCGCCCCGGGAGCGTTTGGCCACACTGCTGACCGTACCTTTTATGAACTGCGGGGCAAAGCTGCCGGTGTTTGCTCTGCTGGTGGGTGCATTTTTTGCCGCCAATGAGGCCGTTATTATGCTTCTGATCACTATGGCCGCATGGTGCGGTGCGCTTTTAACCGCGAAACTGCTGCGCCAGACGGTGATCAGGGGCGAGTCCACGCCATTTGTCATGGAACTGCCCCCCTACCGGTTGCCGACCTTTCGCGGGTTGTTCATCCACACCTGGGAGCGGACATGGCAATATATCAAAAAGGCCGGTACGGTGATATTGGGTATCGCCGTCATCCTCTGGGCAATGATGACCTTTCCCGGTTTACCAGACGCAA
Organism: uncultured Desulfobacteraceae bacterium; assembly: GCA_964631805.1. Classification (GTDB taxonomy): domain Bacteria; phylum Desulfobacterota; class Desulfobacteria; order Desulfobacterales; family CAZWAE01; genus CAZWAE01. Next base: position 2,945 of record CAZWAE010000194.1, on the reverse strand, counting down.
CCCGGCTGAATTTCGAAAATGCCAAAATGTCGGCAAAAGCCACGACTTCAACACCCGTTGTTGCTGAAGTCGAATCAGCAAAAGAGGCACAGGTGTTGTCACGCCCGGCTGAAAACCTCAAGGCGCAGCTTCTGGCCATCGACCGGAAAGAGGCGGAAGCAGCACTGAGGCACTCCGCTGCGGGACGCCTTGGGATCATCCTCGAACCCATATCCCGTCTGGCCGGTTTCGACTGGCGCACCAATATCGCCTTGGTGGGCGGTTTTGCGGCCAAGGAGGTGGTGGTATCGACCTTGGGAACCGCTTATTCACTGGGGGCAGTTGATCCGGAAAATACCGGTTCCCTTTCCAAAACCCTGGCATCTGCACCCGGCTGGAGCCCTTTGGTGGCGGTGAGCCTGATCATTTTCACCATATTCTACGCACCCTGTTTTGTGACGGTTGTCTGTATCGTTCGTGAGTCCGGTTCATGGAGGTGGGGGGCCTTCTCCATAGCGTTCAACACGGTCCTGGCATTCGTTCTGTCCATGCTGGCCTATCAGATCGGATCCGCCATGGGGATTTTGGGAGGATAAGCATGCAGGAATTCATCATCTTTATCACCGTTGGCGTGGCGGTGCTCTTCATTGGCAGGAGTTATTACCGGAAATTCACCAATGTGAAAAACGGCGGCTGCGGCAGCGGTTGCTCCTGCTGCAAGCGGACCCCTGAATGTGCGGATCCAAGTCCCGGGCAAGGTTTCTCGCGTCTGCCATAGTTTAGGACCACGGCCCATTTTTTATTGACATCTGGTTGCTGTCTGATTATATGATCATACATTCATATATCCGGGAGAGAATCACAATGCCGGTGGGAAAGGCGAAATTGGAGGAGGCGGACGGCTGCCGGGTACGGGTAGTTCACATCTCACGTGTGGCCAGGGCCAGGGACAATGCCATCTCCGCGTCTGAGCTGGAGAAACTGGCCAGGACATACAAGATTTTGGGAGATCCGACCCGGCTTAAAATCGTCATGGCCCTGCAGGGCGGCGAGATGTGTGTCTGCGATTTGGCGGCCTTTCTCGGTGTCAGCGAGTCGGGAGTGTCCCACCAACTGCGCAAACTCAGTGATTTTTCACTGGTCAAAAAACGGAGAGCCGGGCAGGTGCTCTATTATTCCCTTGACGATGACCACGTGGCGTATCTTTTGGATGTCGGTTTGGAGCATGTAAGGGAATAATCTTACTGCCGCATCTCCGTTTTCTCATGCCGGGGGCGGTCAAATATACCAATCTTGAGAGCGGAAATTATGGGATACATTGAAAATGCGTGGAGTGCCTCGTGGCATCTGCTGATGGAATCATCGGTCTATATCCTTTTCGGCCTTGTGGTCAGCGGATTGTTGAGAGTCTTTTTGAACCCTGGCACGGTGGCCCTTCACCTCGGACAAGGCCGGTTCCGGTCGGTATTCAAAGCGGCATTGCTGGGCATTCCCATCCCTTTGTGATCCTGCGGTGTCTTACCTGCAGCCGTGTCGCTGCAGAAACAGGGGGCCAATAAAGGGGCCACCACGGCTTTTATGATCTCAACTCCCGAATCCGGGGTCGACTCCATCGCGATTACCTACGCGCTTCTGGACCCGGTTATGACCGTTGCCCGCCCGATTGTGGCTTTTATCACGGCTGCCACCGCCGGGAGCATTGAGAATCTATTCGGTTACCGGGAAGGCCGGACAGCATCCGTGCCGGATTTGACCTGTCCGGTGGACGGATGCTGTGATGGTGTGGATTGTCATCCGGATGAGCACAGCCGTCATCATACCTTTGCCGAGAAGCTGAAAGCCGGGTTCTCCTATGCGTTTTTCGACCTATGGCGGGATATGGCGGGGTGGTTTTTTATCGGCCTTGTTCTCGCCGGATTGATCACCGCGTTTATTCCGGATGATATTTTCACCCGTTATCTGGGGTCGGGGCTTTCCGCCATGCTGCTCATGCTGGTAATCGGCATTCCGCTTTATATCTGTGCCACGGCTTCCACTCCCATCGCTGCTGCACTTATTTTAAAGGGTGTCAGCCCCGGAGCAGCCCTTGTTTTCCTGCTGGCCGGTCCGGCGACCAACATCACTTCACTGACGGTACTGCTGGGGGTTCTTGGAAAGCGGACCACACTGATCTACTTTACGACCATTGCCGTGTGCACCGTTTTATTCGGCCTTGCCGTGGAGGTTGTTTACGAAGGATTGGGAATCTCTGCGCAGGCCATGGCGGGGCAGGCCTCAGAGCTCATACCCGCCTGGTTGGAACAGGCAGGCGTTGTCCTCCTTGTGTTCCTCTCTCTCTTTCCCTTGATCGGGAAATCAACGGCGGTCTTCAGGAAAAATACCCGGCCCTCTGAATCACCGGCAACCGTCTGTGAACCCGGCATCATGCCGCCATCCTGCGGACCGACGTGAGGGTGCACCACCGGATCCGGCGGATCCTGACTCACCGCTTTCCGACAGCACCACTGTTTCCTGCAGAGGAGACTTTGTTCACACAGTCATGAATCAGCATTTGACCTGAAAGCTATTCATCTGCTATGGATAAAAAATCAGTGGTAGTGACATCGGAATACCCCCCCCATTTTGAAAGCGATAAAGGAGAAAAATGTCTGATAAAGAGGGAACTCGCGTGTACTTGACGGATCGGATGGTGCTCACTGCATTGGGGTTGGGATTTGTCTACTGGGTGATCGAAACCCTTCTCTATGCCTTTCTATCCTACAGACTCAGTTTTACCGAACGATTGTTCGGCCCGGATCTCGGCGGCCTCAGCACGCGTCTGGTGGTCATCTGCCTTTTCCTGATCTTCGGCTCCCATGCCCAATATACCTTCAACAAACGCAGGCAGGCGGAAGAGGAAGTGTGTACATTGAAGGAAAAGAACGAATCCCTGAAAGAGGAAGTTCAAAAACTGAAGATTGAAAATA
>CAZWAE010000193.1:0-7870 GCA_964631805.1 uncultured Desulfobacteraceae bacterium | reverse complement strand
ACCATGGCGTCCAACTCCTGCCACAGGCAACCGAAGCCGGTCCAGGGCAACCCTGCGTCGTTTCCAGCCAAAATGGTCACACCGGCTTTCAGAAATCCCCGCAACGCTTCAAATTTTGAATCGATGACCCCGGGGAGTCCTGTCAGTCTTTTTTCTTCGGCGGCGGTGAGGTTTCCGGTGGCGGCTTTCTCCTTCAGATGGGCATGGACATCCCGGTAGAGTTGAATGGTGGGGGTTACTGCGATGCCGTTTCCGGCCATCCGTTCGGCCATCTCCGGGTCAAAGGCAAGGCTGCCGTCCGGACATTCGAAACAGGCGTGTTCGATCTGATCCACACCGGCATCTATGGCATTGACGATGCCCGGTATGCCGCGGCAGTGGACCGTTACGGGCACCTCCATCCGGTGTGCAGCGGCCACTGCCGCTGCTAGTTCTGCTGTGCTGTAGGAGGCAAACGCCGGGTGGGAACCCGGTGTGCCGCCGCCGGTCCCGATCAGCTTGATGAAATCGGCGCCGTCGGCGATGCGTTGTCGTACCGCACAAGAGACCCCGCTGGCGCCGTCTGCAACGCCGCCGAGGAAATGGGCGTGGCCGCCGGTCATGGTCAACGGGGGGCCGCAGAGCAATAGGCGGGGGCCGTCGAGAATTCCTTGCCCGATAGCCGTGCGCAGGGCAAACAGCACGCCGTTCTGATCGCCGCAATCCCGAATCGTGGTGATGCCGGCGGCCTGCTCCCGCTGCATGTTGCGAACTGCGGTGAGAAGGGCCATTTCGTCGGATTGCTTCAGGTGGAAGGGTTGACCCTCCGAGGGGACGCACAGATGGGCGTGGCAATTGATCAGACCCGGCAGGAGCGTCTGCTGCGGGAAGGAGAATACCGCCGTGTCCTGCGGCATCGGGGGCATTTCACCGGTCTTTCCCCAGGAAAGGATCGTTTCACCCTCAACCAGCACATAGCCGTCGCGAACCAATCGGCCCCGTTCCACATCCAACACGGCGCCTGCTTTCAGAATCGTCGGCATGGCCGGGTTCCTCCCGCTAAATATTCCAAGCTTTCGCAACACTGCCGGTCGTGATGCATGGGCGCATTAATTGTGAACCTGTTTTTGCGCGAGCCCTAAACCTCGCTACGCGCCAAATAGGTCTCCAACCACTGGACGCCGAAAGAGAGTGTCATGCACATGACCAGATAGATGGCCGTAACGGTGAGCCAGACCTCGATGGTCACATGGGTGGCGGCCATCACCTGCATTGCCTGAAAGGTCAGTTCCTGAATGGAGATGACCGAGACGATGGCCGAGTATTTCAGGGTGTTGATGAACTCGTTGGCCAACGGCGGCAGCACGCGTTTCAGCGCCTGGGGCAGAATGATACAGATCATCTGCTGTCGCCATGAAAGCCCCAGGGCATAGGAGGCTTCCCACTGACCTTTGGAGAGGGACTGGATACCTGCGCGAACGATCTCCGTGATATACGCGCCCTGGAAAAAGGCCACGGTGAACATACCCGACAGGAAAGCGGTAAACAGTTCCGGTGTGGAGAAGAAAAACCCGAGGATCTTCTGGGTATCCGGGCTGCGGGATCGGATGAAATCCTCCACTCCCAGGAGCGGCATGATCTGGTCACTGACGAAGAAGTAAAAAATGAAAATCAGCACCAGGGGGGGAACGTTCCGGATCAGTTCCACATAGGTGCGGCCCACCAGGCGATTAAACAGACGCGGGGTGGTGCGCATGATGCCGGTGATGAAACCGAAAATCATGGCCAGCAGCGTTGACCACACACTCAGGCGTATGGTGGTGAAAAGCCCCTGCATCAACACGTTGGCCTTCCATTTTCCCGTCGCCTCATCAAAGTAGAAGAGGTATTGCGGGATGATGGCCCAGTTCCATTTGTAGTTGAGCTTGACGGTCAACCGGTAGACGATATAGGCCGCTATCAGTAAAATCAGGGCGGTCACTATCACGTCCAATTTGGTGATGCGGATTTTTCGCCGAAGCACGAAGGGTCCTTTATGGTCCTAAACGGTTTATCAGTTTCACTTCAAAAAGAAAGTGTGCTTTGAATTGCCATACGGGGATAGATGCTTGATGCTGGGTACTGGATACTGGATATTCAGCAGTACTTAAAAGCAAAGCATGAAATTCATCCGGCATCCAGATACCCGTATCCAGGATCCAATAACGTTGGCGCCAAATTCCTGTGTAAAGTGATAGTCTAATTACACAAATTTCTACAATAATAGAACTTATTCTACCAGGCTGGCCCAGTCGCGGGTGCCGAACCAGTAGTGATGCTTGTCCTGGAGCCATCCCTGGTCGCGTTTGGTCTGGATCCAGCCGTTGAAAAAGGTCATGGTGTCGAAATCACCCTTGCGCAGGGCGAATGCGATGGGTTCTTTTGTGAAATTGTCCCGCATGGGCATGAAAAGGGTTTCCGGATATTTGGCCGCTTCAAATGCCGGCCGCGGGGAAGACCCCACCACGGCGGCCACGTTTCCATTCCGCAGTTCCTGATAGGCCTGGGCCTGGTCTTCGAAGAGCCGTAGCTTGGCTTTGGGCATGAATTTTTTGGCCGCCATCACCGCGGTGGTGCCCATCTTGATGGCCAGTTCCACATCCGGTTTGTTGAAATCTTCCAAAGAGCTGAAGCCGGGCGCTTTTTTCTTGCTGGCCACCATGGACATGCCCGAGTAGTCATAGGGGATGGTAAAATTGACTTTTAGGGCCCGCTTGGTCCGGATCCCCATGCCGCCGATGAGCACGTCGAATTTACCGGTGAGCAGCGCCGGGATGATGCCGGCCCATTTGGTGGGCACGAATTCGACTTTGACGCCCATGTCCTCGGCCAGCTGTCGGGCTACATCGATCTCAAAGCCGACGAATTTACCGGTTTTGTCCTTCATGGCCCAGGGAACGAAGGTGTCCATACCCACACGCATTACGCCACGCTTCATGATCTGCTCCAGAGTGCTTTCCTTGACGAGTTGGTTCTGGATTTTGCCGGCGAAAGCGGGCATCGCCAGACTTACGCTCAATGCCACGATCAATGCCATCAACCACAATTGCCGTTTTTTCATTGTTGCCTCCTTTGTTCATCTCAAGTTGTTGGGTTATTTGGGTTGTTTCCTCATACACGGGCTACGGTTACAGTATCTGACTCAGAAACAATCGGGTGCGCTCTTCGGCAGGAGCGGTAAAAAAATGCTCGGCGGTGCCCACTTCAACAATTTTACCGTCTTCCATGAAAATAACCCGATCACTGACCTCCCGGGCAAATCCCATTTCGTGTGTAACACAAACCATGGTCATTCCTTCCCGGGCCAGATCCTTCATTACATCCAGCACTTCCCCGATCATTTCCGGGTCCAGGGCACTTGTGGCTTCGTCGAACAGCATCACTTTGGGCATCATGGCAAGGGCTCTTGCAATGGCCACCCGCTGCTGCTGGCCCCCGGACAGCTGGTTGGGAAAATTGTTCGCCTTTTCGGAAATTCCCACTTTTCTGAGCAGGTCCATGGACATGGCCTTCGCATCCTGCTTGGTTTTTTTACGAACCCGGCATTGGGCCAGATTGACGTTGTCCAATACGGTCATGTGGGGAAACAGGTTGAACTGCTGAAACACCATCCCGACCTCTTTCCGAATCTCCAGCCGATTTTTCTTGTTGTCGTCAAGACGATTACCGTCGATGACAATGGAGCCGTTGTCGATATCTTCCAATCCGTTGAGACAGCGCAGGAATGTGGATTTGCCGGACCCTGACGGACCGATCACCACCACGACTTCCCCGCGGTGGATTTTGGTGCTGAAATCGACGACGGCCTTGACGCCGTTGGCAAAGGTTTTGTTGATATGGTCAACGACAATAATATAATCTCCCACGTCTTCAATGGGCATACGGTATCTCCTTGTACCCGGGTCAGGTGACCACTTTGAACCGGTGTTCCATCCAATTGACAATGAACGACAGCGTTATGGTGACCACCAGATACATGCCGGCCACGGTGAACCATAACTCGAAGGTGAGAAAGGTCTCTGCAATTACCGCCTGGGCCTGCATGGTCAAATCATAAATGGCAATGGTACTCACCAGGGCCGAATCCTTGATCAGGGAGATGGCCTGGCTCGTCAAGGGCGGTAAGATTCGTCGGATCGCCTGGGGCAGAATGATGCAGAAATAGGTGTCGAAAGTGCTCAACCCCAGGCTGTATGCCGCCTCCCACTGCCCGCGTCGGATAGAAACGATGCCGGCCCGGAAGATTTCCGAAGCATATGCCCCTTCAAACAGGCTCAACGCAAGAATCGCCGAAGCCATGCGGTTGATGCCCAGCACCGGCCCTAAAACGAAGTAGATGAAAAACAATTGGATCAATAGCGGTGTGTTGCGAATGGCTTCCAAATAGGTCCGGGCGATAATCCTGGCCACGAAGGAATTGGAGAGGCGAAAAAGGGCGGTGGCCAATCCGAAGGCGAAAGCCAGTAACAGACTGATACCCGAGATGCGAAAGGTCACCATCAACCCGTCCCACAGCGGACCGGCATAGTAACCGGTTTCATCCCGGGTGAAAATGTACTGGGGAATCTGATACCACTGCCAATTATATCCCATCTGTTCGGAGCTGCTGGTAAAAAACCAGATGATGCCGCCGGCAAGGAGAATAAATTGGAAGATATCGAAAAACGGGGAGCGGTGGACTTTTTGCCACAGCGTCCTGGTTTGGATATTCGGGGCAGACGCCATAAATTACCTGTCGAGAAGATCTGGCGTGTTGTGATGATTTGTCATCGTTTCCTAGCCGCGTATTGGATAGGTTGTATATACAGGAAGGCTATTTTTTTACGCCACCCGTCTCCCGCTTGTCAACTGTTTTTAATGAACCCTTGGGATTCATACATGTTTCCACCGGTTTTGTCCATCCTGTTTTATCCTCGCCGGGCGCTTAATAGGAGAGGTCGTCCCCGTTAGGCCGGGTCTGCTGGGGATGGAAGCTGTCCTCAAATGCAATTTCTCCCCGGATGAGGTAATCCACCCAGGTGACGGTTTCCTCGAAAGTGTAGGTCAACCGCTGGATATGGAATGCGGGGTAACCCGGGGTAACCTTGAAAAGATGAGCCACCTCCTCGCTCATGGAAACCGCTTCCATCCGCTGCCAGACCTTGGTCAGCGGCAGGTTGTACTTGAACACCAGGATTTCATGGATAGAGTCTACCTCCAGATTTTCCCACAGGATGCCGCCGCAAAGATCGCTTCTAAGATATCTGATCTCGTAACGAACCGGCTTGTCATCGAAATAGTGCATGCGGCGGACAAGAATTACCTGATCAGAATACCCCAGCCGCTCCGCCACCTTCACCGGTGGCGGCACCGCGCGCAATTCCAGTACATGGGTCTTGTGAACCATTTTGAGCTCCTGGGCGTGTTCACGGGAGGGGCGGATCCGGAAATATCCCTGGGAGAACAACCGATCCTTGACGAAGGTGCCCTTGCCCGGAATCCTTCTGGCGAAACCCTCCTTCTCGATTTCGTCCAGCGCTTTCCGGGCCGTCATTCGGCTGACGCTGAATTTTTGCGACAGCATATTTTCCGATGGCAGCATATCGGTAAATCGGCCGGACATGATTCCCTGCAGCAGCTGTTCCTTGATATGGATGTATTTGGGAGAGCGACGGGTCGTCATGGTGATCCTTTACCAAATCCCACCCTACTTGTCTATACCGGGAAAAGATGTCCGCCTGCCATGACGGATGGTCCGACGGAAAACTAGTGAAACCCGGCAGATTGGAAAGCCCTCGTCTATAGCCAGATACTCGTGCCTTTCCTCCTTTTTTTGCTTGACAAGATCCAGGCGGCTGGCCTATTTTATGCCGAGTTGTATATACAAGTGGGGCTGATATGGATCGGTGGCCTTTTCCAGATTATCCCTCCGGTTGAGTATACCTGTAAATTCGAAATGAGGTGCCTGTTATGCATTCCAGAACCGCAACCGCCGGTGCCATGCGCATCCGGCTGGAGGAGACCATGCCGGTGATGCCGGCCTTTGTTGAAGGGGTCCGTCGTGCACCGGACCGTGGGTTTCGTCTGACGAAGTCGCAGACCGTCACGGCCATCCGGAATGCCCTGCGGTATGTCCCCGAATCCCTGCACACGCAACTGGCCCCCGAGTTTTTGGAAGAACTCAAAACGCGGGGACGTGTCTACGGCTATCGTTTCAGACCGGAGGGAGCCATCAGGGCGGGATCGATTGAGGATTATCCCGGTCGATGCCTGGCCGGAAAGGCCTTTCAGGTGATGATCGATAATAATCTGGATTTCGATGTGGCGCTGTACCCCTATGAACTGGTGACTTATGGCGAAACAGGCAGCGTTTGCCAGAACTGGATGCAGTATCACCTGATCAAGCAGTACCTCTCAATTCTGACCGAGGAGCAGACCCTTGTGATATCTTCCGGGCATCCCCTGGGATTGTTTCCTTCCCATGCCGACAGCCCCCGGGTCATTATCACCAATGGCCCCATGGTGGGCATGTACGACAATCCCGACGACTGGGAAACCGGCGTGCAGATGGGGGTGACAAGTTACGGCCAGATGACGGCGGGCGGCTGGATGTATATTGGTCCCCAGGGAATCGTCCACGGCACCTACAACACCCTGCTCAATGCCGGCCGGCTGCAATACCACCTGCCGGACGATGCCGATTGCAGCGGGCTTTTGTTCGTATCCTCGGGATTGGGGGGGATGAGCGGTGCCCAGCCCAAGGCGGCCGATATTGCCGGAGCGGTCTCCGTAACCGCGGAAGTGGATGACTCCCGCATCGAAACACGTCACCGGCAGGGATGGGTCAAACGGGTTTCCGATGATCTGGAGACTGTTTTTGATTGGGCGAAGGATGCGATCAAGGAGAAAGTGCCGCTTTCCATCGCGTATCACGGTAATGTTGTGGACCTTTTGGAGTATGCCATCGAACACAGGATCGGAATCGATCTGCTCTCCGACCAAACCTCCTGTCATGTCGCCTACGACGGCGGGTACTGTCCCCAGGGGATCACCTTCAGCGAAAGGACCCGCCTCTTGTCAACGGATCGGACACGTTTTCGCCGAATGGTGGATCGCAGCCTGCAACGCCACTATGCCGCCATTAAAACCCTGGTCGCGCGCGGGACCTATTTTTTCGACTATGGCAATGCGTTCATGAAATCGGTCCTGGATGCCGGGGTGAAAGAGATCGCGACAAACGGCCGGGATGAAACCGATGGTTTCATCTTTCCCTCCTATGTGGAGGATATCATGGGTCCCCATATCTTCGACTACGGATACGGGCCTTTCCGGTGGGTCTGTCTGAGCGGCAGGAGCGAGGACCTGGCGAAAACCGACCGGGCGGCCATGGCCTGTATCGATCCGGACCGTCGACCCCAGGACCGGGACAACTGGACATGGATCCGGGATGCCCGGAAAAACGAGCTGGTGGTGGGGACCCAGGCACGCATCCTTTACCAGGATGCTGCCGGCCGGATGAACATTGCGCTGAAATTCAATGAGATGGTCCGGACGGGCGAGGTGGGCCCCATCATGCTGGGACGTGATCACCATGACACGGGTGGCACCGATTCCCCGCTGCGGGAGACGGCCAACATCAAGGACGGGAGCAACATGACCGCCGACATGGCCCTGCAGTGTTTTGCCGGAAATGCGGCCAGGGGAATGTCTTTGGTGGCCCTGCACAACGGCGGCGGCGTTGGCATTGGCAAGGCCGTCAACGGCGGGTTCGGATTGGTGCTGGACGGCACAAAACAGACGGATCGAATCATCAGGTCGGCCATTACCTGGGATGTGATGGGGGGGGTTGCCAGGCGCAGCTGGGCCCGCAATG
>CAZWAE010000192.1:6519-7873 GCA_964631805.1 uncultured Desulfobacteraceae bacterium | reverse complement strand
CTGACGCCCTCCTTGATCTCACGAAAAAATCCCTATTTCTGGACGGACACTATTTCGGGCCGTTGTCTTGTGAGGCAGTCCTGTATCATTTCACATCATGAGACAGGCGAGTTAAAATAAATCATTATAAAATAAATAGGTTATATCAATTTTTCAAATAAGTCCCATAGGGTATGAGGATTGTTCCGTCGGTTTTCAAAGGTTGCCCCGGCTTGATCCGGAGATCTAATTAAGTTACACTACTTAACATTATACGGCAGACCACCGTGAAATCCTTCTTTATAATTTATTTGTCCATCAGAAAATATATAAAAAACTTCCATTATATTAGAATGTTGGCATCTTTTTCCAAGGGAATTCGATCCTGGCTGATTGAAAATTTATCCTGTTTGGCCGTTGCCTGGCATATATCTTGATAATCAATCATGTCAGGAACCGCGGCTGCCGGGTTATCGATCAGCAGCCGCCCTTTTCAATCGAATTCCGGAGATGTGATGCCCGTGAAGCCATGCGATAAGAATTTAAAAAAAACCCTTGAGCTGACCAGCGCCATGATCGAACTTTCACTTAAGGGGGATGCGGACCGGGAGGATACGGGTTGCGGGATTTTGTACGGCATCATGCGTGATTCTGCATATAAGATCTTGAAGCTTGCTGAAAAAGAGAAAGAAAAACATATCAAAAAAGGCTGGTGGGAGCAAAAGTGCCCCTGACCGGTCGTCACCCTTCGTGATGACTTTTATCAAACACCATCAAATAAATTAATAGGAGGAACCATGGCCAGTTTGAAAGGAACCCAAACGGAAAAAAACATCTTAACCGCATTTGCAGGAGAATCGCAGGCAAGAAACCGTTACACCTATTTTGCAAGCAAGGCTAAAAAAGAGGGTTTTGTCCAGATCTCGGCGATCTTCGAAGAAACGGCAAACCAGGAGAAAGAGCACGCCAAGAGACTGTTTAAACTCCTTGAGGGGGATGAAGTGGAGATTGTCGGCGCTTTTCCCGCAGGGACCATTGGATCGACGCTGGAGAACCTGAAAGCCTCTGCCGGTGGGGAGAATTATGAGCATACGATCATGTATCCCGATTTTGCCAAAATCGCACGGGAAGAGGGTTTTGATGCCGTTGCCTTCATTTTTGAAGCCATTGCCGTCGCAGAAAAGCAGCATGAGAAACGTTACAATGACCTGGCTGCCAACATCGAGGCGGACCGGGTGTTCAAGCGCGAGGGAACCGTGACGTGGCAGTGCCGCAACTGCGGGTACCTTCATGAGGGGGCGGAAGCACCCGGCGCCTGCCCGGCATGTGCCCATGACACGGCGCACTTCGAACTCCTCGGTGAAAACTGGTAGCC
>CAZWAE010000192.1:0-6419 GCA_964631805.1 uncultured Desulfobacteraceae bacterium | reverse complement strand
GAAAGGAAGGTGCTGCATGCCAAGTTGGAAATGTTCAAATTGCGGGTATTTGCTGGAAAAGGACGCACCGCCGGACGAATGCCCGTCATGCAAGGAAAAATGTGAATTTGTTGACAACACCTGCTATACCCCCGATTGTGAATTCGAGGGCACCGACAAGCGGATCTGATCAAGGAGGAAATTATGGCCAAGGTGCTAATTGTATATGCTTCAAGAGCCGGTGAAACCCAGAAGATAGGAGAACTCATCGGCGAAGGCATCCGAATTTCCGGACACGAGGCGGTGCTTAAAAAGGCCGCTGATATCAAAAAACATGAGGATCTTGACGGATACGATGCCTATGTTTTCGGTTCGGCAACCTACCACGGGGAGATGATACAGGGGATGAAAACAATGCTCTTTCTCGCGGAAAAGGCCGGATTGGATAAGAAGGTGGGCGGTGCTTTCGGCGCCTTTGGCTGGAGCGGTGAAGCCCCTGATCGTATCTTCGACACCATGAAAAACATCTACAAGATGACCATGGTGGGGGGATCGCTGCGGCTGAAGGCAAGCTATATCGGCGGCGGCGTCAAAATGGCCCAGGATTACGGTCAGGAGATAGCGGCTAAACTTTCATAAAACGGTTTTATGCAACAAGGAGGTTCGTCATGTCAACTCCACAACATTGTCCAGGATACGAGAGTTTCAAAAGCCTGAAGGCGTTTTCGTGCAAATGCCCCGAATGCGGCGAGGAAAAAGAGATCTTCTCAGATGAGTTCGACAAGACCCACCTGTGCGCAGGGTGCGGCAAGCAGATCGACTTTACCCAGTGCCAGCCTTCAGGCGGTGTATGATCAAGGTGATTGGATACATGTGCGGTAACCCGCGTATCAACCGGTCGATCTGACATAAAGGTCGCATAAATTTTTCACCACAGAGGACACAGAGAGCACAGAGATAACGATCATCAAATGTTAAAAATTGTAATTCTCTGAGTCCTCTGTGCTCTATGTGGTTCGTCTATAAACTTTTCTGAATATTGAATCTTATTTATCACATATAGCGGTAAGGAGGGAAAGACTCGATGAGGTACGGGTTTCTGTTGTTTCTGATCTGTCTTTCGCTGGCAGTGGCAAAACCGGTGTGGACGGACGACAGCAAAAATGGTGCGGAAAGCCACGAACTGTATGGGGGCAAAAAAGGAAAAGTACCGTTTCCCCATCGCGCCCATCAGGAAAAACTCGAAGACTGCAAAACCTGCCATAAGCTGTTTCCCCGGAAATCCGGTGAAATCGAGCGGCTCAAGGCGGAAAAAAAGCTAAAAAAGAAAAAAGTAATGAACGCCTTGTGCATCAAATGCCACAAAAAGGAGAAACGGGCCGGTAACAAGGCCGGACCGACGAAGTGCAATAAGTGTCATATTAAATAGTGCCAATCCATAAATGGTCTTTTTCCGCGATATCAGCGTCGGACGCCATGATTTAACTCCTCGAAATAGCGCGCTATTCCTCCGGGTTAAATCTGACGCCCTCCTTGATCTCACGCAAAAATCCCTATTTCTGGACGGACACTAAATAACGGGGGAGGTGACAACGATATGCTGCTGCTTGGATTGCAGGGAAGTCCGAGGAAAAAAGGAAACACCCATTATCTGTTGAATCTGTTTGCTTCCGAAGCGGAAAAGATGGGGTGCCGGACGGAGATCGTGCAAGCGGCCCGGCCGGATTTAAAACCCTGCATCGGTTGCGGTTTTTGTGAGAAAAAGGGTCGGTGCTCCATCACCGACGATGCCATGGCAGATCTGTTTACCCTTTTTCGCAAAGCCGATATGATCGTGGCGGCCTCCCCCATCTTTTTTTACGGCATTACGGCCCAGCTCAAGGCTATTATTGATCGGTCCCAGACCCTCTGGTCCCGGAAATATGTGTTCAAGCTGGCCGATCCCGCTGCGCATTACCGAAGAGGGTTCCTCCTTTCCGTGGGTGCCACCAAAGGCAAAACCCTGTTCGACGGCGTCAACCTCACCACCAAATATTTCTTCGATGCCATTGATGCGGATTTTACCGGCAGCCTTTTGTACCGGAGTGTCGAAGGTGTCGGCGACATGGAGAAACACCCCGATGTGGTAGGGGATGTGGAGCAGGCGGTACGCGAGTACCTGACCCCTTTGCTGGGCCGTAAAAAGATTCTCTTTTCCTGCCGCGAGAACGCCTGCCGCAGCCAGATGGCCGCGGCCTTTGCCAAGTATCATGCGGGTGAAAAAGTTGAAGCGTTCAGTGGGGGCAGCCAGCCGGCGGAAGCGGTCAATCCGGGGATGATCCGGGCCATGGCCGAAAAGGGGATCGATCTGGCATTTCACGAGCCCACCTCCATTGAACAGGCAGTGGCCGAGGAAACGCCGGAGATAATCGTGACCATGGGATGCGGCGAGACCTGCCCCCATGTGCCCGGGGCCGAGGTCGTCGATTGGGATCTTCCCGATCCCGCGGGGGCAACGGAAGACGTCATGAGAAATGTGCGGGACGAAATTGAAAAAAGAGTGGTCGAACTGGTGGATCGATTGAACCTGTAGCCCCTATTGTTCAAATCTCATTGCGATAGAACAGGATTTTTTTAATAATATAAATATTTGAAAACAGGAGGAATCGATGGCCGAACCCGAGGAGATCTATCAGTGCCAGACCGTCAACTGCGGTTACATGTACAACCCCGACAAGGGGGACAGAAAGGGTAAAATCCCCAAGGGAACAAAGTTTGAGGACCTTCCCGACGACTGGAAATGTCCGGTCTGCGGTGCCGGGAAAAAAATGTTCAAACCCCTTGCCGGGCCCGGCTCCGTTCTTGCCGGGGACTGACCCTGCAGGCAGGTTGCAAATTCACGTTCGGGAATGTATAATCCCGGCGTTTCATAGAAAATCGAACGCAAACCATCCACATGGGATGAAAATCGGATAAGGAGGAATTCAATGGAAAAGTATGTATGTACCCTATGCGGCTATGTTTACGATCCGGAGCAGGGTGATCCTGACAACGGTGTGGCAGCGGGCACCGCCTGGAATGATGTGCCGGACGATTGGGAGTGCCCGGTGTGCGGCGCGGGCAAGGATGATTTTGAGCCGGAAGGGTAAGCGTTTTTCTGCATCGGCAAGGGTTCGCCTTCATGATTCGATGTTCGATGCGAGGTGAGCCCTTGTTGCGTTTGAGAGCCAATATTTCAAACAACTGTTTTTGAAGAGGAGAGACATGAAACCGATTAAAGTTGCCGAAGGGGTCTACAACGTCGGCGTGAGAGATTGGAATATCCGCGATTTTCACGGGTACTCCGTACCGTTTGGCACCACCTACAACGCCTTTTTGATTATGGATGAAAAGATCACCCTTGTGGACACCGTCAAGCAGGGGTTTATCAATGAGCTGATGGAAAATATTTCCCAGATCGTCGATCCGGCAAAGATCGACATCGTGATCAGCAACCATGCCGAGATGGACCATTCCGGCAGCCTGCCCATGGTGATGCACCGCATCGGGAAGGAAAAACCGGTCTTCTGTTCCAAAATGGGATTGAAAAACCTCAATCTTCATTTTCACAAGGACCTGAACCTGCAGCCCGTGGCAAACGGCTCGACCATGAGCCTGGGAAAGAAAAGCCTGACCTTTCTCGAAACCCGGATGATTCACTGGCCGGACAGCATGTTCAGCTATCTTGCCGAAGACAAGATCCTGTTTTCCAGCGACGGTTTCGGGCAGCACTATGCCGGGAGGGAAGCCTTCGACGATGAGATCGGCGATGAGGTGATGCACCATGCCAAGAAATACTTTGCCAACATTTTGATGCTGTATGCCCCCAAGATCCTGAAACTGGTGGATGAGGTCAAGGGAAAGGGGCTTGAAATCAACACCATCTGCCCCGACCACGGCATTATCTGGAGAAAAGACCCGTCCAGAATCATCAGCGCCTACGAACGGTGGAGCCATCAGGAATCAAAGAAAAAGGCTGTGGTGATCTACGATACCATGTGGCACAGCACGGAAAAGATGGCGGATAAAATTATCGACGGACTCATCGACGAAGGCATCGATGTCAAACCCATGCACCTGCGCAAGTGGCATCGGAGCGATATCATGACCGAGGTACTGGATGCCAAGGCCATCGTGGTCGGTTCCCCGACGCTCAACAATCAGCTGTTTCCAACCGTCGCAGACATTTTGACCTACATGAAGGGACTGAAACCCAAGGATAAGATCGGCGGTGCCTTCGGGTCCTACGGATGGAGCGGTGAATCGGTCAAATTCATCATCAAGGAACTGGAAGCGATGAAGTTTTCAATCGCCGATCCCGGCGTCCGCATCCAGTACGTACCGGGTGCAGAGGGTCTTTCCCAGTGTTACGAGTACGGGAAAAAGATCGGTCAGGCGATTTCTGACGCATAGGTCGAACTGAAGCGAGCCTTTGCCGGCTGGCTGAGAACAGGCAACAACAGATAACTCAAATTACAGGACGCGGGATCCACCCCTCCGGCGGTTGGGTGAATCCCGCATCATTTTTAGTAGACCTTGAAGATGAAAATGCCCGTTGTTGATATGTCCGAATGCAACCTCTGCGGGGGGTGCGTGGATACGTGCCCTGACGTGTTCAGGATGAACGATTTCGGTTTTATCGAAGTGATCGAACTGTCCGACTACCCCGTTGAGGAGGTGGATGAGGCGATCATGTACTGCCCCAAGGATTGCATCTCCTGGGAAGAGACCTGATCCCTGCATCCCATCGTGCTGTCCAAAATGTTCTTCGTCTATTAAAGCCTTGGGGGTGATCCGTGACCCACCGGAAACTGAAAAAACAGGTCCATGACCTCCTGGCCTCGGAAGATTTCGATGAGGCGGTCCATACCCTCTGCCGTCTTCCGGGACGGCAGGTGGTCAATCCCCTCTTCTCCTTCCTGTACCACGGGGGCGCCCTCATAAGATGGCGGGCGGTGGCAGCCATGGGAGAGGTGGTTTCCTTAATGGCGGAGACTGAACCGGAATCCGCAAGGGTGGTGATGCGGCGCCTGCTGTGGAACCTAAACGACGAGTCCGGCGGGATCGGCTGGGGATCCCCCGAAGCCATGGGGGAGATCATGGCGCTGAGCGAAACCATGGCCCGGGAATTCGCCCACATGCTGGTGTCCTATGTCTGGCCCGGCGGCAATTTTCTGGAACATGAAGTGCTCCAGCGCGGCGTTTTATGGGGAATCGGACGGCTTGCCCAAGAAAGACCGACATTGACAATGGATGCGGCACCATTTCTCATTCCCTTCCTGGCATCCGGCGATCCCAACCATCGGGGCCTTGCCGCCTGGACGCTGGCCCCCATGGCGAATCAAACGGTTTATGAACCCATTGCCGTCCTCTGCGAGGACACGGCCGAGATCGAACTTTTCCTTAACCGCCAGCTCGTTACGCGCACCGTGGGGCAGTTGGCCGCGGAAGCTCTGGTGATTCTGCGAGCATCCCGTCCAGATGCTCCCTGAGTTCTTCCCGGCCCGGGGTGGAGGAGAAAACCAGTTTCCCGTCGATGAATATGGAGGGAACCGGGGCAGGGCGGCCCAACTGCTTGGATAACTCCCCGAAACGCAGGGCGCCGGCAAGATCTTTGGTGATGACCTTTTCCCACCGGACTGCATTGCCGTAATCGGATGCGATGGATTCGACCACACGGGCCATATACTCGCACGGGATTCAGTGGGCACCCTCATGGAGGACTTCGATGTGAAGGATTCGGGTGGTCATAATCAATCTCCGGTTCATCAAGTTGAAGCGTACTATTTGGAAGTCATCAGTTTCGATCTTGCACTAAACTCGAGGATTCTTGAAAACTTATGCCCTCATTTACCCACTAGAAGTATGCTTGATTTTTTCATCCCCGTTGCTTCAATCCAGAAGCACCATCACATACCATACCGGAAGCATTGCGCCTGTTTTATCAAACTCCACCGTAAACCCCAGGGGTTCCAGCGTCTTGCCGATATCCACGCCATAGCCGTCCATGGACGGGCGCGCCAGATAGGGATACCGGCATGGCTCCGGAAAGGCGCACTCCTCGCACTGAACGCACATGGCCATTGCAAAGGCAAACGGACAGTCATGGGACAGCATCGCTTCCTTCTCGATGGCCACCGCCACCTCCTGCCCCAGTTTGGGATCCGGCACTTTGATGAAAATGGAATGGTCGTATTTCTCAAACCCGGCCATGAAGCGCTCCGGTGTAAGGGCCAGGTTGGGCGGGCAGGTCCAGTACTTCCCCCACCGGTTGCAGCCGAATCGGCATTTCAAAAATGAACGGTCGTCAAATACAATCTCATCCGCCGGTACCAGTCTCGCCTCAAGCGCACCCAGTTCAATCGATCGGTCAATGAGCGGTTCATAACGCGTTTCCATCGCAGATCCTCCTCCGGATTGTT
>CAZWAE010000191.1:0-7892 GCA_964631805.1 uncultured Desulfobacteraceae bacterium | reverse complement strand
TCCATCTCCTTTTCGTCAAAACAGTATTTCATCTCCAAAAAGCGTTTGCGGAAATCCGATACCGCCTGTTTCACATCCGCACCTTTAAGTACGATATCGGCGATCAACTGGGCCGCTTCCTGGAAATCCGCCGCCTCCATGCCGTACCGGGTCATCTCCTGAACACCCATTCGAAGGGCGCCTGAGGCGGTAAATCCCTCCTCCTCCGGTGATGCCTGGTAGTTGACGATGATGTTGTTCTGTTCAAGCCGTTTCGCGATTTCAGGCCCCCTGGCATACCCTACGTTGAGGATCACCTGGTGCGTTTCCGTATAGGAGATATCAGGATCCCCCGCCACATCCAGGCCGCACGCCTTTAAAGCAAGGGCAAACGCCTTGGCGTTGGAAAGGACCTTCGGCTGATAGGACGCTTTAAACGCGTTCATCTCATACGCCGCCATCAAGAGCCCCAGCAGGGTTCCCAGGTGGTGGTTGCTGGTACTGCCCGGAAACGCGCGCCTCTGGATGGCTTCCCAGTAGTCATATCTCAGGTCGTCTTCGTTGTAGTCGGTTGCGACAATTCCCCTTTGGGTACCGAAGAAGGTTTTGTGGGTGGATCCGGTGACGATATCCGCCCCCTCCTGAAAGGGTTGCTGGAAATGGGGCCCTGCCAGCCCCAGTACATGCGCCATATCGTACATGACAAAACAGTTCAGCTTAAGATCGTCCACCATGGCCCGGATTTGGGCCACCGGTTCCCGGTGCAGGGTCATGCTTTTACCGAAAATGATCAGTTCCGGCCGGTAGGTTTCCAGAATCTCGGGGCAGGCCTCGATATCGATCTTGTAGGGATTGTCTTCCAAAACGGGGAAATTGACAACCGCCGGTTTTTCAGCCACCGGATCCCTCGCCACGAAATCCCGCAACGCCCCCATGGGTTGGGCGCTCAAGTGTCCGCCCTTGATAATATGGTTGTTCAGCACATACCGGATCCTGCGCTGTTCGCTCTTTCGGTCCGACCGGTTGATAAAATCCACAATGGCGCTGAAAACGGCTGTGTTGGCCATCTGGCCGGAAACCGGCCGTGTCTCCACCTGGCCGCATCCGAAAAAGGTCCGGAGTTCATCGACGAGAAGGTTTTCCACCTCGGCGATGAAATTCGTTCCCTGGTAGTAGAAGACATCCGCCTCGCAGAATGCCTTGACCTGCTTGTGTTCGGCATAACGACAGACCGGGTCCATGATGGAAAGCCGGCGGCAGATGCGGGACGGTGTCTGCTCGGAAGGTATGAGATTGATGCATTCCTGCTGCCGCCAAACGGTGTTGGCGACACTCCTTTTGACCAGGTTTTTCCCGAGATCCGCATATTTGGAGATCCCGAAAGCCGATGGCGGTTTTGTTTCCAGCCGGTGGCAGGTGATGGCCCGGGCATAAGGGGGGGCTTCACTCCGCAGATGATACGGGACAATGTTCCCCCGTATCTTTTTCCCCCGAACATCGATCTCGATTTTATCCCCTTCACAAAGGGTGCTGTCCAAAAGGGCCAATCCGATGGCCCGCATTGCTTTCTCCCCGGTAAGGCGGGAATCGATCCCCTCCCCTTCCTGCTGCCAGTACGGCACCATGGTGCCGCTGGTAACCGTTCCCACTTGCCGATCCTCTTTGAACACACGGCTACCGGCCCGGGCAACGCCCCTGCCGATGACCTCAAAGGGAACGATCATCCGGGGAAGATCGGGGATCAGGGAATAATCACGATCCATGATTCGGTGAAGGGCCTTAAACTGGGCTTCAAGTGTTTTTCTGCCCACAAACGCTCCTTTGAGCGGTGACAGGCTGACCGCAAAACGAGACAGCGGGCAGGAAAAAATGGGGATCTCCCCGCCATCGGCATCCTCGCCCAATTCGTGTCCGTAGAGGGGAAGCCCGGCCTCCAGACGGAGGGTATCCCTGGCACCCAATCCAACCGGTACGGCCCCTTTATCCAGCAGAAGATCCCAAACCGTTGCGGCCTTGACGGCGGGCAGAAAAAGTTCAAAACAGATGGGTTCCCCGGTGTAGCCGGTCCTTGCCAGCCGAACCGGACTATCGCCGATGGCGACGGTGCTCAGTTCGTTTCGGACCGGTTCCGGAAGACGGCCGGTATCGATGAGCCCTAAAAGCATCTCCTTCGCCAGGGGGCCCTGGAGGCTGAGCATGGCGATCTCGTCGGTTTTATCCACCATCTCCACGTCATCAAACCGATCCAAAAACGATGTCAGGTGATTCCAATCCTTCTCCCGGTTGGCCGCATTGACCACCAGCAGATACGCATCCTCCTCAAACCGATAAAGATAGGCGTCATCCACAGCACCGCCGGCCTCATTGGCAATGAGGGTGTACTGCCCCTGCTCAACGTCCAGCGCACCCGCATTGTTGGTCAGGACGTGCTGCAGGAAGGCCAGTTTGCCCTCTCCTTTGAAAACGAACCGCCCCATGTGGGAAACATCGAACAGGCCGGCCCGTTTTCTTGTGGCGAGATGTTCTTTTACAATGCCATCGGGATACTGGATCGGCATTTCCCAACCGCCGAACTCCACCATTTTGGCCTTCAGATTCACATGCCTGTCAAACAGGGCAGTTTTAAGCGGTTGGTTCATAGTCTTCCGCCCTCCCTCCTAATTGGTTTTCGGAAAAATGATGCTGAAGCAATTGCACTTTCAATGACGATGAGGGTAACAGATGCTTTGCGATGGACATGCACCCGGCTGGAATCCGATCATATAGGGAAATGCCTTTGTGTGTCAAATATTTCTCATTTACCCCAAAAGTGTGAATTTTTTCTCCTATATCAAGAACCCTCAATTTTATAAATATCATTTTATCAGCAGGTTACGGATTTTTTTATTTCCCCATCACTTTGCATGAATTTTGCATGACCATTTCCGAAGGACATGATAAGGTGACATGGCCCGAGACACTGGTTATGATAATCATCAGGCACGCAAGTTTCCCGACCGGCCCCGGGAACCGATTCAAACGATACTACAACTGGCAGGCGGTATAGATTTTTATGAACGATGAAAACAGAATTCTTTTTGAAAAACCGAACCTCGCAGCTTTGAGAAAACGTTACACGGTGGTGGACATGCACTTTCACTCCCGTTACTCGGACGGAAAAAACCGAATCAAGACCATCGCTGAAAAATGCCGCCGCCTGGGAATCGGTGTGGCGATCACAGATCACAACGAAATTGCCGGTGCGGTGGAGATCAACGACAACAAACGCGTTTTGAGCATCCCCGGTATAGAGGTCACCTCCATGGAGGGATCCCATATTCTCATCTATTTTTATGATGTCAAAAGCTTGAAATCCTTTTATGCAAAAGCAATAAAACCCCATATGGGCGACAATGTCATGACCTCCATTTCCCTGCCCATGGAGGAGATCATTCATAAGGCCCGGGCCTATAAAACCGTTATCATTTTTCCCCACCCCTATTGCGCCGCTTATACCGGCGTCTGCAATTACCATTTTCCGGAAGAACGGCTCCATCGCCTATGGCAGCGAATCGACGGTGTGGAGGTTATCAACTCGGAAAACCTAAAAAAATGGAATTTGAAGTGTGCCGTTTTGGGATTTAACTTGAATAAATCGATCACGGGTGGGAGCGATGGACATCGCCTTTACCAGCTTGGAAAGGTTGTCAGCTACGGGGAGTGCAAAAACACCCGCAAGGCATATCTGGATATGGTGAAAAAGAGGCAGAACAAGGTGGTGGGCAAAGAGATCGCCATCATCGGCAAGGTAACGTCCAACGGTTACAAGCTGAAAAGAAACATTAAAAACTGTCCGGATATATTTGAGAAGAATATCCGTTACGGGTATCGGGTCATCAACTCTAAATCCAGGCAGTTCCGCGACAATGTCAGGCGCCACTTCGATGGAAAAATGAAAAAGGCGGGCTGGCGCTAGGGTGGCGGGAAAAAAGACGGAACTGAAGGTCGCCGTCAGAGCCCTGGTGGAATTTGTACATCAGGGGGGTGATATCGCCTTTGAATACACCGGCGCCTCCCGATCCATAGACGGCATCCGGGGCCATCAGGCCGTTCAAAAATCCCGGCCGAACACCTATACACCGGAAGTGACGGTATCTCATCATCTTTCAACCGACCGGTTTGTCTTGCATATTTCCGGGCGTATTGATGGGGTGGATCGATCGGCCGACGGTGTTGTCATAGACGAAATCAAAACCACCTCCCGGAATCCGGACACCTTTTCACGTGATCAATACCCGGTCCATTGGGCCCAGGCCAAAACCTATGGATATCTCTATGCCCTGGAAAACCGGCTGGACAGGATAACCGTCCAGCTCACCTACTACCAGGTCGGCACCGGTAAAATTCGTGAGCTGAGGCAAGACTGTCTCTTTTCCGAACTTGAACTGTTTTTCACCGAACTGACGAACCGTTACCTGGTGTGGGCTGAGACCGTCGCCCAATGGTGCCGCCTCAGGGATCAATCGATTCGAACCCTTGAATTTCCATTTACCGAATACCGGCCGGGACAGCGGAGTATGGCCGTTGAAGTTTTCAAGGCCATCAGAAACGGCCGCCAGGCGATTGTTCAGGCTGCCACCGGCATCGGAAAAACCATGGCCGCCATCTTTCCGGCGGTCAAAGCCATGGCGGAAAATCTGAACCACAAAGTTTTCTATCTGACCGCCAGGACCACGGGCCGGCAAGCGGCCGAACAGGCACTGGACATTCTTCGCACCAAGGGCCTGAAATTTAAATCCATCACCCTGACCGCCAAAGACAAGATCTGTTTTAACCCGGACAGCGCCTGCATGCCCGATGAGTGTGATTTTGCAAAAGGGCATTACGACCGACTCGGAAACGCGCTTAAGGCAGCTTTTTCAGACGATGCCTTAACACGCGAAATCGTTGAAAACATCGCACGACAGCACCGGGTCTGCCCTTTTGAATTCTCCCTGGATCTTTCTGTCTGGATGGATTGCATCGTCTGTGACTACAATTACGCTTTTGACCCGAGAGTCTACCTGCGCCGTTTTTTTTTGGAAGACACCGGTGGGTATACATTTTTAATCGATGAAGCCCACAACCTGGTGGACAGAGCAAGGGGGATGTTTTCCGCAGAGATCCGGAAACAACCGTTTCTTGACATGCGCAGGGCCGTAAAGAAACTCCTGCCGGGACTCTACAAAAAGATGGGGAGAATCAACTCCTATCTGGTCAAGGCCCGAAAAAGGTGCGAAATGGCGGGCGGCTGGCTGGCGACAAAAGACCCGCCGAGCGACCTCTATCCTTTGCTGAAGGACTTCATGGCAACCGCTGACCGTTGGCTGGCCCGGAATCTCCGCACTGATTTCCGTCAGGATCTACTGGAGCTTTACTTCTCAACGGCCGCCTTCATTCGTGTATCTGAACAATTCGACGATGCCTACACCCAGTGCTGCGAAACCATCGGCAAAGAGCTCCGGATCAAGCTATTCTGTATGGATCCCTCCAGACAGTTGAAAGAGGCGCTCGAAAGGTGCAGAGACGGGATTTTCTTTTCCGCAACCTTGACGCCCGCAAACTACTTCAGGCAGATATTCGGCTGTGATGAAAACACCCGTCTCATTTCCCTCCCCTCCCCTTTCCCGGTGGAAAATCTCGGTCTTTTTGTCTCCGCCGACCTTTCCACGCTCTACCGTCATCGGGAACGAACCTCTGAGGCGGTGGCAAGTACGCTTTCAGCCCTGGCCCGACATCGCCGGGGGAACTATCTTTTTTATTTTCCCTCCTATGAATATCTGAATATGGTGTACGCCCGCTTCGAGGCGATCTCCCCATCAATGGAGATGCGGGTCCAGACACCCGGCATGGATGAAACGGCAAGGGAAATGTTTCTGGATCGGTTTACGGATCATCAGGCGGCAACCCGTGTTGGGTTCGCGGTCATGGGAGGAATATTCGGGGAGGGGATCGATCTTTCCGGCAATCGCTTGACCGGTGTGGCGATCATCGGCGTGGGGCTGCCTGGATTGTCACCGGAACGGGACCTGATCCGGGATCATTTTCAGGTTACCCGCAATGCCGGTTTCGAGTTCGCTTACCTCTATCCGGGAATCAACAAGGTTTTCCAGGCCGCCGGCCGGGTGATTCGCACCAAACAGGACCGCGGTGTGGTGCTGCTGATCGATCAGAGATACGCCACCCGACGTTACGGATCGCTTTTTCCGGCCCACTGGCAACCCCTTCGGATCAAAAGCCATACCGATCTTAAAGCCTCTCTGAATCGATTCTGGGATGGCTTCTAACACCCGGATGCCGTGCCAGGACCCGGGTGAAGAGAGGCTTGATCCCAAGGATCAAAACAGCTCCCCATGAATTTTGCCCTGTTGGGCCCACATCGGAGCGAAGGGATCAAATTCCCTCTATGATTTGTTTTACCCGTCCGACCTGTCCATCGGTAAGACGCACCTTGATGCCATGGGGATGGCGCGCCGACCGGGTGAGGATCTGTTTGACCACACCACGGGTCAGATGACCGGATCGCTGGTCTTTTTTTAAAACGATATCGACGGTCTTGCCGGGCAGAATATCCCGGCGGTTTTCTCCCCCCATCTTCTTCACTCCATTGAAGGTTTCTGCCAGTTGGCAAAAATATGCTCCGGTCAAACCTTTGTCACCTGTCAGGGTAAGGTTCCATCCCCGTCATTGTACTTTTGGAATCGAAACGTGACGGAGAATCAGTTCCCTCACATTTTCCGCCGTTTGCTCAACGGAAAGATCTTTATAATCGTCATAGGGGATTTCGCCGATGACCTTGAGCTCAATGTCATGCCGCCCGTGAAAGTTGAGGCTGTTTTTCGGCAATGCGTTTCGCGTGCCATTTAAGGCAATGGCAAGAATGGGAAGTTTCCGTTTGTGAGCAAGGATAAAGGCGCCCGGTTTGAAGGTTCCCGGCACTCCTGTCCTGGATCGCGTTCCCTCCGGGAAAAAAAAGACGGAACTCCCCTGATCGAGGGCTTTTTCACAGGCGGCCATCATCCGCACAATGCTCTCTTTCCTACCCCGTTGAATTTTGATGTACCGATTCAATACCATGTTCCAGCCGATGAAGGGCAGCTTGAACACTTCGGCCTTGGACACCCATTTAAAATGGAAAAACAGTCTGAATGCGACCAGTATGTCCAGCTGGGACTGGTGATTGGAAACGATGATATACCGGGCATCCTTTCTAATCTTATCCCGGCCCGTCACGGAAACAGACCAGGCCGGCATGACCCACAAGTAAATGGAGGCCCAGAAGGATGTGAAGAGGTGGAGCAGCGTAAGGCGGCGGTCGAATAAAACAGTACACAGCCAGATGACAAGGGCGACGACAAACAGGATTGCCGATGAAACGGCGAAGAATAAAAGAAAAGCGATGGAAACCATTCGGTTGATCATAAAATCAGTCCCTGGAAGTGGAATTAACTTCTGAAAAACCGGTCGAACTAAAAAGGGGCGGCCAAATATTCGGACACCCCTTTATAAGATGGGCCTACCCGCCCACCCTCTCGAACCGAAAAGCAAAACGGACAATAGCTCTTGGGCCGGGGCTATCGTCCCGGAACGATAATCCGGGAATCATCCCTTTGCTGCTGCTGTCCCTGCTGCTGTCGCTGCATCTCTTTCAGGCGTTCAACGACATCTGCAAACGCCTTTTCCATCGCTTCCGGGAACAAGCTGATGGCTTCTTCCAAATTATTGGCTTCAAGCTTTGACTGGATGGGCACCGGTCCCTCCGGTGACATCAACTGGGTGTGGCCCATGAATAAAGGGGTACGGCTCTTATCTTCAGTCCCGTCGGCGTTCACGGGAACCAGCCTTCGGATGGAAGCTACTTTCAGATCGGTAATCGCCTCCTCCCGGTACAGGTT
>CAZWAE010000190.1:1556-7993 GCA_964631805.1 uncultured Desulfobacteraceae bacterium | reverse complement strand
ATAGCGGCCGAACAAACCGGCCACAACGGCGGGGCTCTTCCACCCGAAACTCGTGACATGGGCATCGTAATCGTCTGCCCATTCATCATAGGCAACTTCAAGTTCATCATTTGTCGTGGCGGCATACACTTTCTTTAAAATACTGCTGCTGGCTGGCTCAGGCATACGATCTCCTTTTGATTCATTTTTGGTGGCATCCTTGTGACGATTCTCGGCATTAACATCCTGTGGACAGCTTCCCTTAAGACAAGGTGCTTGTCAAGGTTCAGAATGTAGTCGCGTTGTTGGGGCTAAAGCCAGATCATATATCATGAGATGCTACGAAAGAAAGCCCCATGCCAAAGGATCATATTGTCCATGGAGTTGGCCGTCAATCATGATTAGTTCGTGGCTGCAATTATGGCGTAAGAGGCCATAGCAGCGGAAGGGCTACCATCAGGACCCCCATGATGAACAGGGTCAGAAGGCCGCCGACTTTCAGATAGTCCGTGAACCGGTAGCCGCCGGGGCCCATGACGAGTATGTTGGCCGGGTGGGAAATGGGGGTCGTGAAACTGGCGGAAGATGCCATGGCCACAGCCATCATGAGGGCATAGGGGGAGAGACCCATGTCCGCGGATGTGTTGAGCACAATCGGCACCATGAGCACCACGAGGGCTGCGGTGGGCACAAAGCAGGTGGCCGTGAAGGTCAGAGCTACCAACCCGAACATCACGGCGTTGGGACCGTATGGCCCGACTATGGCCACAACACCTTCGGCAATTATCCTGGCGGCTCCGCTCTGGTCCAGTGCAATCCCCAAGGGAAGCATGCCGGCGATGAGGCAGACCGCCTTCCACTCGATCTGGCGATAGGCTTCCTCCACGGTCAGACATCCGGTGAGTACCATCATGGCTGCCCCGATCACTGCCGAGATGTAGATGGGCATCCACCCCAGAATTACCGGAAGCAGCACCGCTGCCATGATCAGGGAGGAAATTTTTGCCATCTCCAGGCGGGGTTGTTCCTGCGCCGATTCCGTCAGCACAATAAAGTCCGGCTCCCGTCCCAGCAACCGTATTTTGCTATGCAACCCGAAAACGAGCATGGCATCGCCGAATTGCAACTCGATGTCCCGGATGTTGGCTCGCAGTGCTTTACCCCTGCGCCAGATCGCCAGGGCGTTGAGACCGTATTTTTCACGGAACTTGAGTTGGCGCAATGTCTTGCCGTTGAGGGTTGTGTGTGGCGACAGGATGGCCTCCACCATCGCGACGCTTTCCGTGAGCAGAGAATTGAGATCCGGCACTTTTCTTTTTTGGATGATCAGTTCCTCGAACCCCTGCAGGATGTCAAAGTCGGAGCGGCTGCCTTCCACGACCAGGCGGTCGCCTTCCCGCAAAATTTCAGAGGGTTCCGGCATCAGGATGGAGGCATCACCACGCAGAATTCCCAGCACGCGGCTACCCATGGCATCCCCCAGACGGCTCTCTCTGAGTGTCTTGCCGGAGAGCCTGGAAGCCTTGGGCACCCCCATGACCATTAACCGCTCCTGCAGGTTGTAAGCCGCGATGGATTCCTTACGGGAGATTTCTCTGAATCGTTCAAATTCCGGGCGGGACCGGCACGCGGCCAACGCCTCGGGGGGGCCTGAAATGAGCAGCACGTCATCCGCTTCCAGGCGGCGGTCCTGGAGTTTGGTCCTTTTGATGGCGGTGTCGCGTCGGATGGCAACCACGTCGACGCCGAATCGACTGCGAAACCGGACGGCATTGAGGGTTTTTCCAACCAGGTTCGAATGCATGGGCAGGACGACCTCCCCGGCGAGGATCTCATCTTTATAGGCATCCGTAAGGTCGATCCCGTTTTTCTCGATGCTGAGCTTACGCCAGCTTTTCAGCTCCTCCAGGTTTTCAATGCGGCCTTCGATGACCAGAAGGTCGCCACCGCCTAGTCTCTCAGCGGGTCCCGGTGCCAGCACCGTGCCGTCTTTGCGTGTGACCCCGATCACGTTCCAGTTGAGGACCGATCCCATCCGGATCTCGGCCAGGGTTTTGCCGTCGAGCAGTGAGTGTTCCGGCAACCTGACTTCAAACAGCCTTTCTTCCAGATCATAGTGGGACTTCCAATCCACCGCAGGACCGGAAGAGGACTCCGCCACGACGTCCCGTCGGGGCAGCAGACGGTGGCCGATCAGGGCCATGAAAGCGGTGCCGGAAACCATGACGATCAGGCCGATGGGTGTATAATCGAAAAAAGAAAATGGGGTCAACCCATGTTCACGCAATGCGTCGCTGACCAGAATATTGGGGGGCGTGCCGATTTGAGTGGAGAGACCACCCAGCAGCGAGCCGTAGGCCAGGGGCATCAGCAGACGGGACGGGGCTGTACCGGTGTGCCGGGCGACATCCATGACCACCGGCAACATCAGGGCCGCGACAGCCACATTGTTCATGACGGCCGACATAACACCGGAAATGGTCATGATGACGACGATCATGGTCCTCTCTCCGCTCCCGGCGAGGCGCAGTACCAGCCGGCCGATAATTTTGGCCACACCGGTCCGGGTCAGGCCGCCGCTGAGGATGAATACCGCCCATACCGTGACGACCGCGGGATTGCTGAACCCGGACAACGCCTCCACGGGACTCACCAACCCGGTGACGGCCACAGTCCCCAGGGCCAGCATGGCCGTGACCTCCATGGGGATCCACTCCGTGACGAGGAACAAGACGGAGACGGCCAGAACGGTTAAAACCAGCGCGGCATCAGGTGTCATGTGACGTCCCTCCCGTGGGTTCCATTATGATACCGATGTCACCCTTGCCGGTCTGCTTGACGTGAAACATGGCCTGGTCTGCCAGCGCCAACAGGTCTTCGCGGGTCCCGGCGTCATCGGGAAATGTGGCAACTCCAAAACTGGCCCCGAGACGCACATCATGGCCGGTTTTGGTCAGGTATGCGGTTTGCTTCATCTTTTCTCTTATCTGTTCCACGTGGTCCCGGGCCTGCATTTTGTCCACTTCGGGCAGAACGACGACAAACTCATCACCGCCATAGGCGACACCGAAGCAGGGTTTGTTGATGCATTTTTTGATGGTATTGGCCACCTCTTTGAGGGCTTGGCTCCCGTTCAGATGGCCATAGGTATCGACCACATGCTTAAAATTGTCCATATCCATGAAAACCAGAGAAAATGGCTTTTGGGCCTGTGTGCTCGCTTCAATGAGTTTATTCAATGTCTGATAGAGATACCGGGTGTTGTAAAGCCCGGTTAAATTATCGTGGATGGAAAGCTCTCGAAATTTTTTTTTATCGCGTCTGAGCTCTTCTTCCAGGATTTTTTTTTCGGTGTGGTCGACTAAAATACCTTCGATAATTGCATCTCCCCCATCTGTTGCAATATATCTGAAATTGGCCAATATCCACACCGGCTTGCCATCTTTGCGCTTGAGCTGCAACTCGTAGTTTGCGATTGTACCGTTTTTTTTCAATGCCTGGATCATCCGGTTCCGATCCTCCAAACTGAAGTAGAACGCTTTGGCGCCTTCCTTGAGAGAGAGGGTCTCGGCCACCGAATCATACCCCAGAATCCTCGCAAAAGCCGGGTTGACGCGAATCAATTCACCGGACAGCCTGCTTTGAAGCATACCCTGCACTGCGTTGTGATACATGTTTCGATATTGCTGCTCAGCCTTTTTAAGCTCTTCCTGTGTCGTTTTCAGTTCGGTCAGGTCCGTCAGGAAATACATGTACCCGGTTGTCCTGCCGGTATGATCCCTTAATGTACTCCGGTTAAAAAGTACGGGTACCTCCCGACCGTCTTGCGCCCGAAACAACGCTTCGAAACTCATATGGTCGGGGCTTGCCGAATAAAAATCAACAGAAGCCTTGTCGAAAAATTTTTCGACTGGATGACCGATGAAGTCATGGCCGGCATACCCTGACATCTTGAGCAAGGCTTTGTTTACGTCACTGATTACACGATTCTCGTCCAGCAACATAAACCCTTCAAACCGGCTTTCAAGAACATGTTGGTATTTTTTTTCGGCCTGTTTTCGTTTGGTGATGTCTGTCATCATACACAGAAGGGCAGGTCGGCCATTCCAGGAGATCCGATTCCTTTTCAACGCCACCCAGATGGGAATCCCGGTTTTGTTGACAATTCTAATCGGAGCCAGTTCCGGCAGGTTGCCACCTTTTTGACTCTCCGCATGGCCGGCAAGTGCCCGGTCTTTATCTTCGTCATGTATGAAATCGGTCAGTGGTTTTGAGGCCAGTTCCTCTTGTGAATATCCAAATAGGTCTTCAGCGCTGGAGTTTGCGTAGGTACAAAATCGATCTTGAGCCACCAGTGCAGCCTCGACGACATTTTCAACCAGGTTGCGATAATTCAGTTCGCTCTGCCGCAATAGCGCATTTGCTTCCCGGTATTCGGCGAGCTCTTTTTTCAACGATTCAAGTTTCTGTTTCCTTTTGTCAGGATTTTTAGAATCCATAAGTTGGCCTTGAATCTCCAGGATTTGAGAAATATGGTACAGATGTTAGAAGCGTCTGCGGTCTGCCAGTAACACCGAGAATGTTATAGTGCTCCCGGTCGCATTACGCAAAAGATATGTTCAAGGACCAACACCATTGGCCATTTCGATTACAAGGTTTTCAGGCCGACAGCAACGCCTGCACCGCATCCCGGTACCCGGCACTTTCTTTATCCACTGCCACCAGATCGATTTCCGAAGGGGAGGTGACACCGATGCCAAGCGCGACTGCCCGGGCGATCTGCCGCTGTTCGAATACGGAAGGATCCATGACCTCTCTGTTGCTGCCAAGGTGTTTCAAAACTGCGACACCCACCGCATCGATGGCCACGCGATCCCTCGAAGCCAGAAAGACCTCTCCGCGGGACCGCTTTCCGGTGGCAGGGCCTCCGTCCACAAACGCCTCAACGCCATCGAGTAAAACGATATCGGGTGAAAAGGGCGCATTCAATTCTGCGATCATCTCCTGTTGATGGGGGGATTGATGCAACTCCTGCATATAGGGAAAGCCGTTTCGAAAAGTGGGGACAACTCCCACATGGAGTTTCAGCGACAGGGTGATCACCCCGCCGAACTGGTGGGTCTTCAAACAACCGGTGGAAACCAGGCACTCGGCCTCGATAATCGGCCGGGCGATGCGGAACCCGTTTTTCCAGTGGCTCCTCTCCGGTTTGAACTCTATCCAGTCCTTTTCCGCCAATTCATCAAAATCGATCACCCGGACCTGCTTTTCGGCCAGCATCGGCAGGACCTTTTTTTGTGCCATGACCTCCCGGGTCATGGGATAGCTTCTCTCTCCCAGGCTGATGGATTTGGCCCCCATTGCCCAGATTTGATCGATGAGAGCGGCCAACGTGTCGTTGTGTGTCGATCCCGGCGTCCGGTCCGCGGTGTTGAAATTGGGTTTGATCAGGACATCCTTGTTTTGAGCAGGATTGAATCCAAGAGCTTCGATGGCACGGGTGGCCCCTTTGCTGCGGTCGCCGGTTTTAATCAATGTCACTTTTTCCATTTTTTTTTATCCTTTGCTTCATGTAGACCGTTTTCAGGAATCCACCGTTTTAGTTAAATTCTCAACATTTCTACATATTTTCCAGGCCCCGGCCTTAACCAGTTCCGCTTCGGATCCGTAACCCCAGAGAACGCCCACTGCCTTTACGCCATTTGCCGTTGCTCCGATTACATCATAAAAGCGATCCCCGATCATCAATACATCATTTTTTGGTATTTTTTCACTCTGGAGCACATGGGCAATCAGTTCCGCCTTGTCTCTCAGCGTCTCGTCCAGCTCCGGCCCGTAGACATCCTGGAAAAAGGGGGAGAGACCGAAATGCCGGATGATTTGATCCGCATAGACTCTCGGTTTGCTGGTGACCACCCACAACCGTCTTTCCGCGGATGTCAATTCGGCCAGAACGGCGTCGATCCCTTCATATTTTTGATTCTCAAAAAGGCCCTTTACAGAGAACCTCTCGCGGTATAGTTCGATCCCTTCCTGGATACGATCATCTTTGTCGGCACCCAATAATTCCGAAAAAATCTCCTGCAGGGGAGGGCCGATAAAGCGAACTATCTCTGCTTCAGGGAGATCGGGCAGACCCAGCTTTGCTGTGGCGTATCGGAGGGATTTGACGATTCCCTCTTTCGGGTCGGTCAAGGTTCCGTCAAGATCGAATAAAAGGTTAGGATATGGCGTTGTCATGGATTGTTCAATTTTCCTTTGGGCACAATGTTAGCGGTCCGGGTGGACGGATCGTATACAATCCGGGCATCTCCCCGTTTCAGTTGTCTTTTCACCATATCCACATTTTGTTCCAGGGTATTTTTTGTGTATCCCGTATCGGTGCCATGTCGGGAGACAAATTCTTCGATGAGACCGGTCAGGGCTTCCCCGCTCAACTTTTCATAGGGAATGATCAT
>CAZWAE010000190.1:0-1456 GCA_964631805.1 uncultured Desulfobacteraceae bacterium | reverse complement strand
ATCTGTATTTTCTTTCATGATCCCTCCTCATAGGTATTTATAGCATTTTGAAGCGTTCAGGGCGAGGGGAGATACTCATGTCGGATATGTGACAACTGTCATCAGATCGACCGGTGAGGGGGGGTGATAAAACTAAGTACCTGAAATTGATAAAACTCGGTTCGAGATATCTTTACAGGTGCTTTACAACTCTGTTTCGGGGGTGAAAATCAAAACCGTTTTGAAATTGGGGGTGGGGCGTCGTGTCGGCGAGGAGTTTATGGTTATAGGAGGGGGAAACCTCCCCGTGTGGATACCAACAAGGAGGCTTCGATTATTTCCCGACTAATGTTTTGTCGGGTCATTCATTTTGAATTTCTGGCCTGGCTTTGGTGGTGGAGGAAACGGTTCTCCTTTAGTCACTGTACGTTCCTTTCCAGTGTTGCCGCCGCGAGGGCCAACTATCCCATACTGTCCTGAGCGTGGGGCTTTCTGCCCCGGTTTGTATGTCTTTCCCATTTTCTTGATCCTCCGTAATTGGAATTGTTGAGCCCCCTGTTTCTGTTCCAGGCACAGGGGGTAAAAACCTGGCTCCTTTGAGCTGTCGTTAACGCAGGTTAGTCATCATAGATCGGGATGCGCCACGCTTTGTAGCCGTGGTCGCGTGCCCAATCACGGGTGCCGTCCTTGCGTGTTTTCCACGCTCGGAAGATGTACCCGATGACTCTGCGCGGCCTTTTGTGCCTATTGCGCAATAGCCAACTCCAGACCAGGAGCTATGTTTTTCTTGACAATTCCGGACGGATGGATAATCGTACTGATTGGTACACCAAACGATAGCGGCCGGTCTTGCGAGCATCATTACCACAAGATTTACCAGATTCATTCGAGCTCCTGAATTCGAATATCAGGTCCGCTAAAAAAAGGGCGCATTGGCAGATGCGCCCTTTTACGTTAAACATTCATTTTCAATACCTTCCCTCTGGACCTTATGAAACCAGGATCCGGAAACAGCCCCCCTTTTCAGTGTGTGCCGGTACAGAACAAACACCTGTTGATCGCATTTATCGGCGATGTCGTTTCTCTTTTGTATGGGCACTACAACAGACCTGAGAATTGATAGATGGAAGTGATAGAGACCCTGCATTCGTGGTGTTTGTGAATTTCCGGTTAGGCGAGGTATTATTATTCTCATACAGTATATGGTATGTCAATTGGAAAATTGTTCGATATCTGGATAAATTTGAATTTGACGGTTTTTTTCGCGGTCACTTCTGAAACCTATGCGAATGTAATGATAAGGAACGTGCAAATGACTATGGCTACAACCATTGGGAAATCCAATTGGACAATAAGCTTCATGACCATCTCGTTGGATTATGTTTCGGGGGTGAAAATCAAAACCGTTTTGAAATGGGGGGTGGGGCATCGTGCAGGAGATGAGAGGGGTCTATGTTGATTACGACAATTGACTTGC
>CAZWAE010000189.1:5552-8229 GCA_964631805.1 uncultured Desulfobacteraceae bacterium | reverse complement strand
CTATTTTGAAAAATTTCGCACTAAAAATCCACTGTTTAGGGATGGACACTAACAGGCGAAATATTTCTTGACAATGTTTGCCGTGTATTATAGTTAAGTTAATACTTAATCACTTAATTGGACGGATAAGCCCATGGATCTTGAACCCTCCGAGTTTTTTAAAGCTTTAAGCGTCGAAACCCGTGTAAAAATCATCGAGCTCTTGAAATCTCAAGGCCCTTTAGGGGCGAAGGATATCGGGGAAACCATCGGAATTACGACAGCAGCCGTATCCCAGCACCTTAAGATCCTGAAACAGGCCGGGCTCGTCAGGAGCGAACGAAAGGGGTATTGGATACCCTATTCCATAGACGAAAAAGCGATGGAAAATTGCCGCAGGGTCCTCAATGAAGTTTGTACATGCGGCTGCCGGGGAACTGGAAAATATAAAGCGCTCGAACTGGAAAGATCCAGTTTGGATGCTCTCAAAGAATATGAGAAGGAGCTGAACCATGAAATCGAGGTGGTTCGACATCGGTTGACGGAGTTGGAAGAAAAAAAATAGGCCATTTTTTTTACGCATTTAATTAAGTTATTACTAAAACGCTTAAAAAGAAAGGGGGTGATAAAAATGGCAGAAAAGAAAAGCAATTGTGGCTGCGGGTGCACTCCGTTGAAGATCAAGGGTGAACGGCCGGCCAAAAGTAAAAAGGATACCGGGAAGTCAAAGTAACAGGATCGACCATGCAAAGGGGATGGGCGAGAATCAAAGCGCTTGTCCCCTTTGGATTGTTATTAAGAGTAAAACACGGTCCGAATCAGTTGCGGCATGACCGGAAGGATGGAAATACCGATCATATGATGGGTTATAACGGGCTTTCGGATATATGAAACACTACATTCCGAAAAACAGACTCCGGGTGCGGTCGAACTGCAGGCGTGAAAATCCGATATATACCTCAACACCCGTAACGGCTACGCTTTCGGGTGTTGCCACAAACTCCAGCCTGAAATTTCCCATATCTTTCGAAACGCCGACGAACCGGCCTTTTCCCCTGGGCAGCAATTCGAATATATCTTCAATCAAAATCGATTTCCCGAACAATCTGCCTTTTTCAGTGAAGATCTTCATCGTCACACCGGTTTTTACAGATCTGTATTTACCGGTAAAGTGGTTGGCCTCATCCAATACTACGGAAGGTGCGTCCTGTCCGGGCGGCGGCTGTAGCACCGCCGGCAGGATATAATTCTCCAGCATGCTGAGGGTTCTGAAATCACCGCCAATATTATTGTCCGCCTGGTTGGTGAAGGCCACTACCAGCTCCAGGTCCGGAAAGACAAACATATACTGACCCCCATGGCCCGCCGCAAAGAAGGCATTCACCTCTTGATCCCCGATGGTGCCGGTGCCCCGCCACCATTGATACCCGTACTCTCCCCCGACCACGTAGCTGTCCTTAACGTGTGGGAACACGGACGCTTCCACCCAGGACTGCGGCACGATCCGCTCTCCCCTCCACACGCCGTTTTCAAGAAAGAGAACTCCGATCTTCGCCATATCCCGTGTTCGAATATGGAGCCCCCAGCCGGTGGTGACATTGCCGTCGGGAAGTTTTTCCCATCGATAATCTGCAATCCCCAAAGGCCCGAAAAGGTGCTCCGCGGCAAAACGATCGGCATCGGTTCCGGTGATATTCTTGAGGATTTTCCCCAAAACGGTGGAGACACCGCTGCTGTACAGAAAGGTTTCGCCGGGCAGGGCGATCTGTTTTTTCTCCAATACGTACCGGATGCTGTCTTTGCTCCGGTACATGGGAGGGATGCTGTACAGGCGCGCATTTTCGTTCCACGCCAGCCCTGCCCTCATGGTGAGAAGATCTTTTAATGTGATCTTTTTTTTCCGTTGGTCAGTGGCCAGTTCCGCATACTCCGGCAGCAGGCTGAACAGCTTGTCACCAAGTTCCACCCGTTTCCCCTGACCTTTGGCGATACCAAATAAAACGGAGGTAACGCTTTTTGTAAATGACCGCATGTCGTGGTTCAGGTTGCGATGCTGACCGTTGAAATACTCCTCTAAAATCAACTTGCCGTTTTTTATCACCAGGACGCTGTGGACATTCTTCAGGTGGTTGGCGAAAATTTCATGCATGAGCCTGCCGATGACCTTTCTGTCAACCCCATGTTCGGATAGGGTTGAGGTCTCCCAACCGTCGCCTGTTTCCGGAGGAGGGTGATACCGGTAACTGCATCGGTTCAGGTTCTTTTCCGTGGAAAATGTCACCCAGTGCGACTGAGAACGGTTGTTCAAAGAGAGCCAGTCAGGCCCGTCGGCCACCCGCACCCGCCACTGATAGGTCGTTTCCGGATCCAGGATATCCGGAGGCAGCCGCACCGAATCCATGTCCGGGACATACCGCGTCCGGTAGACATGCCGGCGATGGCGGTCCCTGATTTCGACCTGGCAAAAAAGAGCGGTGTCATGGTTCGGCATCTGCCACGAAAAAACGGGTGGCGTGCAGCGGACCGTTTCCCATCTGCCCGGATGAAAGGTGCCGGTATCCGGTATGGGGAGCACCCGGATCGTTGATTGCTCATCCGTGGCAACAACGATTTTGTTGCCGCTGGTGATCTTGAAGGTGTAGGTCCCGATCTCCGGCAGACCCGGCCTGACCACCCAGAATGCCCGCCATTGAGGATT
>CAZWAE010000189.1:0-5452 GCA_964631805.1 uncultured Desulfobacteraceae bacterium | reverse complement strand
ACTCCGAATGGCAGCACCCTTTGAACCTGTTTCCACGATAGACGCATGGTGAAACTCCCGGGTAATGGTTTCTGGAACATCTACTTTTAGCCAACCCGCGAACCGGCCTTGGGACATCCGTTAATCCGCATCTTTTACCAGTGTGAAGCCTTCATCGAGCCATCCGGTGATGCCGCCGATCATCTTTTTCACCGGCCTGGCGAGTCCGGCCAAACGAATGGCCGCTTTCTCGGTAGCGTTGCAGTGGGGGCCGGCGCAATAGACCACAAACAGAGTATCCGACGGATACGCAGCGAGGCCGTTTTCGTTGATGCGCGCATGGGGAAGACTAACGGCACCTTCCACATGACCCTTGGCGAACAGTTCTTCCCCCCGGACATCGAGGAGCACGAAAT
This sequence comes from uncultured Desulfobacteraceae bacterium, assembly GCA_964631805.1. Classification (GTDB taxonomy): domain Bacteria; phylum Desulfobacterota; class Desulfobacteria; order Desulfobacterales; family CAZWAE01; genus CAZWAE01. The sequence continues at coordinate 5,057 of CAZWAE010000189.1, read as the reverse complement.
CCATTCGGTTGTTTACGATGGCATGGTGCACATCCCAGCAATCGGTCTCAAATTCGAGCAGGCTTTCAAAATGGGCCAGTGCCCGCTCTGCACTTGCCGCCGGTGGCCGACTCACAGATGAACTCATAAGATCTCCTTTGGATTTTTTTTCCCACCTTCCCAGTTCGATTTCAGCTTAAAAAAAGGCTTCCCCATCACCTTTTCCAGAACAACAATCGCCTCTTTGACCGGACATCGGGGCATTTTTAGGTTGTTTGCTACCGCATGTTCCATCTCCTCCATACTGGCAAGTTCCCGGCGGGTGGCCTCACTGCCTCTAAAATTGATCAGCGTCCGGTCTTTCACCTCCACCGCATAATCGTCGAAAAACCGGGTGATCCGCAGACACGACATGAACGTATTACCCGTTTCAAAGGATTCCCGGATCGTTGGTTCGAAAAAGTCGATGGTTCGGGGCTCTCCGTTCACAACATAGCCGTGAATCTGTTCTTTTCCCGAAAAGATGGCGACCTCGTACCGGCCATCCTCTTTGTTTCGATCAAGCCGGTAAGTGTAGCAGCCGTGCTGTATCTCACGGGGAATTTGATCAAGTCTCATCGGTTTTCTGAAAGGCCCGGCGTAACCCACATCGATATGGTATTCAGCGTCGTCCACTTTCGCCCGGATGCAGGTATGGACATTGGGATCTTCCATATCCGCACCCAGCAGATGCGCTTTGTAACCGAGGACATTCAGCAGATCTGCAAGATAGGGATTGCTGGAGTGGCAGGTACCGCCGAAATCCCGATGCTCAATCCCATCCAGAAATTCTGAAAGAGTGAAGGGCCTCCCCCTGTCCTCCTTTCCGAAAAGAATCAGCTTGGAAACATTTTCAAACGGGACCCTGCAAAGGTGATTGTGAACGATCTCCTCCAGGCCCGCGATTCCCTCCCGCGGGTTTTCGATACCGATCAGATTCAGGTATCGCCTGTAAGGTTCAGGGATGCGCATCATTGCTCATTTTCATGGCGGGGTTCCTTCGCGAAGGGGCCGTCCAATATTATCATCTCTTCGCAATAGGGTTCGTACGGACGCAAACAATCGTAATTGCGTGCGAAATTAAGATTAGGATTCAGTTGTCTCAGCAGATCCCGGGTTGGCCCTTCACTGATTTGCTTGCAAATGACGCGCGTATCCAAGTCCAGGATCTTGCAGGCTTCAAGGGTCGGGCAAAAGTTTTTTGAATGGATTACCAATCTGCTTTTTTGTTTATCCACGATGGGCGCTTCATCAGCTTTTAGGCCAAGCTTTTTCAGAAATAACTGATAAGCTGCATATAAAGGATCTTCGGTTACCGGTTGCATTTCCTGATGCCTGAACCAGCGTATTCGCTTATCACTTAGTTTTTTAGCCAGTTGTGACAGCATGACGGAATCGGCACCTCTGAGTTGTTTGATGCTTTTTCTGACCTGATCATTGTATAAAAGACTGCATTCCGCCTTTTTGACATCACCGATAATGTCTATTGATGCACCTGCACGTCGGAACAGGTCTTTACAGGAAAGATCAATCCGCGTCCTTCCCTGGGTCAATGAATCCCGGATCGAATATCCGAAAGCCACCCGTTTAATCCCGGCCCATACAATTGCCGTGGCGCACATGGGACAGGGTTCATGGGTTGAAACCAACATACAATTATCGAAATCGCCGTTAACTCTTCTTGAAGCGATTCTTATCGCCTCGATTTCAGCATGGGCAGTGGGATCTTTAGAGGTTTTGTCGGTGTCATGCGCTTTTGAGGTTAGTACGCCATTTCTGATGATGACCGCACCAAATCCACTATTGCCCTTTTGAAGAGACTTCCTGGCCTCCCTTATGGCAACACCCATAAACTTTTCAAGATTATTCATTGTGCATTATCTCTGTTCTGGCATCGTTCTGCACGTAAAATTCGCGGGAACAATTTTTTAGCCGTTGACGTTTTTGCTCCGACGTAAAAAATTGGGGATAAACATCGGCACTTCGCGTTTGTATTCCAAACAGCTGTCTCCGAAGCGGAGTTCAAGCTCCGGTTCTTCAACCTTCTTCAGTTCAATGAAGTGGGCGAAGATGTAAAGGGGTGTTCTCTGCTTGTTCCCCCCAAAGAGGAATCTCCTTCTTTCCCCGGGGAGAAAGTTCATACACACCGCGTGCCGTCCTGTCAAACCATCCGTAAACGTCTCTGTACAGGATATCCCTGGCCTTCGGCTCCCTGATGGTCTTGGCAATGTGTGAAGCCTTGGTCGGCCCCTGCATCTGAAGGAACCGGGCAATCGTCAGGGCCCGCTGTCTGTAGACGGTCATGATGCCCTTTCTCTTCTCGGTCCCGCCGAGGTTCGGGTCGCCCACCCGCTTCACAAACTCACCAAGTAGCCGCTCCTGGCGATGCTTCGATTTGCGAGGTCTGTACTCGCCGGGATCGAGAAGCACCTTTACGCTGCCGTTCTCCAGGTCCGGATCGATCACCACCAGCCCCAAACCAAGCATCCTTAGCAGCTTGAGGATGTGCCGCCGTCGCCTTTTGAGGCTTTTGCATTGTTTGGGGATGCCGATGTACACTTTCGGAGTCAGCAATAGTCGATCGACTGCCTGAAGAACCACATCGAGATTGAAAGAGAGCTTGAGTTCCACGACAACCGGATCTTCCCTGCCGCGTACTGCCATGGCATCACAGTCACCGACCTCACCTTTCACCTCATAATTCTGAGATTCCAGAAATCGTTTCAGGGGCAGATAAAGATCAGATTCTTTCATAATTCCTTTATCGCCTCACCCAGAAGCTGCATGGCTGTGTTGAGCTGGGAATCGGATAGATAAGGCGCAGGCCCCAAACGCAGTCCATTGCCACGGTGATCGGTGAGGACACCGCGCTGCCGTAGCAACTGCTGTAAAATATGGGCATGAGGCGTCTGCAGGACCAAAAATCCGCCTCGATGATTCAGGGAGATCGATCTGTCATAGTCGATGAGATCCGGATCCGCGTCAAGGGCATTAAAACAGTCCAAAAGGAGTTTGATCTGGTGCTGATTAACCTTTCGCAGCAGTTCAGGGACAAGCTGATGCGTGCGCATGAAGCTGAAAACCTTTGCACCGCGATAATGGCTGGTGGGGTCGTATGTTGAACCAGCAAACCGTGCGGCATTGAGGGGGTATTGGACCGCTTCTTCGTTCCGGGATTGAGCCAGATCCTCGAATTCGGCAAACCACCCCGTGATCACGGGACGCAGGCCGCAGCCCGGCGGCACCCGCAAAAAACAATTGCCTTCACCCAATTGACAATATTTATATCCGCCACCGACAACAAAGGCAGATTCAAGCCCTTCTTTTTTTACTGAAAACGGAACGACATTAACGGCATGGTAGGCATCTACAAGAAGTTCGGCACCGAATTTTTGACAACGGCCTGAAAGGGCATCCAGCTCATTGACAATCATCCCGGTATTGTAGAAGACTTTTGAGATCAACACGGCCGAAGTCTTATCATCGAGAACAGACGTTAAACGCTCAACAAGTTCTGTAGCCGGGTATGAGGGCACTTTTACAATCTGAATCCATTCCTCCCCGATCCTGTCCAGCTGTCGGCGTATGGTATGAAATTCTCCGTCCGTTGTGATCAGTTTCGGCCGTTTCCCCAAAGGAAGAGCAGATAAAAACCGCGTCACAAGTTCATGGGTGTTGGCCCCAAGGCAGATATTATGCTCGTGATCTTCAATCAACTCAGCAAAGCCGGCTTTTACCGCTTGAGCCTGGGCAAAAGCATGCGCCCATTTTTCATCGACATGACGGGCGGCATCTTCCCAGGCAAGCATCTGGCCGTCATGGGCACAATCCGGCCACGCCTGGTGAGAATGCCCGGTGAGCAGCAAACGCTCGGCAACCTTGAACCTGCTGTAAAAGGAAGCAATTGTGTTGGGGGTCTGGTAAAGCTGCTCAGCTTTCATGGGCACCATCCAGATTTGATCGTATGGCCCAAAGATCAGGGAAAAAGGGGTTGAAAAGCGTCCCGCGCAGATACGCAGCACCGGAAGATCCGCCGGTGCCCTGCCTGCCGCCAATGGTACGCTCCACCATTTTCACATGGTGGTATCGCCATTCCTGTACCCCTTCATCGATATCGATAAGGGCCTCACAGATATCGCACAGTTTCGGATCCGACCTATATACGTTCCGTAGAATATTCTGTATTTCCATAGAAGGAACCGTTGGACCATCTGATATACGGTCTGAGTGTTCCTTGGGTATGGGGTAACCGGCGCGCTTTAGCAGCGCAAGGAAGCCATCCCAGACAGACGGCTGCGCAAGTCTGTCAACCAGACGTTTATATTCAGTTGAATTCTCGTTAAAAACCGACAAAAGTTCTCTACGCTTATAGCCGAAAACAAACTCCAGTTCCTTGAACTGCACCGATTGGAAGCCACTGGCCGTTTGAAGGCTTTCACGAAAGCTCAGGAACTCCAACGGCGTCATGGTTTCAAGTATGTCCCATTGATGCACCAGCACTTTAAATATAGTGCCGATACGCTTCAATGTATGGGGTATTTTTTTCTCGCCTGCAAACATCAGGCGGATGAGATGATCGACCTCGTGCAGCACCTGCTTAAACCAGAGTTCGTATGTCTGGTGGATGATGACAAACAGCATCTCATCATGCATGGGTCCTTCTGATTGGGGCTTCTGCAGGGAGAGAAGTTTACCTACCTTCAGATAACTTGCGTATGTCAGTGCCATGAAATCTCCTAAGTTTGTGCAGATCCTTTGCGGCCGCAATGGGCATCGAAATAGAAAAGAACAGCAGGATGGCGGGTATAATTGAATTTTTCATGGCGTTCGGTTGCCTGTCGGCTGGGAATCCAAAGTTTCCCCTGATTTCCGGAATGGAAAAACCCGGTGGGGAACCTTGCGGTCCACCCACGGCCTATACCTTCCAGATTCGGCGGATCGCTTGTATGACCGCCTTGACCAGGGGCTCCGTCTCTCTTTTTTCAAGATAGATGAAAAAAAGCTCCTCCGTGCCGACCACCTTGTCCCAAAGGACCACT
>CAZWAE010000188.1:0-8240 GCA_964631805.1 uncultured Desulfobacteraceae bacterium | reverse complement strand
GTCTATTTTGTTCATAACCCCGAGACGCAGTCAGACCTGATGGTGATGCCCGATATGGGGTGCGCCGTTTCAGTCACGCCCGATCGATTCGAAACCTTTATTGCCCCTGATCCACAGTTCAAGGAGTGGACGGGCGATGCCTGCGGGGACCTCGTCCCGGAAAATTTCGGGACGGTGATTGCAACACGTGAGCCGTTGGGAGATGTGTGCATCCTCGATCACGACCTCTGGCGGGACCGAATGGCGTTTTATACCATCTGATATTGAACGAAGAGGGGCGTCAAAATGCTTGTGGACGATCCCTTTTTCGGTTATATGCGTTCTCTTATCATCGATAACACGATATTTGTTTAAGAGGTTTTAGATCATGATTACGTTGCTCGATTACGGCGCCGGGAATGTGCGAAGCGTTATCAACGCCATCGAAAGCCTGGGTGAAACCGTCAGGGTAGTCGAATGCATCGAAAATATCCGGGATGCTGAAAAACTGGTTTTTCCCGGTGTCGGCGCATTCGGCAACATGATGCGAATCCTGGATGAAAAAAAGTATATTAAACCGCTCCGGGCATATCTGGAAGCCGACCGGCCATTTCTGGGTATCTGCCTGGGGCTACAGGCGCTCTTTGAAGCAAGTGAGGAAGCTCCTGACCAAAGAGGGTTAGGCATTATCCGGGGCAAAGTGATCCGGTTTGATGTAGACCTGGCCGTTCCGCATATCGGCTGGAACGGCATCAATATCCGGCAGCCCTCTCCGTTGTTCAAAGGGATTTCCGGTGATGAAAAATTTTATTTCGTGCACTCCTATCATGTCGTCGCCGAGGATGAGGCCGATGTCCTCACCACAACCGATTACGGCTACGAATTTGTCAGCGGTATCCGCAGGGGCAACATCGTAGCCACTCAGTTCCATCCGGAAAAAAGCGGCAGTGCCGGACTGGCGATATTGAAAAATTTTATTGATTCGGGTGCTGAGGAAGCAGCTCCAGCGCCAACAACGGAAAAAACCCGGCTGGCAAAACGGATCATCGCATGCCTCGATGTCCGGGCCAATGACCGGGGGGATCTGGTGGTAACAAAGGGCGACCAGTACGATGTGAGGGAAAAAGGCAATGTGCGGAACCTCGGCAAACCCGTGGAACTGGCTGAAAGATATTTCAGGGAGGGTGCCGATGAGATCACGTTTTTGAATATTACCGGTTTCAGGGATTTTCCCTTGGAGGATATGCCCATGATCGACGTCCTCCGGAATACTTCCCGAAACGTATTCGTACCCCTGACCATCGGCGGCGGCATCCGGGACTACACGGATAAAGAGGGACGACAGTATACCGCCCTTGAGGTCGCTGCAGAATACTTCAGATCCGGCGCCGACAAGATTTCCATCGGGAGCGACGCGGTTCTGATTGCAGAAGCATATCTTAAATCCGGAACTGCTACCGGAGAAAGCGCCATCGAACAGATCTCCAGAGTTTACGGCAATCAGGCCGTGGTCATATCCGTGGATCCCAAAAGGATTTACGTGGATTCTCCCGACGATGTGATTCACCATGTGATCGAAACGCAAATCCCCGGTCCCGGTGGGGAGCGTTATTGTTGGTACCAGTCGACCATAAAGGGAGGCCGGGAGGGACGGGACCTGGATGCAATCACCCTGGCCAGCGTTTGTGAAAGGCTCGGGGCGGGGGAAATATTGCTCAATTGTATTGACAGGGACGGGACCAATTCCGGTTTTGACATCGAACTGGTAAATGGGGTTAAAAACGCGGTTTCCATCCCGGTCATCGCGTCCAGCGGAGCCGGCAACGCTGAACATTTCCACGAAGTATTCTCGAAAACCAGTGTGGAATCCGCATTGGCCGCGGGTATTTTCCACAGGCGGGAGGTCCCTATTTCCGAAGTCAAAAATTATCTGGCCGGCAAAGTTGAGATTCGAACGTAAGGGCTGCGGAGGGAATATATGGAAACCCTGAAAGATCTTGAAGAGCGATTGAAGACAGTCGACAGCCAGATCAAGGAGGCCGAACGCCGGCTACCCGCACATTCAACGAAACCGCCCACCATGATGATGCTGCTGGAATTGGAAGATGAGCGGGATGAAATCGTGCAGCGGATCCAGGCCCTCAAAAAAACCGATAGGTAGGAGGGCATCAGAAATACTTCAGCGCCTTGGGAATCAGACGGATCTCGACGGGTGTATTCCCGAAGATCTCGCCGTCAGGTAGAAGCTGCTTTATCGGCCGGGTGGCAATATGTGCTGACTTCCCCCTGAAAAAATGGACGGCCTCATGAACGCCGTGGGTCCCCTTGAATATCTTAGGCAGTGTTGCGATGAGGCTCACCCGGCTCAAGGGGGCGGCAACCACGACATCAAACCATCCGTCATCGATCACCGCATCAGGCGCCATCAGCATATCGCCGCCGGTGAATCTTGAGTTGCAGATTTCGACAAAGCAGTTTTCCCCGGAGACGGTCCGGCCGTCAATCTCCAGAACCATGTCATGGAAACGCAATCCCAGGGTGCGGTAAAAAACTCCGAGTATGTAACTGGCATCCCCCGCCCAATTAAATCGCGCGGCGGTTTTGGCCACATCGGTGACGAATCCGAGACCCAGAAGGTTAACAAAATAATAGGAGTTCTTTCCTTGGGAAAAGCGGCATACATCAACAGCTCTCGGGTTTCGCCGGACAATGGCCTTGATCCCCTCTTTTATGGAGCAGATGGAAAGGTCCCTGGCAAAAGAGTTCCCCCTTCCCAGAGGAATCAGCCCCACCGTTGGCAACTCCCCATCTCCATAGTATTTCAAAAGACCGTTGACGACTTGACAGTTGGTCCCATCCCCCCCCACGGCCACGATGGCGTCCAGTTTTCTATGAGCCAGATTTCGGACGATGTCGACGGCATGCCCGTGGTACCGGGTGAAGTAGGCCTCGCATTGGATTCGTAGTGCCTTTAGGCGATTTTGGATCTCCCGTATCGATCCTTCCCTGTTTTTTCCCCCGGATTTGGGGTTTGCGACCAACGCTATTTTCATGAAGCTATCTTATGGGGAGGGCTGGACTCGCCACATCAAAGCTTTTTAATCTGCATGGACCAGTTGACGGAAGATTTGGCATCCGCAAAAAGCCCCTCTGTGATACGAACCTGGTTGTGTTTTTCAGGCAAAACGAGTTTGGCATGCGCGCCGGCAACAATGTTTTTCCTGTAAATGGTCCCCAGCACTTCGATGGCAGCCCTGTCTTTCTTTTTATCCGGTTTACGGTCTATCCGCCGGCTCTCTTTTTTCAGTTCCTTTATCTTTTTGTTGATCTCCAGGACTTCGTTTTTATCTCGGTCTTCCTCCTCCGCCAGCTGTTCTTGACCTTCAAAAAGTTTTTCAACGACCTGGTTGATCTCCTCCAGTTGCCGGTCCAGTTCTTTAACGGCGGCAGCTAATTTTTCCCTCTCTTTCGCTTCTCCGTTTTTGCCGACGGCCGCCAGCCTTTGATTGAGTTCCAACCGTCTGGCTGTTATATCGGTTTCTTCCCTGGCCTTGTCATTGATCTGTTTGTCAAACTCGGAATTTGCTTTCTTATGGTCAGCCAGCTGCCCTTCCAGTTTCTTTCGGTGATCGCCAGCGTTTTTTATCTCTTTCGTAAGTTGCGCCACCCTGTTCTTCGCCCAAAAATCCACTCCAACGGTCAGTTTGCAGGGCTTTGAAATTTCGGACCCCACATCCTTAACGGTAATCCCTTTTCGGGCTGCCACCTCGGATGTTCTGATCAACCCTTTTTTGATGACACACATCCCGTTGGTTTTGATGTCGGAGTGGATGATCTCATTTGCCAGTATGAGGTCTCCCAGGGCCTCTATCCTCGCTTTGTTGGCATGCTTTGCGGTGACGGATCCGCCAGCGGTGACCCTGGCATCGGAGATTCCCTTTTCCACCTCCATGTCACCGGTAATGTCGATGGTGGATTCGTACACCTCCCTTGCCTTCAGGCTCCGCCCCTTTATTTTGATCTTACCCTCTATGGAGCCCTCGATTTCGATGTGGCCGTCAAACTCGATATCCCCGTTTTCACGATTGGCATCGCCCGCTATCTTGAGCAGGGGATAAACAGAAATATCGCCAGCCGATGAGATCTCCGAATACCCTTCAACAATGGCGGTGGCCGTCTGGCCGTCACCGGATAAAAGGACGCCGTCACCGCACTGCAGCGACACCTCCGCGGGGGGTGACGTCTCAATGGACTGCCCATACACATCGATACCGGGTTTGCCGGCCAGCCCGGGGATCTTTTCGGCAACGATATCCCCCTGTTTTATCAAAACCCGCTCACCTTGCCCGGTTGACGGCTCCTCTTTATCTGAAGGCTCTCCAAATCCGGCATTGAAATGGTATTTTATCCCGGCATCGCGGCTTTCCACCGGTTTTTCGCCCTGTGCAATGATCACGGACTTGCCACCGTCGACCGCCTCACCCAAACGCTCGGCCAAAAGATCATCGGCCACAACGCCGTAATGAATGTTATTCTCTTCTAATGCCTGCTTGATATCGTCCAGATCCGCCACCAGGGGAAGGTCGTCCTTGGGACCCAGTCGGACTTCCAGTTTATCGTCTGAAACGGTCAGGACAAACTGAGGCACCCTCTCTTGGGGCTCGGGCAGGACATCATGGGGCTCGGGAACCGCTTGCTTGTCAATCGCAGTGAAGTTGACGCCCTTTACCATTAGGATTTCATCTTTCTGATCCTGGGTCATGATACCGGTTTTTACCAAAATATCGCTCAGGAGGGTGGGAATATTTTTTTTTGACGCCATCTTCTGGATGTAAATCGCCTGTTTAACCTGTTCCCGGGTTGCGAACCCTTTCTTGACGGCGATCATACCGAACCTTCTTTCCACAAAACTATCATTGACTTTGGACGGAGCCGTATCCGGTTTCTTCCCGGTTACCGGCGGCCCGCTTTTGTTCGCCTTCTGGATGGAAAGAATGCTGTTTTTCTGTTGGAGGGTAATGGCACCCGATTGAACAAGGATATCGCCGATGAGGACGGACTTGTTTTGTTTCTGGAAGGCCTGTTTCTGGGCCAGAACGGCCAGCCGGACCTGTTCACGGGTGACGAATCCCTTTTTGACGGCAATCATACCGAATCTGGCATCTATTAGATTGGGCGTGTTCATCGGTTCAGGTCCAGTTGACATTGACGTCCGATATGCCTTTTGGCGTTAAACGGTCTGCCAGGCATAGCGGAATATAGCAAAACGGCCGGCCGTGCTGGTTGAAGGACGGGCGACCGCAAGGATTCACAATCCTGCTGCCCCGAATAGGGGGCACTCCCAATTCATTCGGGTACAGTAAAGCATAAAAGGCGCATTGTCAATATGTTTAACAATATCAAATAGATAGCTATATTTTACGTATATCTTTGATATCATTTGAAATAGTTACAAATATCCACATTTTTTGTATAACCGATTCCGAATAAACGGTTCCGTCTTGAGGAATTCTCGTCGATTTCGATTTTGATAGCATGTCATGAAACAGAAAACTTGATATAATGATATCCCAGGCGGATAATGGCGAAGCAATCGGGTCTGATCCAAAAAAAGGAGGGTTCCATGGAACGAATAGTACTGGGAAAGAGCGGTCTTGAAATCAATCGCTTCGGTTTCGGCGGCATCCCCATTCAAACCGTCGACGAAATCCAAGCGGTTGAGATTGTTCGGCATGCCATCTCAAAAGGCGTTGATTTCATCGACACGTCACGTGCATACACTACGAGTGAAAAGCGTATCGGGCTTGCTTTGAAGGGGGCAGGACGTAAGGTGGTGCTGGCGTCCAAATCACCCATTCGTAACGGGACGGCCCTCCGATCCGATCTTGAAAAAAGCCTCAAAGCTCTGGGTGTGGAGCATATTGACCTTTACCAGTGTCATTTTGTCCGCGACAAGGATGATTACCGGCATACGATTGAAAACGGGGGGGCTTTTGAGGCGCTGACCCGGGCAAAAGAGGAGGGCCTTATCGGACACATCGGCATCACCAGTCATAGCCTCGATGTTCTGGATATGGCATTGGATGACGACCTGTTTGAAACCATAATGGTCTGTTTCAGCTTCCTGGAACCGAAGGCCAAGGAGCACATCATCCCCAAGGCTCACGAAAAAAATATCGGTGTCATTGCCATGAAATCTTTTTCAGGAGGGGTGATCGACCACTCTGGGATAGCTCTTAAATACGCCCTTTCCCATCCCAATGTCGCCATTATTCCCGGTGTGGAGAGCAAGGCCCTGTTTGACGAAAACTGGGGAATTTACCGTCAGGGCGACTATACCCTGAATGAAGCCGAAAAAACTGCCATCGAGGCGCTTCAGAAAAAATACGACAAACTATTCTGCAGGCGTTGCGATTATTGTCAACCCTGCTCTGAAAATATTCCCATCTCGGTGGTTCTGCATTTGCGTTCGATCATAAACCGGATGGGCGAAAAGGCGATAGCACAACCCTGGCTTGCCAATGCCGTCGATACGGCCCGAAACTGCGCAGATTGCGGCGACTGCCTGCCACGCTGCCCCTATGAACTGCCGATCCCCGACCTGATTCGGGACAATATTAAAGGACTTGATGAACCGGCTGATAATTCCGGGGCGACAACTCCTAAAGTTTCCACATAAGCCGCCGATATAAGAATTAAAGCCGGAAAACAGATACCCGCACCAACTGTATGGTGCATTGGCTGCGGGTGCAGTTACCCGGTAAGAAAAGGCAGTGGGCGGCGATACAAACCGGAAACACCATTTATCTATTAACCGGAAACCATTCAAAAAGAGCATGGACAACAAACAGAAAGAGCAGATTTTCAATGAGCTGATCAGGGAGAAAACCTTGATCCGGATGGAACTTCTCGATACATCCTTCGAAACCCTCACAATGGCCATCGGCGTGGTCAGAGAGCGAGGTACCCCCCGACTCCTTTTGGACTGTCCGAGGGGTTTTAAGGCGGCCGTCAACGGCAACACGCAATTGAAATTACGGTTCGAATACACCGACAAAGACAAGATAAAATACAGTTTCAACACCATCGGCGGCCACATCATTTCCGACGAAATTGTCCTGTCGTTTCCCGATACGATAAAGCGGCATCAGAGACGGCAGCATTTCAGGGTCGAAGTGCCCAGTGGCACCCTGCTAAATGCGAGGGATAAAGGCAAGCTGAAACTGAATGTGATCAATATCAGTATGGGAGGGGCACTGATTACGCTGTCAACCAAAGGTGAGACCGGGAAATCCGGCCCCAAGCTGAAAGTGGGGGGACGATTGCATGAAATCGACCTGGTCCTCCCCTTCCGGGATGAAAAACAGATCGTGGATATCAGAAAGTTACTCATCGTCCGGATGGAGACGCCGGAAGATAACAACCAATGCTATGGCGGCCTCCAGATCACCCATATTTCTCCGAATGAAAAAAAACGCCTAAACGAGTTGATCTACGAAGTTCAACGGGAAATGCTCCGCAAGCGGCATCTTTTCAGCTGACAGCAAACAGGACACAAACCCGGGCATATCGTACCTGGAGACAAACGAAAAAAAACGGAATTATAACCCCCAAAAAGGCACCTCGAAAATAGCGCCCGGGGGTCCGGTTCCAAAATTCTCCTTTTTCCATTCAAGCCCCAATGTTAACTCTTCCCTTCCGGAATTGATCCGGCATCGCAAGAAAGCGGGCAGATCCCATACCCCCGATCCATTCCCCGCATCAGCAAACCCGCCAACGGACTGTAATACTTTTGTAAAACCGGCTTTGCCCTATTGATTCGGCTCCGAATCTATCGGATGCTGTAGACCAAACAAGTATGAAGACGCTTTCGGCACTTTCAAAGACCAACCGATTGCAACAAACGTCGGATATCAATCCGATGACAAGAGGAGTAGAAATGGAAATGTCCCACCCCGTACACCCCAAAGGAAACCATGCAAGAGTTTTACTCTCCAGCGTATTCGGTCCTTTTGCCCGTGACGACGAATACGGCAGCCGTGCCCTCAATCCCATGGAGCTTTACCAAAACCAGGTAACGCGCGCCCAGGGTGCTTTCTCCCTGCGGATGTTCCACAGGACCTTCGGTCTGTTGTTGATCCAATCGAACATAGAGGCACCCTGCACCCTGCTGGACTTCCCCTCCCTCAACCGGTTTGTCGAGGAACTCAAAGAGAACACCTACGATGTCGTCGGAATTTCCGGCATCATCCCCAATGTGG
>CAZWAE010000187.1:0-8288 GCA_964631805.1 uncultured Desulfobacteraceae bacterium | reverse complement strand
GCCGGTGCGGCGTCCCCCATCCCCTTGAACACATTTTTCCCAAGGGTGTGGCGTTTGATGGTCATCTGGAGATCTTTGACCAGCATGTCCTTGATGAGGTTTTCATCGTAACCGTCCACGAGATATCTCAGCGCTTTGGCCGAAAACTCATCGGGTGGTTCCTCTTTTTCAAGCGCGATCAATCCTTCCCTTTTTGCAATTTTGGCATAGGATACCATTTTTTCAATGATTTCTTCGGGAGATTCGACCTTGAAAAAAAACGCCTTCATCCCCACCTTTACCGAGCTGATCACGTCACCCATGCTGAATTTGATAAAGCTCGCGGCCAATGTTCCCCCCACAACAATGAGCAAACCGGGGGCATTGATGAACAGCAGCAGGCTACCCCCGATCAGTATGGAAACCAGAATGAGGATCGTTCCACCGATGAACCCTATGAATGTCGCAATATCCATGCTTACCTCTGAAAAGGTGGGGCAACGTGGCATGTGGCGTATCAGCGCCAGATCGTTTCGCCCCGGTTCCCGAGTCTTTTTGGGTATCCGGACATCCCTTTGATCGGCGGCCTCCCCGAACCGGTTGGCCCCTTACACCGGATACCTTACAGTGATCCAACAATCATATTGGCGGATCTCACAATTACTTGAGCGGAATTTACAAAAACCGGCAGTAGCTTTATCTGGTTCATCAAAATGAAGCGTACTTTTTGGGAGTCATCGGTTGATAATTAAGGTTTCGAGTAGTTGAAGCAAAGGGTCAAGGATTCAAGGGTCCAAGGGAATGAAAAAAATATCGACTGAGCCGGTAAGTAGGCAACAAGTAGGATTTCTCAGGAAATCACCAGCCATCCGTACAACAGAATGGCTTTGGAGTTACAGATTCCCGGTGCTAAGGGCTCGCACAAAAATAACTTAATATTTTATGCGCCCATGCATCCTGCTTGGCGGTGTTGCGAAAGCTCGGAATATGCTAGATATTACTGCGTTTTCGCGCCTTGCCAACCGGACGCCTGAACACCTAAAATCTGTCAACTTATTTTTGCGCGCACCCTAAGGGCAGCAGCGAGAAGGGTACAGTCCCATTTTCCGCACGTCGAAACACCGGGAAAACAATCGACATCGCGACCTGTCCGGGCGTAGCCGAAGGCGAAGCCTGAAGCGATACCCTTTTCTACTTGAACCCCAGAACCCTCGGCCCCTGGAACTCTAATTGCATTAAAAATTGAGGATTCGTAGTTTTAAGTGCCCCCTTTACACAACCGGAAGTACGCTTAACTGTGATGAACCACTTTTTTAATCCGGAGCGGGCCTGCGGGTGTCAGGAGTCGCTCTGGGGGTATTCCCGCTTTACTTTTTTCCATAAATCGTGGTTCCGGAACCATAACAACCCTTTTCCAGTGGCGCTGTCGAATTCGAGATATTTATCGCTGGCCCCGCCGATCCAGATGTATCGCTCCTCGCCGCTAGCGCTTTTGCCGCCGTCTCCGAACCGTTTGAATGTCTCTTCCCGAAGGGCCTTATAATGGTCCTCATTGCCAACCCACAGGGTGACGCTTAAAAATTCTCCCTTCCAGAACCCGTAAACGATTTTTTCAATTTTAGCGGCGCCGAATTCAAGCTTGTCCCGCACGTTGACATATTTATCGATGCCCCCGTAAATGGGCTCCTCCCCCACCTTTTCAAGGCCGTAGATATCGTACACGGTGCTGGCCCAGAAGAGACCTCGAAATCCCACTTCCTTTTTATATTTGGATATGGCGGCGATGATGGTGGTCAGGTATTCGGTATCTGCACCGCTTTTTTTCTTTTGATAGGGTGGCGGAGAGACCGTCAATTTTTTATCGCCCGG
Source organism: uncultured Desulfobacteraceae bacterium (assembly GCA_964631805.1). GTDB lineage: Bacteria > Desulfobacterota > Desulfobacteria > Desulfobacterales > CAZWAE01 > CAZWAE01. The sequence goes on along the minus strand of CAZWAE010000187.1, from coordinate 6,440 downwards.
GGCTTTTTCAAGGGCGGTTTTCGTATTTTCCGGCGTGGGAGGAAAAAGTGCTTTGTCCGGACTTGCCGTTTTCGCAGGGAGGGCTCCGGGGGCTGGCTTTTTGTCCTCGATGCGGTCGACCTCCTTTTCCGGAATCCTGGCGATCATGCCGTTGTAGTGAAACTCGACAAAACCGCTTGCCGGCCACCATTTTTCGGTTTTGATCTCCCGTCCGTCCTTCAGGAAAATCGTGGCGGAATAAGCCGTTGAGGATGTGGTTATCCAGATTGCCAGGGCGATGAGAAGATGATAGCCAAGTCCGATAAAGAAGGGATTTCTTTTTGATGTCCGCAATGTTTTTTCCATGATGACAGGGTTAATTTGAGTGCTGTCCTGCCGATAAAACATGCAAACATCATACCATCGGTGATCATCATCGGATCAATCGGATTTTTCGGCACTTCCTTCGATGACATCCCGGTTGAAATCGATGATCCATCGATCACCGGAAAGGATATGGTTCAGTGCCGATTGTACCCGGTGGGCGGCTCGGTCGGCAAAAATACGGGCGACCTTCTCTTTTCTTTCCGATGCCAGGGCATCGATGCAAACCAGGTAGCAGGTGATGGCGTCTGTGGCCATATCCACCAGGCGCTTGGCGTGGTATTCCTGGAACGATGCGTCCTTTTGTTTTCTGACGTGGCTTACGGCGGTATCGAGATTGTCCCGCAACGTCTTGGCGAGCCCGTACAGGTCCGGGTTGGATGCCAGATCGTGTTCGCTCTCGTATACTTTCAACTGTTCAGCCGCAACCCCTCCCATGACGCCGCCGATGGCGGCGACCACCTGCAATTGCGTGGTCCCCTCGTAGATGTTGGTGATCCGGACATCCCGATAAAATCGTTCCACATCGAACTCGCAGGTGAAACCGACGCCGCCATGGATCTGAATGGCGTCGTAACACACCTTGTTGGCCATTTCGCTGGCAAAAGCCTTGACAATGGGGGTAAACAGCGCAGCCAGCCGGTTGTAGCGTTTGTTGTCCGCTTTTAATTCCGGCGCTTTGTCCGGATCTTTCACCATGATGTCATCGATCCCCTCTTTGATGTCAACGATTCGGGACGTCTCGTATAGGAGGGAGCGTGTGGCCTCGATGTTTACCCGCATATCGGTCAGCATCTCATAAACGGCCGTGAAGTTTCGGATCGGTTTTTTGAACTGAATCCGATCCTTTGCGTACTTTGCCGCTTCCCGGTATGCTGCCTCGGCGATGCCCAGGGCCTGAGCCGCGACCCCCAGCCTGGCGCCGTTCATCAGGGACATGACATACTTGATAAGGCCCAATTTGCGTTTTCCAAGAAGCTCGGCTTCCGCATCGTCAAACTGGAGCTCACAGGTGGGAGAACCGTGGATGCCCAGCTTTGTTTCGATCCTGCGGATTTTCATGTTCTCATCCCGTTCGTAGATGAACAGCGAAATCCCCCTGCCGCCTGCCGTGCCCGCTTCGGATCGTGCCATCACCAGAGAGATGTTGGCGCAGCCATTGGTGATGAAGCGCTTGACACCGCTGAGCTGCCATTTCCCATCTTCGGTTTCCGCCGCTTTGAGCATTACGGTCTGTAGGTCGGAGCCGGCATCGGGTTCTGTGAGCGCCATGGAACCCATCACTTCACCGGAACTGAAACGGGGCAGATACCGCTCTTTCTGTTCCTCGGTAGCGAATTTGTTGATGGTATCGGAGATCTCCTGCAGTCCGAAGATATTCATGAGGGAGGCATCCCCTCTGGAGATCAATTCCGTGGCAATGGAGTAGAGGGTTTTCGGAAGATTGAGTCCGCCATATTTTCTCGGGAGGGTAAAGCCCATCAGTTCGGCCTGTTTCAGCCGGTCGATGGCTTCCAGGGTGCCCGGGGCATAGATAACCTCCCCGTCACGGTAGCGCGCGCCGACCTCGTCAACTCCCCGGGCTCTGGGGGCGACAAAATTTCCGGATATATCCCCCACGATATCGATAACACGGCAATAATTGTCAACGGCATCCGCCAGATCGACAGGGGCTTCCGGATATTGATCCTTCTCGCTAAAACCGTCCTCTCTCATCTCTACGATTCTGGATAAATCCATCCGTTTCAGATGGAATTGAATGTCAGGGTTGTCTTGATAAAAATTTGACACGGTATTCCTCCGTTTTCCCGCCCCGGAGCCCCGGGATCCGGAAATGACCTTTCTTTAGTATGTATTAAATAAGGTACTAAATAGTTCCCCGCAATTTATAGGCCTTGATCATCCTTGGGATCACCTCCCGGACATCGCCGACGATGCCGTAATGGGCCACATCAAATATGGGGGCCGCCGGATCACTGTTGATGGCGATAATCCGTTTGGAGTCCGACATACCCGCACGGTGCTGGATCTGGCCTGAAATCCCACAGGCGATATAGAGGTTGGGCCGTACCGTGGTGCCGGTTTGGCCCACCTGATGATCCTTTACCAAAAGGCAGGCGTCCACTACCGGCCGGGACGATCCCACCACGCCGCCCAATACTTTGGCCAATTGCCTGACCAGCTTCAGTGCTTCGGGACTGCTGGCCCCCATACCGGCGGAGACGATGACCTTGGCGGCTTTCAGGTCAACACATTTTTCCTCCCGGACCACCTCAAGGACGCGGGTGGGAAAGTCTCCGTCCGTCAGCTCGCAGGGTTCAGATACCACTTCCGCTGCCATCGGATTTTTCGATGTCTGCAACCGCATCACCCCTTCCCTGACCGTTGCCATACTGGGGCGGCTCTCGGGGGAGACGATGGTGGCGACGATATTGCCGCCGAAGGCCGGGCGAATCTGCAGGAGGACATCCGGGTAATGTGTCTTTTTGATCCGGTGTTCACCGATTTGAAGGTCGGTGCAGTCGGCGGTAAGACCGCACCGAAGTGCGGATGCAATTCGCGGGGCCACATCCCTTCCAGTTGTGGTCGCACCGAACAGCACCACATGCGGGCGGTGTTTTTCAATGGTTTTGACCAGCGTTTTGGCATAGGGCACCGATGTAAAATGGGCCAGACGGGGGTCATCGGTGTAATATACGGTCCGGCATCCGTATTGTCCCACCTCTTTCAACGCATCAGCCATGCCGTGACCCAGGGCGGCGGCGGTTACTGAGCCGTTCAGGCGCCGGGCGAGTTTTGTCCCCTCGCAGATCAACTCAAGGCTGACGTCGGCGATTTTGCCCTCGCTATGTTCTACAAATACCATGACGTTTTTTTCCATGATCGGCTCCTATCCGATAATATTGTCTTCGATCAGCTCGTGCATGAGACCGGCAATATCCATATCCGTATTGGGAATCTGCCGGGCATCTCCCGTTGTCAGGACCACATTCTGAACTTTCTTGACCTTTGTGGGAGATCCGGAAAGACCACATCTTTCAGGGGCCGCCCCAATGGAAACCAGGTTCCATAACTGGATGATGTCCATCGGTTTGCAGGTCCGTTCTGAAACATCATCCGATACGTCCCGGCCGCCTGCAGGGGCACACCCGACATGCTTGTAGGCCATTACCTTCTTGGCGCTCGGGGGACGCGGTTCGTTGGCCTCACCGGTCACGGTCAAAAGGACGGGAAGATCGCTTTTCAAGGTTTCCATACCGTTTTCCACCGATCGCTTCACCGTGACGGTCTGTCCATCGATCTCCACGATTTTTGTTATGCCCGTCAGCTGGTTGATGCCCAGTTTTTCGGCAATCTGCGGGCCGACCTGGGCCGTGTCGCCGTCAATGGCCTGCCTGCCGCAAAACACCAGGTCATAACCGCCCACTTTGCGGATGGCACAGGACAGCGCATAGGAGGTCGCCAGGGTGTCGGCGCCTGCAAACTGCCGGTCCGAGAGCAGGATCACATCATCTGCCCCACGGTACATGCATTCCCTCAATACCGATACTGCCATGGGAGGGCCCATGGTGATGGCGGTGATATTCCCCCCAAAGGTGTCCTTGATTTTCAGTGCTTCCTCGAGGGCGTTCAGATCCTCCGGATTGAAGACGGACGGCAGTGTGGCACGGTTGACCGTTCCATCCGGCTTCATCGCCTCTCCTGTAATATTCTGGGTGTCCGGTACCTGCTTGACCATGACGATCATGTTCAAACCCATAAAAACCTCCAATAGTACATCTATGCATTGAATACCATTTTGATTGTTTAGAGCATTTGAGCATTCGAATTTAGAATTTGTTTCGGATTTCGATATTCGAATTTCGAGTTTAACCTGTTCAGCAGGAAGAGATCCCCTTCCAGGGCTACCCAAAGTCCGGTCCCGGCACCCAATTGTAACGGCTTTCAACCGGGATCGCCAAGATAGGTTTCAATTTTCGACAACGGCAGGGGCAAGAAGCGGACCGTTTTTCCGGAAAGCGGGAGCCCCTGATTTCGCAACCCGCTAAACCGCGTCACCACGGATGCTCCCAGGAGCAGGTTCTTGGCAATGGTGACCGTTCGGCGATTTTCCGGCGGTTCCAGAAACGTTCCCCGCACCCATTGATTGAACGCCCCCATGGCCGGTCCGCACCATACCTGATAATCCATCTGCCGGGTGGTTTCGCCGCTGACAGCCCATTTTGATGATTGACCCAGATAGGATCGAAAAACAAGTGCCAATTTGTGCCTCGGATTCTGATGGGCCCGCTGGATCTGCCCGGGATCCCTCTTTTCGAAAAAAGCCCGGGTCCGGTCCCATTCAACCGAAAAGCCGTCCCTGAAGAAGTCCCGCTCCAGAATCGATTTCTGGGTGTCGGGTATCTCCTCGTAGCTTTCATATCGCCGGTACAGGTCATAGAGCTTTGCGGCCCGTACGGCAAACATGGTTCCTCTTTTCAGCACCTGAACCTTGACCCCCATTTCGAACATATCGGCGGCCGGTGCCATGGCCACATCCGCCTGGGATGCCTGGGCCAGCATACGACGCACCGTTTCGGAAGTGCCGGCCTCGACACAGGCCTGGTTGACGGATCCGGTCAGCACGTACGCCGCCCCCATGGCAAAGGCGGCGGCTGTTGATTCCGGGGTCGCGATACCGCCGCCGAGCCCCACCCGAAGATTTCTGCCATACCCGAACTTTTCGGACAATTGGTTTTTTAGGGAGAGCATGGTCGGCAGGAGGGTCAGAGCGGGCCGATTGTCGGTATGGCCACCGGAATCCGCCTCGGCCGTCAGATCTTCAGCCATGGGGATCTGTTCCGCAAGTTCCGCTTCCTCACGGGAAATCATGCCCTGGTTCACCAACTCGGCAACGATCTTTTTCGGTGGGGGGGAGAAAAATTTTTCAGCCACCTCGATCCTCGATACCTTGGCCACCACACGGTTGGGGCAGACGATTTCTCCGTCGGTAGCCCGATGGATCCCTTTGACGCGATAGTATACCAGGGGAAGCGTTATCTGCAGGAAAGCCGACGCGCTGATGCACCGGATTTCCCTGTTCAGGTAAAGTGCAACCGTTGCCAACTCATGCCCCGGCTCGTTGGGGCTGTGGATCAGGTTGAAACCGTATGGCCGGCCGGGCAGGGCTTCCTGCAGACGGTCGATGGCATCCTCAATCCTTTTCAGGTCAAGTCCCGCTGCCCCGAAAAAACCGATCATTCCGGCTTTTCCGGCGGCGATGACCATCTCAACGGAGGTGATGCCATTGGCCATTGCACCGGCCACATAGGGATAGCGGATATGGTGGGCTTTTTTAAACGCCGGGTCCCCAAAATCAGCAGGGTGGAGTCCCGGTATATAACCCATCAAGGGGTAACCGTTGGCATCGGATGTCGACGGATCCCCAATAGCGGCGATTCCATCCTGGGCGACGGCGATTCCATCGGAACTGCTGAGAACGTAAACGGGACGGGATACGTTCAGCACCGCCGATCTGATCGCCTCATCACCCGTTTTGGGTTTTTCTCTGCCGGGGATCCACCATCCGATGGGGTTCATGGGACACTCCGAATAAATACGAGATTTTCTTCGATAAATATAATCCTTTTACCCAATGAAGCGTGTTACATTAAACAAAAGGCAAGGGGCTGTCAAGCGGCAGAATGGATCTTCAATTGAAGCCCCTCTGTTTCGTATGATATACTGCATTGTCGGATAGTCCGTGATTCAATAATCAACAGACCGGGACCTCAAGCCGTGAAGCCGTTGCTTTCCATCATCGTTCCCGTTTATCGTGAGGGGCATGCCATCAACCCTTTTCTGGCGCATATTTTCGCCCTTACTCCCGACCCCTTTTTTGAAGTGATCCTTGTGGACGGTGCCCGGAAAGCGGACACCGTGAAGGCGATTATGCCATCCATCAAACGCGACCCCCGGTTGAAAACGGCTATATCGCCGAAAGGAAGAGCGGTGCAGATGAACAAGGGGGCGGCAATGGCAGAGGGAGAGACATTCCTTTTCCTGCATGCCGACACGTTCATCTGCCAGGAGGTGAT
>CAZWAE010000186.1:0-8345 GCA_964631805.1 uncultured Desulfobacteraceae bacterium | reverse complement strand
TAGTTAACGGAAAGTTCGGCGATAAATTCCGACCCGTCCTTACGTCGGGCCGGTAATTCGTGCACTCCTTCAAATAGATGTCCCGTCCCTTTCTTCCGGAAACCGTTCATTCCGGCTGTAATTTGATCTTTCATTTGCCCGGAAGCAATAAAATCGTGAAGTTCCATCCCCATGATCTCGTCGCGTTGAAAACCGAAAAGATCAGAAGCCGCTGAATTCCAGAAGGATACCCTACCGGATTCGTCAAGCATAACGATGGCATCCCGGACCGAGTTGGTGACCGTTCGAAATGTGTTTTCGCTCTCTTCCAAAGCCAGCAGGCTCTCTTTTTCCCGGGCTTTGGCCCTGACCCAGAACCAAATGCCGCTGCCAAACAAAAACATGAGAAAAACGGTTATACCGGAGACGGTGGACCGCCAAGGAAATCTCAGCGCCCTGAGGGGAACCACAGAGATGATCTTCCAGGTTTCATCCGCCTCTCCCTTGTGCTCCCTGCCGAGATTTTGCAAACTGTCACTTAAGGGGGAAATCGTCCTAAAGGTAAACAAGCCCTCAGCGCTCAGGACCTGCCCATTTGCCCTTGTTGAAATTTCTGCCCAAGCTTTCGGATAACGAAAGGATATCGATAGGTTCTGCCGATCCTTGAACATAAATCCCCATTCATCCCAGGGGTTCGGCCCCACGAGCCAGTATCCGTCCGGGTTCACGATAAATACGTGTCCATCCGATTTTTTTGAAACTTTACGGATATAATCAAGTAAGTGTTTTCCCAGGTAATTTAATACAATCACGCCTTCGATTTCCCCCGCGTCGTTAAAAACGGGAGTAGAAAATCGCAGCATGGGTTTATGCGGTTTTTCGATCAGGCCGTTTTCTACATTCAAATCAAACCTGGAAATATAGACCTCCGATTTCGCGCGAAGTCCCTTGGTAAAATAATACCGCCCGCTTTTATCTTGAAGTTCCTCATTCGGAACTCGCCAGGGCCCCTTTTGGGTTAAATTGATACGGACAAACTCCATACCGGAACGGTCGATGTACCGTATTTGGTCATATACACCCCGGATGCCTGAAAAGTTTTTAAAATCTTTGGACAGTTCTTCTCTCAGCGAAAGTTCATCGAAATATTTGTTCAGGCTGTTTTGGGTCAGCTTGGCCAGAAAAATCGCATCGGAAAGATGGGAAGAAAGATTTGCCTCGACTACAGCTCGTTCCATGGAAACGATTCCCTGTTCCCTTTCACTGATTTTCTTGCGGATAAGGGTCTCCTGATAATGCACCAGATAAAAAGCGGCAATTGGTAGGACCAGTGCTACCGGCAGGAAACGTTTCAGGAAATCCAAAACCAACATGGAATCAATTTTACGCATGGATCATTTAACCTTGAAAGACCGGCTGAATGCTATCATTTTTAATCTTTCTCCGTAACCGGTGTGAAGATGCATAGATGCTATCGAAACAAAGTCCTGCGTTGAGGTCAAGAATTTGGATGAAAGGGACGACAACCGATGGTTGATGTAAATATATCATATTTTTCAGCATATTGCGATAATTTCCTATCATTATATGGATATCGCCGCAAAAGCATCCTATCCACAGCGACCCTTTCTGATGTTTGCTCCGGAACTATCAAATATGGTATGGATAGCATACCCGATACGCGACTGTTCGCATAAGGGCGACACCTTATCAAATGCACCCAGGAGGATGCCGTATGGCCCAACAACCGGATAAAATAATCTGCTCGATGATCAAGGTCAGCAAGTTTTACGACAAAAAACCCGTCCTTCAGGATATATCCCTCTCCTATTTCTACGGCGCCAAAATCGGTGTCCTGGGATTGAACGGTTCGGGGAAAAGCTCTTTTCTCCGCATCATGGCGGGGGTGGACACCGAATTCAACGGCCAGATGACCCGGTCCCCTGGATTTACGGTGGGCTTTCTGGAGCAGGAGCCAGAGTTGGATGACGCCAAAACCGTAAAGGAAACCGTCGAGGAGGGCGTACAGGAAACCGTCGACCTGATGAATGAATTCAATCGCATCAACGATCAATTTTCGGAACCCATGAGCGACGATGAGATGAACCGGCTCATCGAGCGGCAGGGAGAGGTTCAGGAGAAATTGGATACAGCCGACGCCTGGGACCTGGATGCCCGGCTCGAGATGGCCATGGACGCACTGCGGTGCCCGGTGGGGGAAACACCGGTAAAGCTGCTGTCCGGGGGGGAAAGGCGGCGTGTGGCGTTGTGCCGGCTATTGCTGCGTAAACCGGACATTCTGCTGCTGGATGAGCCCACCAACCATCTCGATGCCGAGACCGTCGCATGGCTTGAACAGCATCTTCAGCGTTATGAGGGCACTGTGATCGCCGTGACCCATGACCGCTATTTTCTGGACAATGTGGCCGGCTGGATACTGGAACTGGATCGCGGGCGCGGCATCCCGTGGAAGGGGAATTATTCCTCATGGCTGGAGCAGAAAAAAGAGCGGTTGCAGAATGAGGAAAAAGCGGAAAGCCATCGCCAGAAAACACTTGAGCGGGAGTTGGAGTGGATCCGCATGTCACCCAGAGCGCGTCAGACCAAGTCCAAGGCCAGAATCAGTGCCTACGAAAAAATGGTCGCACAGGACAGCGCCACGCGGGAAAAGGAACTTGAAATATTCATCCCCCCCGGGCCCCGCCTTGGCAATCTGGTGGTGCAGGCGGAGAACGTATCCAAAAGCTATGAGGACCGGATTCTGGTGGAGGATGTCTCTTTTTTTCTTCCCCCCGGAGGGATCGTCGGCATCATCGGTCCCAACGGAGCCGGGAAAACCACGCTGTTCAAGATGATCAACGGTCAGGAGGCGCCGGACATGGGCAGCATCAGGATTGGCGAAACGGTCCAGCTTGCTTACGTGGATCAAAGCCGGGAGAGTCTGGATCCGGACAAGACCCTGTGGGAGACAATCTCGGGGGGAGAAGAAGTTATCGATCTGGGAGGGCGTTCGATCAAATCACGTGCCTATGTTGCGCGGTTCAATTTTACCGGTGCGGATCAGCAAAAAAAAGTCAGCATGCTGTCCGGTGGGGAACGTAACCGGGTTCACCTGGCCTGCATGCTCAAGATGGGCGCCAATGTCATCCTGCTGGACGAACCCACCAACGACCTGGATGTCAACACCATGCGGGCCTTGGAGGAGGCGTTGGAGAACTTTGCAGGGTGTGCTGTGATCATCAGCCATGACCGATGGTTTCTGGACAGAATCGCCACCCACATCCTGGCTTTTGAAGGGGACAGCCGGACAGTATGGTTCGAAGGGAACTATTCAGATTACGAAGCGGACCGGAAGAAAAGGCTGGGATCGGAAGCAGCCCGTCCCCACAGGATTCGCTACCGGCGATTAACAAGGGAGTAAAGAGATCGTCATGTGGGAGGATTTGCCATTTCGCCCCATCCCACCGGCCGGATGGGGTTGAAGTTTGAAGGTATCATCAGGACCGCCCCGCTCCGATCCTCTCCAGTTCCTCCCACCGGGCATAGGCGGACTCGATTTCAGACGTCAAACGATCAAGATCCCGCTTCACCTTGCCAATCTCCTCTTTCTCCTTGGTATAAAAGGCCGGATCGGACATTAGGGCAAACAGATTCTTTTGGTCCGATTCGAAGGTTTCGATCTTTCCGGGAAGTGCTTCGAGTTCTCGTTTTTCCATATACCCCAACACCCGCCGCTTTTCCTGCCGCGGTTTTTCTCTCTTTTTTTTTCCGATGTGCTTTCCGGATGCGTCCGCCGGTTCCGGCCGCCCACATTGGATCCGCCAGTCATCATATCCACCGGCATAGGGGACTATCCGCCCGTTGCCCTCGAAAACCAGCATCCCGGTGACCACATTATTGAGAAAGGCCCGGTCATGGCTCACCAGCAACAGCGTTCCTTTGTAATCGAACAGAACCTCCTCCAGCAGTTCGAGGGTCTCAACATCAAGATCGTTGGTGGGCTCGTCCAATACCAGGACATTGGCTGGCTGGATGAATAGCTTTGCCAGCATCAACCTGTTTTTCTCCCCCCCGGAGAGAACGGAAACCGGCGTCCGACACCTTTCCGGGGAAAACAGAAAATCCCGAAGGTAGCCGAGTACATGACGTCTTCTCCCGTTGAAATCTATAAAATCATTACCCCCGTCGATATTCTCTTGGACGGTCTTCTGCTCGTCCAGCAGCGTCCGGAGTTGATCGAAAGATGCGATGGAAAGATGGGTACCGTGACGGACCGACCCGGCGTCGGGTTTCGTCTTTTTAAGGAGTATGTTGATAAGGGTGGTTTTCCCGACACCGTTGGGACCGATGATGCCGATACGGTCACCTCTCATGATCACCGTTGAAAAATCCCGGATAAGGGAGCGGCGACCTATAGACAGATCAACTGTTTTGGCTTCGACAACCAATTTTCCAGTTCTGTCGGCGTTCTGAATCTGGAGGGTGACACGCCCCGTTTTCCGGCGCCGCGCCCGGTATGCTTCCCGCATTTTTTCGAGGGCACTGACACGTCCCTCGTTTCGGGTTCTGCGCGCCTTGATTCCCCGCCGGATCCATGCCTCTTCCTGGGACAGTTTTTTGTCAAAAAGGGCGTTCTGCCTGTCCTCTGCATTGAGGACATCCTTCCTTCGACGTAAATAGGTATCGTAATCGCACTCATAGGAAACCAGCCGTCCGCGATCCAGTTCGACAATTCTGTTGGCAATCCGTTTTAAAAAAGCCCGGTCATGGGTAATAAAAAGCAGCGTTTTGACATGCTTGAGAACAAAAGTCTCCAACCAGTTTATGGTTTCGATATCCAGATGGTTGGTGGGTTCATCCAGCAGCAACAGGTCCGGATCTGCAGCAATCGCCCTTGCAAACAATGCCCGTCGTTTCATACCGGCCGAAAGAACCGCAAACTTTTCCTTGGGATTCAATCCTGTACGCGACAGTACACTTTCGATCCGGCTCAGCGCTTCCCATCCTTCGGCCGCATCCAATCTCTGCCGAACCATCTTGTGCCTTTCCCCAAGGCCCGGTTCTTCTGCAGATCCTTTATACTGATCGATTCGGTTCAGCTCGGCAAGCCACCGCCCCTGTTCACCCGCCCCTCCAGCCACCACATCAAACAGGGTGTCACCGATGTTGGAAAGCACCTCCTGTTTCAGGGCCGCAACCGTGGTGCCCCTGCGCCGCCACACTTCGCCACTGTCCGGTGCGATCTCCCCGCCGAGCAGTTTGAAAAGAGTAGACTTACCGACACCGTTGCGGCCCACCAGGCACACCCGTTCTCCTGTTTTGATCTGCAGGGAGACGTCCTCAAGCAGCGGCGGGTCATCAAACCCCCATGACACATTCCGCATACCGATCAATGGCATACATCACTCTCCAATAAAAAAAGGGCACTGTCGGATTAAATCCGATAGTGCCCTTTAATTTTTCCTATCTTTAACTAGACCACCTGGACATTGGTGGCGGCGGGGCCTTTCTGGCCCTGCTCGATATCAAAGGTAACCCGATCGCCCTCGTTGAGCGATTTGAATCCACTTGAATTGATGCCTGAATAGTGAACGAATACATCCGGACCATCTTCCTGCTCGATGAAGCCAAAACCTTTACCATCATTGAACCATTTTACAATACCAGTTGCCATGGTAGCTCCTTTCCCCCTTTACCTTTTCTCAAATTTTCATACTGCCAGGCCGCCACTTTGTAAAATGGATCTTACCTGTAGTACATGTAGAACAACCTCGGCCCATCACCAAAACAGGCCATAATTAATTGCAATTATTATAACTAGTCTTTCGGGTAGGTCAAGATTTTTTTTAAAAACAAAAAAAAAGTTTGGGATCGACACCCGACCCATGAAAAAAAGGTATTTCAGCGGCTTATTCGGTATTAATGAACCTCCCGGGTTTTGAAAAACAGGATGTCAGGCCATTCCTTCATACAATATTCAAGCTGCCACTCGCTTGTGGTCAGAAAGGACGCGCTTCCTTCTGCATCGAGGGCGATGTTTGCACGGTTTTCCTTCTCAAACCGATCCATTGTCTTCCGGTCGTCACATCCGATCCATCTTGCCACTTGAACATCCACGGGTTCATAAACGGCGTCCACACCATACTCCGCCTGAAGGCGGGCCATGGTCACGTCAAACTGCAGGACCCCCACCGCCCCCAGGATATAATCGCTTCCCAGTACCGGCCTGAAGACCTGAATCGCCCCCTCTTCGGCCAATTGAACCAGGCCTTTTTTAAGATGCTTGACCTTCAGCGGGTTTTTTAAACGGACTCTCCTGAAATGTTCGGGGGCAAAATTCGGAATGCCGCTGAATTTCAATAACTCCTTCTCGGTAAAGGTGTCTCCGATCTTAATGGTGCCATGATTGTGCACCCCGATGATATCTCCCGGAAACGCCTCCGCCACGTTTGCCCTGTCCTGGGCCATGAATATGGTGGCATTGGCCAGTGTCACCTCTTTTTTAATCCTGTGGTGAACAACCTTCATCCCCCGGCTGAATTTCCCCGAACATATTCGAATAAATGCGATCCTGTCCCGGTGGGCCGGGTTCATGTTGGCCTGGATTTTAAAAGCAAAGCCTGAAAATGGCTTCTCATAGGGCGAAACCTTACGTGTTACGGCCGCACGGGGACCAGGATGGGGGGCCATCTCCACGAAGGCATCCAACATCTCTTTGATACCGAAATTATTGATGGCGCTGCCAAAGAATACCGGCGTCTGACTTCCCCTTAAAAAATGCTCGCGTTCAAGGGGATCCGCCGCGCCGTCAAGCAGTTCCACATCTTCCCTCAGCTGATCCGCCTGGTCGCCGAGAAGCTCGTCTAAAAGCGGTTCCGACAGATCCCGGATCATGACCTCTTCCTGCCCCCGGGTTTTCAGACCGCCATCGAACATGCGGAGCTGTTTTCGATGCAGATCGTATACTCCCTTAAAACTTTTTCCCATTCCGATGGGCCAGGACAGCGGAGTGCATTCGATCTGCAGCTTGTCCTCGATTTCATCCATTAAATCGAGGGGCGGCAGTCCCTCCCTGTCAAGCTTGTTGATAAAGGTGATGATCGGGGTATTGCGCATTCGGCAGACCTCCATGAGTTTTTCGGTCTGCGGCTCCACACCCTTGGCACTGTCGATGACCATCAGGGCGCTGTCCACGGCGGTGAGCACCCGGTAGGTATCTTCTGAAAAATCCTGGTGACCGGGGGTATCAAGAAGGTTGATTTCATAATCCCGGTAATTGAATTTCATGACGGACGTGGTGACCGAGATCCCCCTGTCTTTTTCAATGGTCATCCAGTCACTTGTGGCATGCCGGGCCGCCTTTCTCGCCCTGACGGCACCCGCCTGGTGGATCGCACCACCAAACAGAAGAAGTTTTTCGGTCAGCGTTGTCTTGCCCGCATCCGGATGACTGATGATTCCGAAGGTCCGCCTGAGGTCAACCTCTTTCTGATTGAAACTGTTCATAAAATCCTGATTTTTAGATGGCTTCTATTATTAATAATTTCCGTTTTCGCTTAGCTTTTCATATATAATAACCATCGCCTCAGGTGTTCGAGTTATCCCGGAACTGTCAGACGATGATAGTCTCCACAGCAAGGTTGGAGTTTGCTGATGGTTATTATGCCGTATCAATGTAAATCAGGATTTCCAGTTGTAAAGAGGCAGGCTATTCTATCAGAACACCGCATTCCTCACATCGATACCGGGGTTCATCGGTCTTCTCCGCCTTGACCTTGTCAAAGTCATAACGCTTTCGACCGAATGCCTCGTAGCATTCCGGACAGTAGGCGCCCTCAACATCTTTTGCCTTGATTGTCAAATGACAGTGTCTGCAGCGGAGTCGGGGTTCCTGTCCTGCAATCAGGACAAGTTTCATATGTCGACAAGAGGTCATGGGGTATCGATCTTCCGTTTCGACCGGGTCTCCGGTGCTATGTCGGGTACAGCACCTTCATCTTTGCATCCATGAGCTGTTGGTGGGATAAACGCAGCAATTGGGCGAGTTTATGCATGAGGTAATCCTCGTGGCGGTCCAGTTTTCCATCCACATAAACGATCTGCCACAGGATTTCGATGATCTCTACTTTTTCCGCTGGTGTATAATGGTCGTTGATCAGCCGGGCAAATTGCCAGTAATCGACGCTTTCTTTCAATTCATCATCGGCGGCTTCGATCAGCGCCTTGCCGTCTTCCCGGGACAATCCGTACTTTTGATTCAGGATCGTCATCACTTTTTCCATCTCATCCGCCGTAAAGGTTTCGTCAATTCGTCCCATCTCCAGAAACAGCGCACAGGTGGCAACGCGAACATCATGCCCGGATGA
>CAZWAE010000185.1:0-8390 GCA_964631805.1 uncultured Desulfobacteraceae bacterium | reverse complement strand
TCTCCATTACCCACATCGCAAGGCTCAACCGGGAGTTCTTAAAGGCCGGTTTCCTCTCAAACGAAGTGTAAGGTATCGACATGAACGATTGGTATCTGTGGATTGAAAAAATTTCTGCTTTTCTCAACGGTAATGCGGCTTATCTGGCCATCGGCCTGAAGGCATTGGCCGCACCTGCCGGCGCTTTTCTCGCGTGGTCGGTGATAAAACGCATCCTGGCGACCCTTGAAATCCGCTTGAAAGACAACCGGCTGGTGAGGGCCAACACCCAGATCTTCCAACTCGTCAGAAAACCCATGGTCTATCTTCTGATCTTCATCACCGGAACCTACCTGATTGAACTGTTGGGGCTGCAATTTCTGGAAAAAGTGCTTTTTGCCGTCCTGATTATCCTGCTGGCAACACCCATCAACCGGTTTATACTGATCCTCATCGGCTACTACCAGGAAAATGTTGCCCTCCGAACCGACACACAGGTGGACAATATCATATTCGACCTCCTCAATAAATTTTCCGGGGCGTTGATTTACGCGACGGCAACCATACTGGCATTGGACATTCTCGGCATTAATGTCATGCCCTTTATTGCCGGCGCGGGGGTTGCCGGAATCGCCATCGGGTTTGCCGCCAAAGATACCCTGTCAAACCTCATCGCCGGTATCCTTTTGATTATCGATCGACCTTTTGAGATCGGTGACCGCATCGAGGTGTGGAGCGCACCTTCCGGAAGCGCCACCTGGGGAGATGTAATCGACGTCGGGCTCCGGGCCACTAAAATAAAAACCACGGACAACATTATCATCATCATCCCCAACAACGAAATCATGAAGCGGGACATTGTCAACTATACCATCATCACCTCAAAAATCCGCCTCCGCATCAACGTCGGCGTGTCATATGATACGGATATCGAGAAAGCCAAAATTGAGATTGTGAAGGTCGCAAAGGCGACCCCCTGGGTTTCGGAGGATCCCGCCCCAAAAGTTGTTGTGAGAAACTTCGGCGACTCGTCGGTGGACCTCCAGCTAAGGGCATGGATCGACGATGCACGCAAAAGGATGGATACCATCTCCCATATCACCGACAGCGTCAAAACAGTATTCGATGCCGAGGGGATCGAAATCCCATATCCCAAAAGGGATGTCAATATCGTGGAAAAAAACGGCAGCGACGGGAAAAATTAACAAGAGCGCCGCTGCGGTGTAAGCAATCATATAAGGCTTTCTGTCGCCCTGCGAAAAAAAGTCCCCGGTTCTGAAACGCAGCAATCCCTCTCAACGGACTTGATTTTATCCGGTCCGGAGCTTATAGTTTTTACTTTAATTATCCTTATTCGGTCATCATTCCCATATGGAACTCAAACTGACAGAGATCTCCAGAAGTCTGGAACTGCCGATCACCACCCTGAACCGGTGGATCCGGCAGGGACGCATCCCGGTTCAGAAAAATGGAGAAAACGCAGTGTTCGATGTCCCGGTCCTGAAAAAATGGGCGGCAAAACATCATCTCTGTTTTTCACTCGACCGGGAGGGGGAGTGCGGGAAACCCGACATTCAAAAGGAATCCCTTCTCTCCGCCATGCAGCGGGGCCAGGTATTTTACGATATTTCAGGGGATGATGTCGGCTCCGTACTGGAATCGGCAGTCGGGGTCATTCCGGGGTTGTCCGGGGAAACCCGGCAGGAATTATACCGCCGCCTCATGGACCGGGAAGAGTTGACCTCTACGGGAATCGGGAAGGGTGTGGCCATACCTCACCCGAGGTCTCCGGTTATCGACGAAACGGATGCCGCATCCATCACCACCTGTTTCCTCAAAAAGTCCGTCGGCTTCAGGGCTGTTGATGACAAGGCGGTATTTATCCTGTTCATCCTCATGAGCCCTACGGTAAAAACCCACCTTTATCTTCTCTCCCGGCTGGCGTTCTGCCTCCGCCACGAACCATTTGTCGATTTTTTAACCACTCGCCCGGAACCCGCCCCTTTGTTCGATAAAATTGCAGAATTTGAAACACGGCTGGATGAGTCGTGAGACATCTCCTAAAACCATGGCGCAACCCCGCCAGCCTGGCCTTTTTTCGATCGGATGACCGAATTCTCATGATCGTCATCGGCATCCTGGTGGGCATGAGCAGTGGTGTTGCGGCCGTGGCACTCAACTACTCCCTTGTGACAGTCCTTGAATGGATGCACCCTTTACGGCATTATTGGTGGGCCTTTGCCATGCCCGCCGCCGGTGCGGCCCTCTCCTCCATATTTTTAAACAAAATCATGAATGAGGGGGCCGGTCACGGGGTCCCGGAAGTGATATACAGTGTGTCCCGTTACGGTGGGCTCATGCGGCGCCGGTCAATCTTTTCCCGCCTTATTTCAAGTTGTTTGACCATCGGCAGCGGCGGATCGGCGGGTCCGGAAGCGCCGGTGGTCATGAGCGGTGCGGCCATCGGCTCCAATATCGCCCAGTTTTTCTCACTGAATGACCGCCAACGGGTAACCCTGGTGGGATGCGGGGCAGCCGGCGCCATATCCGCCATTTTTAACGCCCCCATCGCGGGCATGGTCTTTTCCATTGAAATCATACTGGGGGAATGGACCTCCCTGAACATTATCCCCATTGCCATTGCCTCCGTTGCGGGGACGGAAGTCAGCCGGTTTCTCCAGGGAAACCGCATCCCCTTTGCCCACCGGCAGTTCAATATCGACCTGATGGATACCCTGGCCTGTATCGGGCTTGCCGTCTTCTGCGCCCTGGCATCCATACTGCTGACGCGCATGCTCAGGAAAATGGCAACAATCTCCAAGGGAACCCCCCTGCCGGTATGGGTCCGGGCGGGGCTGGGAGGGGCCATCGTCGGCATCATCGGTTATTTCATGCCGGTTGTGCTGGGAGAGGGTTACCATGCCGTACACACCATGATCGAAGGCGTATACCGGGAAGGCATTTTCATCGTTGCATTTGCCGCATTGGCAAAGATCATTGCCACCACCTTCACCTTAGGCTGGGGCGGCTCTGGCGGCATCTTTGCACCGTGCCTGGTCATCGGCAGTTTTGCCGGCCTGGCTTACCATCGCGCCCTGATCTGGCTCTGGCCCTCCGTCTCATGGGTTAACGAGGGGTGTTATGCCCTGCTGGGGATGGCCGGGCTTGTGAGCGGCATGCTGCAGGCCCCCCTGACCGGCATTTTTCTGATATTGGAGATCACCGGTGGATACGAAGTGATGCTGCCGCTGATGATCGTATCGGCCATAGCCACCACCATGTGCCATTCCGTGGAACCGGCATCCTTTTATATGAAGGACCTGGTGGAGGGGGGACACCTGTTGAGACCCGGCACCGATGAGCGGGTTTTGTCGGACCTGAGTGTCCAGGAACTGCTTGAAAAGGATTGCATATCGGTAAAACAGAATATGCTGCTCAGAGAGTTCATCGGGGTGGTTAAACAATCCCATCGGAACCATTTCCCCGTTGAAGATGAAGAAACCGGGAATTTTCTGGGCATCGTACATTTGGATGATATCCGGCCCTATCTTTTCGACTCCGGCATGTACGATGCCGTTCTCGTCGGGCAGATCATGAGCGAAGCGGTTGAAACCGTCGGGCCCGGGGATGATCTCCAGGAGATCATATCCCGCATGGATGCCAAAGGCCTGTTTTCCATGCCGGTCGTCGCGAACGACAGGTTTATCGGTATGGTATCCAAAGCAACGATTCTGGACAGATATCGAAAGGAGTTAATGGTACAGACGCACCATTAGCAAAACTTAGGAGGAAGTCCGCATGGATTATCAACTGTTTCATATTTTCAGGAATACGCCGTTGGGAAGGGAAACCCTGCTGCAGTCACTGTATTTTTGTCGTAAGCTTGAGGTTACATTGGTCATTTATATTCCCGAGACGACAAAGTTTTTGATGTATTTTGAAAATGATGTGGTCCAGATCGATCTGGATGAATCCTATCTGACGGCACCCGAAACAGCCAGGCAACACGCAGATGAACTTGTCACAGGTTCCGGCTGCACGCCAAGATTTCTGAAACCAAAACACTTTACGGCCTCAACGCTTCCGGATATTCCAACGAACTTCGATTTCATGTGCTGCCCCAGGAGTATCAGTGACCTGTCGACCAAAATCGGCTTGGGCTATATCGGCCCCCGCGTCCGGCGCATCGTCAAATCAGCCAGATTCCCCGTACTGATTACCAGCCCGGTTTATAAACCCTGGCAAAGCATCACGGTTTTTTTCGGCGGATCTCTCAACGCCCTGAACGCCTTCAGACTGGGGCTTCGTATCAGCCGGTCAACCGGAATGCCTTTAACACTGTTTACCCAATCGGAAAAAGGTGCTCAATCGAAATACAGGGAAATCATCGAAGATGCTGGTTTGGGAAAAGAGTTGGCGGAGGATGTTCAGGGCTGGAGATTTTTCGAACAGGGCAAATTCGAAGAAAATCTATATGACGTGGCCCATGATGCATTGGTGGTGCTGGGAGCCTATGGCCACGGCATTATCAAAGACATCGTGTTCGGTAGCAAAATGGAAATGATACAGTCCGTTATCTCCAATAATCTGTTGATTGCGGGTCCGAACTACTCTGCGGCCTATTAAGATCACCTTGTAGGAAATCATAAAATTTATGCAACTATGGGGATTATCCAGCGGATTCTCAACGCACACAAGGAGGGATACTATCAAATGACCGATTCTCCCGGTGGGACCAACCAGAAGATCTTTAACATGGATCTATCGGTGGAGACGATCTCCACCTATCTTCTCTGTAGCGGCCTGACGGATTCAGGGGCCTCTGTTTCCGTCAAGAACCTGATGGAAATTTGGAACGGATCCCCCTCTCAACTCCACGACAGCCTGAAAATTCTAGAAGAGAGAAACGTACTATGTAAAATCATTTCCGATCAGGGAGATCATGCCGTTTACAAGATTGAAGATCCGGGAAATTGGAAATGCCATTAAATACCCAACTTGCTTTTCACACAGGCGGCAATCTCGGCGTCTGAGAGATCGGTTCTCATGCCTTTGCAGGAGGCCGCCATGATACGCCAGTTCAACACGTCCACCAGAATGGCGGGGATAAACGGCCATTGCCGGCACATCCGGGGTTTTACGGGATGTATCGTACACACCTTGTCCCAAAAAATACAGCGTCCGTTATCCCCCTGGGTCAACACCGGTTTTCCCCCGGACAAACTGCAATAGGCACGTACAAAACGGTCTCGAAGAACGCCTATGTATTCGGAAATGGCAGTGATATCTTCTTCGGACACATAGGTGCCGCCGAACCCTCTGCAGCAGTCTCCGCACATACTGCATTCAAAAACAGCATCCTCCCCTGCCCGATGACCTGTTGTATTATCAGATGCCATGCCGTTTCTCCATGGCTCTTTTCAATGTCACCTGATCAATAAACTTCAAATCTCCGCCCATGGGCACACCGGAAGCGATACGGGTGACCTTAATCGGAAAAGGTTCCAGTTGATCGGCGATGTATCCGGCCGTTGCCTCTCCCTCGACACTGGTCCCGGTGGCCAGAACCACCTCCTTGATCCCTCCCCCTGCAACCCGGGATAGCAGCGCCTTGATTCGGATACCATCCGGACCGATGCCGTCGATGGGGGACAAAACCCCCTGCAGTATATGGTAAAGACCGGTAAAAGCCCCGGATTTTTCGATGGCCACCATGTCGGCAGGTTGCTCAACAACACACAGAGAAGCGGCATTCCTCGCGGGGTCACGGCAAATGTTGCACAATTCATCATCACTGAGAGCAAAGCAGAGCTTACACAACCGAACCCGCTCTTTCATCTCCAGTATAGTTTTCGACAGTATTTCAGATTCGGCGTTCGGCGCCCGGAGCAGGTGCAAGGCGAGTCGTTCGGCGGTTTTTTCCCCGATTCCCGGCAGTTTGGAAATACTTCGAATCAGATTTATTATGGATTGGGGATAATGGTTCATCGAGTTATACCAATCCCGGAATATTTAGCCCTCCGGTCAGCTTTCCCATCTCGCCGGACACCATCTCCTGTGATTTTTGCAGGGCATCATTCACAGCGGCAAGAACCAGGTCTTCCAGCATCTCCACATCGTCGGGATCTACCACTTCCTTTTCGATGGCAATGGAAACCACCTGTTGTTTGCCGTTGGCGACGACTTTGACCATGCCACCGCCGGAGGATGTTTCAATCGTTCTTTCGCCCAGTTCCTCCTGCAGTTTCATCATTTTTCTCTGAAGCTTCTGGGCTTGCTTCATCATATTTCCCATGCCTTTCATAAATGCCTCCTATACCGTCTTTACATCGACCACCCGGCCGTTAAAAATTTCGAGCGTATCGCCCACGAGGGGATGACGCAATGCGTCTTTCTTCGCCCTGGTTTCAATGCTTTTTTTTTTATCCTCCCCCCGGGTTTTAACAATTTCGGTGACAAAATCCACCTGCTTTCCGAAAATTTCCCGGCAGATGCCTTTAATGGAACCCAGATTCTTTTTTATCATGTTGACCGTAAAACCGTTTTCCTCAATCTCAATGACCATTTTATCCTGGTCGAGACTTTTCAAGGTGCTTTTGGCCAGGCTCGGTGCAATTGAAGGGTGCTTATCCGAAACGGCCGAAAGAAACGCCTCCCAGGTTTTCTCCTTTTTTGCATTCCCGCCTGCAGGCAGGGGTGATGCCGTGGCATTATCTGTCGTCTTACCGCCGTCCGGTTCGTCTCGCTTTTCCAATGCCACTTCGGGGATTGGGGCGATCGGTTTTTCCTCTGCCCGTACCGGAATCTCATGGTCCGGACCGCCCACTTCCCGTTTCAGGCTGTCCAGCTTCTCGATGAGGGTGTCAATGGCAATAGCGGGAGGAATCCGCAGCAGACGCATAAACACCATCTCGATGGCCAATCGGGGTTGACCGGAAAGCCTGACCATGGCCTCTTCCCCAAAGAGCATATCGAACAGCTGATTTAAAAAAACAGGAGATACCTTTTCCACCTGTTTTTGCATCTGCTCAATTTCGTGACCCGGCAGATCCACCAGTTTTCGACCATTTTTACCGATCTTGATGACGAGCAGATTGCGGAAATGTTCGATGAGATCCGCATACATTTTTTTCAATTCATATCCCTGACCGTATACCTTGTCCACTAGTTCCAACAGGCCAGGGACATTTCCCTGCAATAGTGCCGCTGACATTTCAAAAATGGTCTTCCGGTCGACAACGCCAAGAATATCTACGATCTGGCTGTAGGAAACGGCACCATCCACACAGGCCATCACCTGGTCCATCAAACTCAGGGCATCCCGCATACTGCCGCCGGCTTCCCGGGCAATCAGGGTCAGGCTCTCCACGTCAAACTCACCGCCCTCCTTAATGCCGATCATCTTGAGGTGTTCGGCTATCGGATCAACATCGATCCGCCTGAAATCATACTGCTGGCACCGGGACAGAATGGTGACCGGAATCTTGTGTGCCTCGGTGGTGGCAAAAACAAACAGGACATGTTCCGGGGGCTCCTCAAGGGTTTTCAGCAGCGCGTTGAAAGCGGCGATACTGAGCATATGGACTTCGTCGATGATATAGATCTTGTAGAGGCTGTGGGCGGGCATATACTTGATATTATCGCGCAATTCCCTGATCTGGTCCACGCTGTTATTGGATGCGCCGTCGATTTCATACACATCCACGGCATTGCCGGATGTGATCTCTTTGCAGGACCGGCAGGCATTGCAGGGAATCCGGGTGGGACCATCCTGGCAATTCATCGCCTTGGCAAGAATCCGGGCAACGGTTGTCTTTCCCGTTCCCCTGGGGCCGGAAAACATGATGGCATGGGCGACCCTGCCATTGGATATGGCATTGGTCAGCGTGCGGGATACATGTCCCTGCCCGATAACTTCTTCAAACGTCTGGGGTCTGTACTTTCGGGCCAGGACCAGATAGGACATGGGCCTTAATCCTCTGTCAAAAAATGGCGGAGAGAGAGGGATTCGAACCCTCGGTGCCGCTGTTAACAGCACACACGATTTCCAGTCGTGCTCCTTCAGCCAGCTCGGACATCTCTCCGTAATCAGGGGGGCAGCGGTGACGATAATAAAAGGTGGCGGAGAGGCAGGGATTCGAACCCTGGAAGCGCGTCAACGCTTACTGCTTTTCGAGAGCAGCGCCTTCAGCCACTCGGCCACCTCTCCGATATATGACCATTGACCCGGATACAGGCAGAGGCTGATCCATGATCTCCCATTGAGTCCGCCACCAACGGGAACCTTTGTTCCCAAACCCAGTCCAAATATAAGATAAAAATGCATCTGTCAACGATGTTCTGCATCAATGTGGATCATATCAGTGTCCGTCCAGAAATAGGGATTTTTGCGTGAGATCAAGGAGGGCGTC
>CAZWAE010000184.1:4328-8418 GCA_964631805.1 uncultured Desulfobacteraceae bacterium | reverse complement strand
AGGCACTGCTCGAGGATGATGATACGGATGCCGGCAGAAAGCTATTGGAGCTTAAGGCGATACCGGGGGCATCGTCCGCTGCGGATGAATGGGCGATCATGGAGCAGCGCCTGGGGGAATATGATTTCGAGGAGGCTCTGGGAGTGCTTTGCAGGATGAGAGAAAAGCTGGGAAGGGGCTGACGGCGCCTCAGCGAGAAAATGCAGAATGACGCTTCATGATGAATATTCGTTCCTTTAACTATCTAAAATTAAGAGGAGGGTGAAAATGAGAATATTACTTTTAATTCTTAGTTTATCGATTTTTATCTGCAATGCAAATGCACAAGAATTTAAACTTATTGCAGAGGATGCCGCACCGAATTCATTCATAGAAGACGGCCAGGTGAAAGGGAAAGCCATAGAGATTGTCCGGGCGGTATTAAATGAGATCGGATTGGAGGGGAAGGCGATAGAAGTGCTGCCCTGGGCAAGGGGTTATAAAATGCTTGAAGCTGAGAAAAATGTTGCCCTGTTCCCCACTTCCAGAACGCAAAAAAGAGAGATTCTCTTCAAATGGGCAGGACCGATAGCTGATAACAATATTAATCTATATAAATTAAAATCACGAAAGGACATTCAAGCGTCGACGCTGGATGGTTTGAAAAAATACAGGGCAGGAAGCGCGGGGGGCAAGAATAACGTTAAAACACAATTTCTGACTGCCCATGGCTTCGTGGTAGAACTTGTCGATGAGGACAAGCAGAATATCGACAAATTATTTAGAGGGAGAGTTGATTTTATTCCTTATAGCGAAACAAGACTTCGTTATGACGTTCGGCGATACGGGCATGACCCCGAGCAAATAGAGAAAATTTTAAATATTGAAGAGATGTCTTCAAAGGCATATATAGCTTTCAGTAAATCCACAGACGATGAACTTGTGAGAAAACTTCAGGATGGCTTTGACGCGATCAAAAAGAAGGGAATACAAGCAGAGATACTAAATAGGTGGAAGTAATATTTCCATAAGCGACAACGATAACGATTGCAAAGAGAAGACTATCCAGATGAAAACACGCAAACCGACTTCAATATCCAGAAACCTTACCTATAGCCTGGTGCTGACGGTTATCACGGCATCTGCATTTATGATTGGTTTTAATTATTTCAATCTTTCCCGCAAAGCCGGAATGGAGATCGAAAAGAATGCCCGTGAGAGCATTAACTACTTAACTGACATCCTTGGGCTCCCCCTGTGGAATCTCAATTACAAAAACATAGACCAGATAGGACGCTTATATTCCCAAAACGATTTAATCGTACAGCTCAAAATTATTGATGTGACAGGAGAAGTCCTGCTGGATATTGACAAAAACGTTAAAGACACTCTGATCAAAAGAGACGGAAAAGTCGTTTACAATGGGAAACACATAGGGAATATCGAAATCTCGCTTACAAAACGCTACCATGAAGAAAACACGGCCAGATTATTTAGGACGAGCATCATTATGGCAATCATTATTATAGCCGTTTTGATTGTCCTGACCGGTGTTTTTCTTCGGACCTTTTTAGAAAAACCGCTTCAACTCCTTGGCAACATCGCAAATTCCTATAGGGCCGGTTCCTATGTCACCCGGGATATTCATATGTCCGTGAAGGAATTCAAGCCATTCCTCACCATTTTGGAGCAAATGGGAGAAACGATCCATACACAGATGG
This sequence comes from uncultured Desulfobacteraceae bacterium, assembly GCA_964631805.1. Classification (GTDB taxonomy): domain Bacteria; phylum Desulfobacterota; class Desulfobacteria; order Desulfobacterales; family CAZWAE01; genus CAZWAE01. Next base: position 6,718 of record CAZWAE010000184.1, on the reverse strand, counting down.
CGGAGCTTAAAAATTCCGAAATGAAATATCGCAGTATTTTCGAAAATTCAGTTGAGGGTATATTTAAAACAACCGCTAAGGGCAATTGGATTTCGGTGAACCCTGCAATGGCAGAGCTTCTGGGATATGATTCCGGAGAAGATTTGATGAAGGGATTTCCAGATATCAAGTCCCAGCTTTATGTTTATCCGGAAGTCAGGGGCGAATTGCTCAGGATGCTCAGCGACAACGGCAGGGTGCTGGGTTTTGAAACTGAATTCTATCGTAAGGATCAAAGCCGGATCTGGGTGGAATTGAATGCGCATGCCATATTTGACGATAACGGCAGGCTGTCTGCTATCGAAGGGTTTATGGTAGATATCACTGAACGAAAGATGATGGACATGGAACTACGGCAGGCCAAAACCCAGCTCGAACTTCGGGTCCGGGAGCGGACTCAGGATCTCGAGTTGAAAACAACCAAACTGGAACGAATGAACCGGTTGTTTATCGATCGCGAGTTGAGGATGAAAGAGATCAAAAATGAAAACCGAATGCTGATGGAAAAACTCGCAAAGAAGCAGGCTGTGCCTTAAATCCGGACCTGATTTTTTATGGGGTCATCCACGACACACCGGCGTCATTGTCCGGCCGGCCTCTTTTCGGAACCAACCGGGGCTTTATAGAGAACCGCATTATGGGATTAAGGGGATAAGCAATGAAAGCACGATATGTAAAAACAAAGTTTCGAGCGAATTTAAATAGTATTATCCGCATTCTCCTTTGTCTTGGATGGTCCATTTTCGCAGGCTCAACGCTCATGACCGCTCATGCGGGCAACATTATTGTGACCATTGGGACCGGAGGCGTTACGGGCGTTTATTACCCCACCGGCAAAGCGGTTGCCCAAATTGTAAACCCAAAGGGCAAGGCATACGGGTTTAGGGTCAAGTTTGCGTCCACGGGGGGATCCGTATTCAATGTGAATGCCATCGCAGTAGGGGATCTCGAGTTCGGTATTGTTCAGTCAGACCGCCAATATCAGGCCTGGAACGGCATTAAGGACTGGAAGGATCGGGGACCGCAAAAAAGCCTGCGCAGTATCTGCAGTTTTCACCCTGAAAGCGTTGTGCTGGTAGCCGGCGATGACACGGGGATCAAGACACTGGCAGATCTCAAAGGCAAAGTTGTCAATATCAACAACCCCGGTTCCGGTCCACGGGGAAATGCCATTGACGCCATGCAGGCGTGCGGTCTGGACTGGAGAAGGGAACTGCGCGCCGAGGGCGTTCGTGCAGCTGAATCCGCCAAACTGCTTCAGAGCGGACGGCTCGATGCGTTTTTTTACACGGTCGGCCATCCCAACGATGCCATTAAAGAGGCGACGGAGGGGACGCGAAAAGTACATTTTGTTCCCCTGGTCGGAGATTGCATCGATAAGCTGGTGGCGAAATGGCCCTACTACGCCGGGGCGCATATCCCCATCAATTTTTACCCCCTTTCGGGAAACAGGAAAAATGTCGAGACCTTTGGGGTGAAGGCCACCTTCTGCACCAACGCCAATATTCCCGACAAGATCGTTTATATCATAACCAGGGAAATTTTTAATCATCTGGAGGAGTTCAAAAAGCTTCACCCGGCATACGGCGTCCTTACGCGAGACAACATGCTGGAAGCCCTGAGTGCCCCGCTGCATCCTGGGGCTTTGAAATATTATGAAGAAGCGGGGTTGACCATTCCGGCATCAGTGCCACGCCCATGAAGGCCTGAAATGTATTCAATGGGCGGCAAAACTTTGGAAGGGGAGAAGGAAATATGAAAAATTGCACCGGTGACTTCTATTCCTTTAAAAGGACCGGCAACATACTATTACCACTTTTGTGCCTCTACATCAGCATGTCCGTGACATGTTACGGCGCAGATCCTTCTGACGATCTGAAAAGACAATCGATTGTCGTTGCGATGTCCAGTAAGGTCTTATCGCTGGACCCTACGAATCACAGGGATCGCGACACCCAGATGGTAATAAAAAACATGTTCGACAGTCTGACCATACGGGACAGGCACCTGCTCGTCGTCCCCCAGTTGGCGGAATCCTGGCAGGCCGTTGATCAGACCACCTGGGAGTTCAAGCTGAGAAAGGGGGTTAAATTCCACAATGGTGACGGCTTTACGGCGCAGGATGTCAAATTCACCCTGGATCGGGTAACACAAGAGGGGGCGATAGACGGCAGGACCTCTCCGCGCCGGACATTGTTGGGGCCCGTATCGGCGGTGACGGTTGTCGACGACCTCACGGTCCGTATCGCTACCGCCAAGCCCTGGCCCATTCTGCCGTTGATGCTGACATTGCAGGAGATCGTCCCGGCAGATTATCTCCGGAGGGTCGGATCCCGGCAATTTGAGAAAGC
>CAZWAE010000184.1:0-4228 GCA_964631805.1 uncultured Desulfobacteraceae bacterium | reverse complement strand
CATCGAGGTGATGAGCCAGCCGGCCACCCGGAGCTATTTTGCCGATCTGAATTGCGCCAAACAGCCTTTTAGCGATTTTCGCGCGAGGGTGGCCCTCAACTACGCCGTGGATATGCGCATGATTATCAACACAGTTTTACAGGGCAAGGGGCAGATTCTGCCGACGATCCTGCTGAAACAGGCCTTCGCCTTCAATGAGCGGCAGGTACCGTATCCGTATGACCCCGAAACTGCCGAGGCGATGTTCCGCCAGGCGAAATTTCCCAAGAGCCACACGGTAAAAATAGTCTGTATAGAAAAATACAGCAAATTTGCCAATACCATTGCGTTGTTCCTGTCCAAGGTTGGTATCAAGTCGGACATCACCATCGGTGACAAGACGGACGTACGGTCCGCCATGAAGAACCGGAAAGCCGACATCCTGGTAACATCCTGGGGCAACACCACCCTTGATCCGGTGGGCATATTGCTGCCAAAGCTAAGAAGCAATGGCCGCGGCAATTTCTCCAATTATTCCAATGCAAAGGTGGACCAACTCCTGTTATCGGCGGAAAGCGCCCTGTCTCCCGGAGAGCGTGCAGCTTATTACAAGCAGGTTCAGGAGATTGTGTACAAGGAGGCCCCTATGCTGTTCGGCTATGCCGGTGAGGAGTTCTACGGTGTGAGCAAACGGGTTAAGGGGTTTATTCCGGCGGCAACCGGAATGCTCAACCTGCACGATGTCTTTGTCGAATAAAGGGATCTTTACAGACGATGATTAGCTTCAGGCCGTTATTCAGAGACAGAAGCTTCGCCTTCAAGTTTACCTTGTTGACGACGATTCCCATTGTCTGTGTAACGGTAAGTATTGCACTGCTGGCGACGAATGCGTTTGAAAAGTCGATTACCGATGCAACTTATGTGCGGGTAAAAAACAACACCTACCTGGCCGCCCTTTCAATGTCCAATCCTTATGTCGTTTACAACAAAACCCTTCTGGATTCATTTGTGGACAGTCTGAAACAGGAAAATGACATCATTTATGCGTTTGTCGTCGATTACAATGACGGCCGCATCCTGGCTCACAGCGATCACTCCCGGGACGGGCAGTTTTTTGTAGCCGCCGGCGCGGGGAAGATTCAAATCATCGGATCAGGCACGAATGGAATCGCCGAACTCCCCGGCACCGGTTATGAGGCCGTCTCCCCGATTCATATATCCGGAGACCTTTTCGGAACGGTGCGCGTCGGTTTTTCACTCGATGCGGTATACCGGAAAATTGCGGCACTCAGGATGAATATCATTGGGATCACCCTGCTGGCGATCCTATTCAGTCTCGGCCTCTCGGTATTATTGGCCCGCCTGCTCAGTAAACCCATATTGACGCTGGCTTCCCAGGCCCAGGAAGTTGCCGATGGCAATTTTGAGCAGGAGATCGCCTATGAGAGCAAAGACGTGGTCGGCCGGTTGTCACGGGCGTTTAATATCATGACGGAAGAGTTAAGGAACAGGCTGCATGTGATCGAGGCGAATGAAGAGAAATACCGGGCGCTTTTTGAAGCCTCCAACGATGCTGTCCTCGTGTTGGATGAGGGGCAGATCGTCGGATGTAATCAACAAACCCTTAAACTTTTCCAGGGTGATTTTGAGAACATCCTCGGCAAGACATTGGCGGATCTTTCTCCGCAAAGACAGCCTGACGGAAGTCTTTCCGGTGACGTTTTAGAAAGAAAAACGACAGCCGTCTTAAGCGGAAGTGGCGATCGCTTTTACTGGAAGCACAAACGCATCGATCAGACTGAACTTGACGCCGAAGTATCCCTCAGCACCACCTTAATCTCGGATGAAAGAATGATCCTGGCGGTCGTTCAGGACATCACGGAGCGTAAGGCCGCAGAAACCGAAATCGAAAATCTCAACCGTACATTGGAAAAACGGGTCGAGGCAAGAACCAGAGATTTGGAAAAGACACAAGAAGCCATGCTGAATCTGGTCGAAGATCTGAACACTTCCAAAAAGGACCTGGAGCAGTCGAGAAAGAATCTGGAGATTCAAAAAGCCTATCTGGAGCAGCTTTTTGAGGCATCGACCGAAGCCATTGCCCTTGTCAGCGAAAAAGATCGCGCAGTTCGTGTTAACCGGGAATTCACAAATCTTTTCGGCTTTGCACCCGAAGAGGTGATCGGCAAATCGCTTGACGACACCATTATTCCCAGGAAATGCCGGGCCGAAGGTAAGCGGCTGAAAGATGATATTAAGTCAGGTAAAAAACCGTTTCACGATACACAGCGACAAACCAAAAGCGGTGCCCTGCTCGATGTGTCCGTCACCGGCCTGTCCATTCACATAAACGGTCGGGACGCCGGTGTGTATGCCATCTATCGGGATATATCAGATCGCAAACAAGCTGAAAAAAAGCTGCAGAAAGCCCATGCCGCGGCCGAGGCCGCGAACCGGGCCAAGAGCGAATTTCTGGCCAACATGAGCCACGAGATCCGCACCCCCATGAACGCGGTGACCGGCATGGCCCACCTGCTGGGTCAGACAGTGCTCACACCTCTCCAGCAACGCTATGTAAGCAACATTCTCCTGGCCTCAAAGAGCCTTCTGGGCATCATCGACGATATCCTGGATTTTTCCAAAATCGAGGCGGGAAAACTCAAGCTGGAATCCATCGAATTTTCATTTAACGATGTTTTAACCAATCTTTCGAACATGATCAGCATGGAGGCCCAGGAAAAGGGGCTGGAGTTCGTCATCGATTCATCCACGAACCTGCCGTTAAACCTGGTGGGAGATTCCTTGCGGCTGGAGCAGGTGCTGGTCAACCTGACCAAAAACGCGGTGAAGTTCACGGAAAAGGGAGAGGTCGTGATTTCATCGGAGCTGATCAAGGAGGAGGATCAAAGCGCGGTGCTCCGGTTTTCCGTCAGGGACACGGGAATCGGCCTCACCCGGAAACAGCGGTCGAGGCTGTTTGCGGCGTTCAGCCAGGCCGACACCTCCACAACACGAAAATTTGGCGGCACAGGGCTCGGGTTGGTGATCAGCAAGCGGCTGGTGGAGATGATGGGCGGGGAATTGAGGGTGGAAAGCGAAGCCGGCAAAGGCAGTACGTTCAGTTTTACGGCGCGGTTCGGCATCAAAGACAAAGAACGAAGGGAGTTTCGGCTGCCGGCAACCGACTGGGTGGGATCGCGGGTTCTGGTGGTGGACGACAATCGCATCGCCCTTGAAGTGTTGAGAAATTATCTCGAGGCCTTTTCATTTAACGTGACCACGGTGGACTCGGGCTATGCGGCGATTTACGAACTTCGGCAAGCGGAAACGACAATGCAAAACCCCTATGACCTTGTGCTGATGGACTGGAAGATGCCGGGGATGAGCGGGATAGAGACCACCCGCCGAATCAGGGAGGAGGCTGAAATACCGCGAAAGCCTTACATCATCCTGATCACTGCCCATGGTGGCGAACTGGCTGTTGAAGCCACAAAAGAGATGGAATTCGACGGCTATCTCGTCAAACCGGTGACCCAATCGACCCTGTTTGACGCCATCATGAGCGCCCTTGGCGATAGAACGGCGAAAGATCCGGTGCCGGAGCGAAGGGAGGCTCACCTACCCGAAGGATTGGACGCCATTTCCGGCGCCCGCATTCTGCTGGTGGAGGACAACGAGATCAATCAGGATGTGGCCGTCGGACTGCTACAAAACGCGGGATTCCAGGTGACGGTGGCCGGAAACGGCAGGGAAGCCGTCGACATGCTGGAGCACAAAGGGGCTGAGGCGGTAAGGCAAAAACAGGGCTCGCCATTTGATATCGTGCTCATGGATCTGCAGATGCCGGTGATGGATGGATACGAGGCCGCCAAACGGATCAGGCATATGAACCTGGGAACCCGGGGAGAAAAAAACCCGGAACCTCAACATGGCGCATCCATCTTCGAAACGGTGCCGATTATTGCCATGACAGCGGACGTGGTGGGCGGGGTCAGGGAAAGATGCTTTACGGTGGGCATGAACGACTACGTGAGCAAGCCCATCGATCCTGGAGAGCTTTTTTCGGTACTCGTGAAGTGGGTCAAACCCGGTGAACGGGATTTGAAACCGGGCATCGGGGAAAAGGAGCCGGGGGGTGATGGGGCCGATATGGCGGTAAAGGGCAAACCGTCCCGGGCGGATCTTCCCGGCAACCTGCCGGGGATCAACATAAAGGACGCTTTGAAAAGGGTTGGGGGGGATAGCAATC
>CAZWAE010000183.1:0-8420 GCA_964631805.1 uncultured Desulfobacteraceae bacterium | reverse complement strand
CAAAGCCGCGAGTCGGCCGCCAAACCGGTGCGGCAATCTGCACCGATTTCTTGACAAACAACCATCGATATGAATACAATGTAGCACATTTCAGGTCTCAATATTCACTAACCATCATGATCATGGCCATACACTTTCCTATTTTTCCGAGACCTGCCGACCACGCTATTCTGAAGTGTGGGAATTTGGTGCAAATCGAGACGATGCAATTGCCGGTACCGTGACACTAAAAAAACGGATCAGATGGAGCAAAATGCAGCAGATTTGCTCGGCTCATCAGAGTGTACGACCAACAAAAACCGCTATTTAAAATTGGGAAATGCCAATGGTAACCCTGAAGAAGCATGAACACTGTCTATTGGTGAGAGTCGCCGTGGTGGCTCGCGGGTACCGTTGTTTGTCCGTGATGCGGATGCTCAATGAAGTCAATCCCGGAAGGCTGAGGCTGCAACTGGATGCGATCGCCACGGTCAACAAATCCATTGCCTGCTCCAAGTTTGCCGGAGAAGTGGGGGTTACGGTATACGAAGACCCCATGGATCTGCTCTCCGAGGATCACCTTGACCTGATCCTGGAATTATCGGGAGATCCCGAAATCATGGCAACCCTGGTCCGGCATAAATCCCCTTCCGTCGGTGTACTGGACAGCCGGGCCTCCATGCTCATCTTCGACATCGCCGGTATGTATCAACAGGTCTCCGAACCGGATACCGAGATCAGCCTGGCCACCTCCTTTGCTTCAGCTCTGCTTGAAGCTTCCCCAGATGGGGTGATGGTAATCGACAAGGATTTAAAGATCGTCAACTGCAACGAATCTCCGTTGATTACGGGTGGCAAGACCCGCTCTTCCGTCATCGGAAACCCCTGTTATGAGGTGATTCACAGCATGATGGAGGCGTGCAATAAACGCGATCTGAGATGCCCCATGGATGAGGTGCTCAAAACCGGAAAGCCTGCCCGAACCGTGCATGAGAGCGATCAGGGAAATGGCGAAACCAGGCTCCATCAATCCACCGCATACCCGCTGACCAATCCCCTGGGGGAGATCGTTCAGGTGGTCATCGTGATCCGGGATATCACGCAGACGGTCAGCGACCGGGTCGAAGTGCGCACCCAGGCCATCAAAAACGACCTGGAACGGTTCATCAGGGAAGACCGGCTTGCATCCCTCGGCCGTCTTGTCGCCTCCGTATGTCACGAGATCAACAACCCTATCTCCAGTATCCTGACCTTCAACAAATTGATGTTGCGGTGTCTGAAAGAGGATGAAAATCCTGAAAAAAGCATCGCTTCCTTCGATCAATATCTGGATGTGTGCGTGCGGGAGGCAATGCGTTGCGGACAGATCGTTAAAAACCTGCTCACATTTGCAAGGCAAAAAAACATTGAGGTGAACGAGATAGATCTCATTGAGATGATTCAGACTATTATCGTACTCACGGAACATCAACTGGAAACCTCGGATGTGGCCTATGAAGTTAATTTGCCGGAACCGCCGTTTACGGCAAGGGGAGATTACACTCAAATTCAACAATGCCTGATGAATCTGGTTTTCAATGCCATGGAATCAACCAGCGGTGGGGGAAAAATGACCATCTCGGGAGGCCTGGATGAAAAAAATAACTGCATCTGGCTGAAAGTGGCCGATGATGGATGCGGGATCGATCCGGAAGACCTCCCCCAGATATTCGAGCCCTTTTATACGACCAAAAAGGAGGGCAAAGGGGTGGGGCTGGGCCTGTCCATGGTGCACGGCATCGTTACCGAGCACAACGGCACTGTCGAGGTTGAAAGCAAACCCGGAGCAGGCACGAAGTTCAAGCTCACCCTGCCCGCCGGAGAGAAAACCGATACCCAATAAAAGGAGAGGGGAGATGACGCAATCGATGCAGATATTGGTGGTGGATGACGAGGAGCCAATTCGCGAAGCCCTTGCTGCATGGCTCGTTAAGGACGGCTATCATGTTGAGATAGCCGGCTCCGGGGAGGCCGCTCTGGAGATCATCGAAACCTGCCAGTTTGATCTCTACCTGTTGGATATCAAGATGCCGGGCATGGGCGGTATTGAGCTTCTGGGCCGAATCAAAGAAACCCAGCAGGATGCCAATGTAATTATGATCACCGCCCACGGGTCGATCCAAACGGCTGTGGATGCCATGAAACGGGGTGCCTGCGATTACATCTGCAAACCCTTTGATCCCGATGAAATTTCCCTCATCATAGAAAGGGTCTCGGCCAACCAGGCCCTAAAGGCGGAGAACCTTGCGTTGCGTGAACAGCTCATGGAGAAACAGACAACGGTGTTCGAGGGCCTGATCGTGGAATCCGAGGCTTTGCGGGAGGTGTTCGCGGTGTTGGAGGATGTCGCCCCCTCTCCGGCACCCGTCCTCATCACCGGTGAAACCGGGGTGGGCAAGGAGATGGTGGCAAGGGCCATCCACATGCAGAGCGGACAGGCATACGGGCCTTTTGTCGCCATCAACTGCGGCGCACAATCGGAGACGCTGCTGGAAAGCGAGCTTTTCGGCCATGAACGAGGGGCCTTTACCGGTGCCGTCAAAGCGCGTCGGGGCAGGCTCGAGATGGCCAATAAAGGCACATTGTTTCTGGACGAAATCGGAGAAATTTCGCAGAAAATGCAAGTCAGCCTCCTCCGGGCTTTGGAGGAAAAAAAGTTCCAGCGGCTTGGCGGCAGTCAATCCATCGATTCCGACTACCGTTTGATCAGTGCCACCCACCGGGATCTGCCCCAGCTGATCAAAGAGGACCAGTTTCGTGAAGATTTTTTTTACCGGATCAACGTGTTCAACGTTCACATCCCGCCGTTGCGTGAAAGGCTGGCCGATATCCCGGTACTGGCGGATCACTTTTTGGAAAGTTTTGTCAGGGAAACCGGCAAGCAACTAGAGGGCTTGACCCAAAGAGCATTGGGTATCCTGACCACCTACGGATGGCCGGGAAATGTGCGCGAACTGCGAAACGTCATCGAACGGGCAGTGGTGATCGCCCGCGGGCGCATGATCGGGGCCGATGAACTGTCGTTTTTGCAGCCCCAGGGGGAGGAATGCAACCTGGGAACCATGACGCTGAGGGAGATCGAGATCAGCCACATCAAAGCCGCTTTGGAGACCTCGGATTGGAATATTTCCCGGGCCGCCCTACAACTGGGCATCGACCGGAGCACACTGAACCGGAAAATCAAGCGCTATCGATTGACTCGCACTTAGCAATTGCGGGTCTGTCGTTTAAAACAAGGGTAGACCCGTCTGCTATGGAATGATTCTGCAACAAGTCGAAAAGTGGTCGGACCCATGTCTCTCGAACGGTGATTCTATTGCCTGATAAATATTTCACATCGGAAACAACAGCCCTGATGGATATCGTTCCATTGGGCAGGATGGACCCGGTGGCCGTAGCGATTGTCGCCGCCAATCTACAGGCCATCGTCGGCCTCAATACTGACGTCTTGCTGCCCCGGCCGGATCCACAATACGCATACATCTCCCAGAGAAAACAATTCGACGCTATGAAGATCATAAAGGAGATCTCTGCTGAAAAAAGTGGGGCGCCGCTTAAGCTGGGTATTACCGAACTGGACATCTGCACCCCGATACTCACTTTTGTTTTCGGGGAATCCCATTTGGGGGGCAATACCGCCCTGATTTCACTTCATCGCATCAAAGGGGTAGACAAGGCGGAGACCTATGAAAGGGCGGCTAAAATCGGTGTCCATGAAGTCGGGCATATTTTCGGGCTGGAGCACTGCTGGGAGGTCCGGTGTTTGATGCACTTCAGCCGGGACCTTGAACAACTGGACGGTCTGCCGTTACGTTTCTGCCCGGCCTGTACATTTGAAATATCCCGCCGAATCAAGGTGGTGGCAAACTGTTGACTTTTGCGCCCCAATAAGAGTGACCTTGGTCCCGATCGTTTTCAGGTTCAATTGGAAAAGGGCTTTCTGACCTTGGGGGCCGGGTTTCCGGGCGGTAACGATCCCACCCTCCTTCAAAAGACAGTCCCATGATATAAAAAGGCTGCGGCAGATCATCCCGCCGCAGCCTTTAAGGGTTTTGGGTTAATATTCTATAGCTGGATCAGCGCAGAAATTCGTTCACCAGCCGGTCCCAACCGATCTCGGGAACCGCGCTGCAGATATCTCCAACAGCCTCACCACCCGTGGCAGCCATACGGAAGCCGACCTCTTCATCCAGCAGCGTGGTCAACCGGCCGGCTTCATCGTCGGTCCAGGCAAGGCTTTCCACACCGTAGAGGAGATTTCTCAGGCCTTTTCGAAGATTCCTGGGCTGAAGAACCATCAACCACCCTTCGGCGTAAGGGGCGGCATTGGGGGTTTCGGCCCGGCCCGCGATTTCGGGGTTGACGGCAACCACGGTTCCGTCCAGCGGGCTCAGGGTTTCCGCTTCATTCCCACCCTTTTTCATGGTGGCTTGGGGCCGGTTCTGTTCCAGCTTTGCACCCAGCTTGGGAAGATCGATCTCATCCTGGGGTCCGAGCAGCCTTAATGCAAAGTCATCGATCCCGACCCTGACGCGCCCGCCGTATTCCACCCGGGCCCAGGTATGGCCATGGTGGAAGTAATGATCCCTGGCCACGGCAAAGCCCGAGACATGATCGCAGACCGGACGCGTGAGTGTGGGGGCGATGGCGCTGTCATCGAGCATCTGGTCGTAGGGGCACATCACACAATTGTAATTGTGGGCACAGAGTTTGAATCCCACACGCCCGCTCAACATGTGACGGCACTTTCCCTGGCGTTCCAGCAGACGCATCCGGGTTTGCTGGTAATCCCGACCCATGCGACCCGCCTGTTTTTCCTTTGCTTCGAAATTGGCCTGGACCTTCCGGTCAAAGGAGCAGCCCAGACAGTCGAAAGCATTGATGCACTTCATGGATTTCACGACACCTGCATTTGACCAAACGCACATTTCGTTTGACATGCCGAATACGTTGGGACGTCCCGAAGTTTTTTTCATTTTCTCAGCCATGACCCCCTCCTTTACGTTTGTGTGTCTTTTTTTTATCGATTCCTTCTGTCAGTTTTGTCTAACAGTAAGAGCATGAACCGGGCCAATTTGCTAAAAAAATAAAATAATTTTTTAACATTATGAATTTATTGTGTATTTTATTAGGCGGGATTTGAATGGGGGCAATGAGTGGTTTTTGGCAGAATGGTGTAGAATGCACCATTTAAATTCGGTAAAATTACATTAATGTGTATTTACAGATAGTTATGCGAAATGTGCAGAATGCCGCAGTATGGTGCAAATTACTACAGCTGCAATTTGCACCACTTTCCGAGGTTTATAAGGTCTTCAATCCCTATTTAAACGAAGATCATGCCAATCGGCAAATATCGGATACTCCCGTGGAAACAGTGTCAGCCTGTCGCCGGGATGAACCACCGTTTCCTTTGATACTGCTTTGTGGTTGATCATGACCAGCTGGACTTTCTCCCCGGGGATACCGAACCTTTTAAGGATATCAGGCAGAGGAGAGGGTTTGTCGAGATTCACACCTACGGGAAAATCATCGCCATCCGGCCATTCTGTTTTTAAGGATCCGAACAAGATCAACTGTGTATTTGACATGATAAAATCCTCCTATTCTGATGGGTCGATCCTTCGGGTAACCAGTATCGTAATATCATCGCTCTGGGCCGCATCTTCGGTGAAATGGAAAAGATCGGACTGAATGTTTTCCAGCAGTTGTTCGGCACTGTGATATGGATCCCTCAAAAGGGTTTCTTCAAGGCGTTTGCGGGTAAACATTTCATCCAGAGGTGAACGGGCCTCCGTCACGCCATCGGTATACCCGACCAGCGCCTCTCCGGGTTCGAGGGTGACCTGTTTGGGTGTAAATTGGATATCGGGCAGCAGGCCGATGGCAGGGCCGGTGGGTTTCAGCATCTTTTTCTCCCCATTTTGACCGACGATAAACAGGGGATCATGCCCGCCGTTGACATAGGCCAGAAGTCCCGTTGATGTGTCAAGGACACCAAAAAACAGGGTGGCGAACATCCCGTCATCTCCGTGCTCTTCCAGGAGATAGGTGTTAATGAGCGTCACTGCTGTAAGGGCCGTTTCCTGGGGATTTCCCGCCTCGGCGCCCTCGGCACCCAACTGGCATACATCGGTTAAAGACACGCCCCCGACCAGCCGGCTGTGGCCTGAAAACACGCGGATCAGACTTCTGATCAGCGCCATGTAAAGAGCAGCCCCCACCCCTTTGTCGCTCACATCACCAATGATCAACCCAATATGATCTTCCGGCAGCGTGAACACATCGTAAAAATCTCCTGAAACCTGCTTTGCCGGGTAGAAAACGGCGGAAATCTCCCAATCCGGATGGCTTGGAAATCGATCCGGTAAAAAATCCCTCTGGATCTGCTTTCCCTTCTCCATTTCTGAATCCAGGGCCCGCGAATAGGATTCCACCTGCAACAGGCTGCTTTGAAGAGAGTCTTCCGCCTTTTTCCGTTCCTCGATGGCCTGTTGAATCTGGCCGAACATATCGATGAATGCGGCAATGACGTCTCCCAATTCATCCCTTCGCTTCCCGGCAACGGAACGGAACGAGGGGATGCGATCCTCTTTGACAGCCTCTCCTGCATGGATAAGGTCGCCCCGCAGTTTTAAAATAGGGGTGATCACGAGAGGGACGAGGGCCAGCCAGGCGCCCACCGTGACAAATATGGAGATGATCAGCACCAAACCCGATATCCTCAAGAGGAACGCCTGGAGTTCCATCTTGACCGCCGAAGCATCATGGCTCAAGACGAGCACATAGTCCATTTGTGAAGTCGAAAGCCGGTATCCGAAATCGTATCGATAACGGGTGTCATCCAAAAAGTCCATCATCCCCGTTTTCTGCATCATCTCATGGGTCAGATAGGGCTTTTCTCCAAAGGTACACACATCATCACCGCCCGCCGTGTACAGTTGCCCCCCAAGAATGACCGAATTTCCCACCAGCCGCCCAAACACCATGACCATATCTTTACCGGTTATCTCACCTGAGGTTCCCTTGAGCAGAATGGCAATCTTAGCCGATGAGATCGCCTGAATCTGGGACAGCAACTCTTCTTTCCGATTGCCGTATGAGGGGATCAGGATAATGGTCTCAATAAGGATAACGCTGGCAAACACCCACGTCACCACACTGCGGTTCAACCGAGCCGCGGATATTTTTATGATTCCCTTCCAGAACCGGGCCATACAAGTCTCCTGGGAATGTGTGGCGAAGATCAACGTTTAAATTAAAGAGTGCTTACGGTGTATGGTTTTTAGAGTATGGATTGGTTCAGAGGCTGTCAACTTTTAATAAACCATCACAATGGTGCACGCTATAGGTAGGTAGTCGTTGGATATTTTATTTTCTTTCATTTTTATTTGGTGATAGATTGATGGGATGAAAAGCTATCGATATCCAATTCTTGTGTGTGCCGCAATCGGGATAGGACTGATGCATTTTTTTACCCCCGGACACCTTCTTTTCTATCACGACACGTATCGTCGCCTCAGCTATTTCCCAATCGCTCTTGGCGGAGTCTGGTTCGGTATTCGCGGGGGGCTGAGTATTGCGGCGATAACGTCGGTGGCGTTCATCCCGCATCTGCTGCTGTTTATCGGCAAGGGCGGAGCAACCTATCTCAGCGAACTGACTGAAATCGTGCTCTACATGGCGGCAGGACTCCTTATCGGCGGCATTGCCAGCAAGGAATCGAAATTAAGGGAAAAATACCGGCTCTTGTCTGAGAAACTGAAAATTTCCTATGCAAAGCTGCATGACAGCGCGGAACTCATGATCGAGGTGGAAGAAGAATTTCGAAAAAGCCAGCGGTTGGCCATGCTGGGAGAGGTATCGGCATCCCTGGCGCATGAGATAAAAAACCCCCTCGGCTCCATAAAAGGTTCGGCGGAAATTCTTCTGGATGACTACCCGGAAGGTCACCCTAAACGGGAATTTGTCGAAATTTTGTTGACAGAAACCTCAAGGCTCGACAATTCGGTGAACGAAGCCCTTAATCTCCTTCGCGGTGGGCAACCGTTGGAAAGCGGTATCGATACAGAACCCCTTTCCACAGTAATGCAAAGGTGTTTCAAACTGCTCTCCAGCAAATTGGAGAAAAAACAGATCCGGATTGAGAGCAGCGGTTTAGAAGCAGGTGGGTCGTTTCCGGTCGCCGGGGAAAAGATATCCCAGATATTTATCAACATCCTGCTGAACGCTGTGGACGCCTCGCCCCATGCCGGCAGGATCAAGGTGCATATGCGGAGAGAAGATGACGGGGTCTTTGTACAAATCGCGGATGACGGACCGGGAATAGCGAAAAATGACCGGGACCGAATCTTCGATCCCTTCTTTACCCGTAAAGAGGAGGGAACCGGTCTGGGGCTCCC
>CAZWAE010000182.1:1974-8426 GCA_964631805.1 uncultured Desulfobacteraceae bacterium | reverse complement strand
AAATGGCCTTTGCCGATGACAGTGTTGATATTCAAATCGAAGAGATTCGTGTGAATGCGAACTCGAAGATGGCGGGTCTCGCCTTGAAAGACTCCAAAATATCGGAAAATTACGAACTGATGATAATCGTCATTCGGAAACCGGATGACACCATGGTCTTCCACCCCAAAGGTGACACTACCATTGAGGCTGACGACACCATGGTCGTTGTCGGCTCGGCTAAAAACATTCAACGGATAGAACGGGTGCTCTAAAAAACAGGTGCGGCTGTTTAAAAGAGATATCAGTGCCAAAATTAAGGGCATAACATGAAGCCTTTTGTGGGAAGGACTTTGTTGAACGGTCCGAAAAGTGTTGATTGAGGTAAAACCCAAATTCGATATTGACTGTCTCAACGTCATGATATACAGCTTGCACCGCTATGATTGAAAAAAAGGAGATTTTATGACCAGGAAAAAAGTGGAGATTGTGCCAACGGTTGCCAACACGGAAACGATGTGCGGAGCGGTTGATCGATAGAAGCTTCACTGCGTGCTTGACACGCCGAAAGTCTGTTCGTTTCATTTCGGTCAGGTCTCTTTGACCGATCATGAAAGATATTCCTTCTAGGGGCTGCTGAGATATTGTTTTGTCCCCAGCCCTAAAACCCCATCTGCACAGTTTTATCCTTGTTGTGCGCCAGCATCCTATCACCGAAAGATATAAAATGTAAATAGATACCACTTTTAGCTTTTTTTGAACTCCCGGAACTTAGGGCGGCGGTAAATACATGTTTCCGGATTGGCCTTAATGGATCGGCAGATCCCCTGACCTTCAAAAAAAGAATGGAGAGATACATCATGACACTTGAGAATTTGGGCTGGAACAATTTTTTTAACAGGCACTTTGAAAGTCTGATGGACAGGACTCTTCGCCCCGGACGCGTGACCAGCGTCCGGAAAAACAGTTTTTTGGTTTGTGACGGAAAAGATGAGTTTCCGGCAACCGTTTCGGGAAAGTTCTTCCGGGATGCCGACAAACTGTCTTCATTCCCGGCCACGGGAGATTGGGTAGCGCTGAAAGAAAGCGTCATCACCAAACTGCTACCGCGGCGAAATGCGCTTTCAAGGGGGGCTTCCGGAAACCGCGGCAAAAAGGAAGTGATGCCATCGGAGCAACAGGTGATCGCAGTCAACGTCGACACCGCTTTTATTGTCTGCGGTCTGGACCGGGACTACAACCTCCGCCGCATCGAACGATATCTGACCCTTGTCTATAACAGCGGATGTACGCCTGCGATTCTCCTCAACAAATGCGATCTTCACCAGGAGCCGGAGGTGGCGGATTTCAAGGACGATGTGTCGGAAGTTGCTTTCGGGGTACCCGTCTGGCCGATCTCCGCCAAAGCCGGGGTCGGCCTCACCGGAATAAGAAGCCGTCTGACCGCCGGTAGCACCGCCGTGCTGATTGGATCCTCAGGCGCAGGGAAATCGACCCTTGTAAATTGCCTTTCGGGGAATGAGGACCGGGTGACACGCGCGGTCAGTGATCACGGGGGGAAAGGTGTTCATACCACCACATCGAGGGACCTGATTCAACTGCCCGGCGGGGGCATGATCATCGACAACCCCGGACTCCGGGAGATCGCATTCTGGGATGACGAGGACGGCATTGGATATGCCTTTCCCGACGTCGAGGAGATGGCGACAACCTGCCGGTTCACCGATTGCAGCCATCGGCACGAGCCCGGATGCGGTGTGCAGGCCGCGATCCAAACGGGAGACCTTCCGCCGGAACGGTTGGAAAGCTATCTCAAGATGAAGCAGGAGTTTCACTACCTTGCAGAGCGCAGGCAAAAGAGCGCTGACAGGATTGAAAAGGAGAGGTGGAAAGCGGTGGCCATGAAGATCAAAGTACTGAAGAAATCCGGAAAACCTTAATGGCCCCGTTTCATAAATACGGTTACATATTGATGGCAAATTTGAAGATAAACCACAGAGAGCACAGAGGACACAGAGTAACAGATTTCTGAGCATTTGGTGAACGTTCTCTCTGTGCTCTCGGTGTCCTCCGTGGTGAAAACCATACGTTACCATATCTGCGAATAAGTATACTAAGCCGGGAAGCCGGAATTTAAAACTTTCAATTGTAAATTCTGAATTTGGGAGATTACCAAAATCCCGTTGACAATCCCCATCTGCACATTATATTAACCAAATAGTTTAACTAAACGGTTAGTATAAATTATTTTTGAAAGGTACGCCATGGAAGCACGTCCGGAAACGCAGAAAGTCCGGCAGCGAATTGAGACCGAAAAACGGATACTCGATGCCGCGGCTGCCATCTTTTCCGAAGAGGGTTTTGCGGGGGCGCGGATGGATGCCATCGCAAAACGGGCTTCGGTGAACAAGGCCACCATCTATTACCACATCGGCAACAAAGAGGCGCTCTACTCAAGGGTGCTGCACGATGTATTCAGTGGTACAGCCGACACCATCGCCGGAAATCTCGCATCGGCGACATCCCCCGAAGAGAAACTGAGGATCTACGTCCGGAGTCTTATTAACACCATCGAAACCAATCCCCATGTACCGCGAATCATGATGCGGGAGATGGCCACGGGCGGGAATCACCTGCCGGATGAAGCGGTGGGTGATTTTGCCAGGATGTTCTCCATGCTGTCGGACCTTTTGGAAGAAGGTACCAAAACGGATACTTTTTATGAAACCTTCCCTCCCCTAATCCATCTCATGACGGTGGGCACCGCGATTCTCCTTAAAAACCTCCGTAACCTGTCGGGACGGCATTTCGATATACGGGAGGTCCGGGGGTTTGAAAAATTTCTGTCTAAAAACATGCCGGACGAGATAGAAAAGGTGATTTTAAGGGCGGTAAAAAAACCGTAGCCGGTGTAAAGGGTCCCTGTGTCCGATCCGCTGAACGGCTCAACAAAAAATGCAGCTCCGATAGGGGTTAAAAGGAATAGCAAACAGTGTCCTATATCAGAAAGCGTATCGAAAAATGGTTTGAAAACCTGACCGGTCTGATTTACGAAAATCGCCTCAAAACCCTGGCCCTGATGGCCTGTCTTGTCGGGATATTCATCTCGCAGATCCCGAAGATCACCATCGATACCTCCACCGAGGGATTTCTCCATGAGGATGACCCGACCCTGGTCTCCTACAACGCATTCCGGGACCAGTTCGGAAGAGACGAGGTCATCATCGTCGCCCTCAAACCACCGGATGTTTTCGACCGGACGTTTCTGACCCAATTGAAAGCGCTTCACCGGGAGTTGGAAGACAGTGTGCCCTACATCGACGACATTACCAGCCTTGTCAATGCCCGGAACACCCGCGGGCAGGGGGATGAACTCATCGTTGAAGACCTCATGGAAAGGTGGCCGGGCACCGACGCGTTGATGGCAACTTTGAAACAGCGCGTTCATTCCAACGCCATGTATCGAAACCTGCTCATTTCGGAAGACGGCCGGTTTACCACCATCGTGATCCGAACCCACAGCTTGTCTTCGACCGGTCAGAAAACCGACGTCCTCGAAGGGTTCGGGGATGACATCGAGATCCAAACGCAGGCAGAAAAAACAGAGGATGCAAACCCCACCTACCTCACCGATGCCGAAAACAGCGAGGCGGTGGCCGCTGTCAAACGGATCGTTAAAAAATATGAAACACCGGACCTTGAAATATTCATCGCCGGATCTCCTGTGGTCACCCATTTCCTCAAGCAGGCGATGATGAAGGACATGCGGAAATTCATGGCCCTGGCTCTTGTCACCATCGCTATTTTACTTTTTATCATGTTCCGCCGGATTTCCGGCGTCCTCTTTCCGTTGCTCGTAGTGCTTTCCACCCTTCTTTCCACCATCGGGATCATGGCAATGGCCGGAGCCGCCATCAAGGTTCCCACCCAGATTCTTCCCTCTTTCCTGATGGCGGTCTGCGTCGGGGCTTCGGTGCATGTGCTAGCCATATTCTACCATCGCCTCCGCACCTCTCCCGACAAAAAGCAGGCCATCACCTATGCCCTCGGACACTCGGGCCTGGCCATCGTGATGACCAGCGTGACCACGGCATCCGGCCTTCTCTCCTTTGCCCGTGCCGAGGTCGCACCCATCGCCGATATCGGGATATTTGCGGGCATCGGCGTTCTGCTCAGTCTTCTCTATACACTGGTGATGCTCCCCGCCCTGGTTGCTCTTTTTCCGATAAAGGCAAAACCGATAGAAACCTCCGGCATTTCCCGCTCCCCGCTGTCAGATCGCTTATTGACCTGGATTGCCGGCATATCGACAACCCGCCCGTACGCGGTGCTGGGAGTGAGCGGTATCATCATGATTGCCTCTGTTGCCGGCGCCTCCGCAATCCGTTTTTCCCACAATCCGCTGATATGGTTTCCCAAAGACAACGAGATCCGGATTGCCACCGAAGAGATCGACCGCGAACTGCGCGGTTCCATGAGCCTTGAAGTGGTCATCGACACCGGCAGGGAAAACGGCCTGTATGACCCGGCGCTTCTCAACCGGATCGAGGAGGCCTCCGCCTATGCGGAAACCATGACGTTTGACGGGCTGTTTGCAGGCAAAGCGTGGTCCCTCACCACGATAATAAAAGAGATCCACCAGGCGCTCAATGAGAACCGTCAGGCGTATTATACCATACCGGATAAGAAAGATCTGGTGGCCCAGGAGTTCCTGCTCTTTGAGAACAGCGGTTCGGACGATCTCGAAGACTTTGTGGACAGCCGTTTTTCCAAGGCGCGGCTGATCATCAAGGCACCCTTTGACGATGCCGTCAAGTACGGTAAATTTCTTGCGATGGGGGAAACCTATTTCAAAAAACAACTCCCCGATGTCGACATCACCCTGACAGGGATGATGACCCTCCTTTCCCGGACCCTGTCAAACGCCATCATGAGCCTGGCCAAAAGCTACGTGACGGCCCTTTGTGTGATTACCGTCCTGATGGTGCTCCTCATCGGCCGTGTCCGTATCGGACTGCTCAGCATGATTCCAAACCTTGCGCCCATCCTGCTGACGCTGGGCATCATGGGCGCATTGTCCATCCCCATGGATCTCTTTACCATGATGGTGGGAAGCATCGCCATCGGCCTTGCTGTGGACGACACCATCCATTTCATGCACAACTTCCGCCGCTACTACGAAGAGAGCGGAGACCCGGTTCGTGCGGTGCATAACACCATGCAAACCACCGGCCGGGCGATGCTGGTTACCAGCATTGTTTTGTCCATCGGTTTTTTCATCTTCACGTTCGCGAGCATGAATAACCTGTTCAACTTCGGAATACTGACCGCCTTCACCATTACCATGGCCCTGCTGTCGGATTATTTCATCGCACCGGCGTTGATGGTGGCGGTCAACAAAAAGATGGAAAGGAAACATCCGGATGTGGAAGCCGAATCATCCGGAAACCCATAACGGTTCATTCGGAACCTTTTACCTGGAGGAAAATCATGGGCATTTTCAAAACAAACATCTTTACTTTCGGGTTGATCCTGTCCCTGCTGGCCATCATCCTGATCCTCCCCGCATACGCCGACGACCCGAAAGCAAGGGGGATAATGGAAAAAGTGGATGCAAGGGAGGACGGAGACAACAGTACCGCCGACATGGAGATGGTCCTCATCGACAAAAAAGGAAGCAAACGGATCCGGCGGATCGCCAGCTTTACCAAGGACAAGGGGGAGGATACCCTGCGGCTCATGTTTTTCAAACATCCGGCGGATGTCAAGGACACCTCCTTTTTAACCCATGATTTCGATGACCCGGACAAGGATGACGACCAATGGCTGTATCTCCCCGCCCTCCGAAAAACCAAGCGGATCGCCACCAGTGATAAAAGCGGCAGTTTTATGGGCTCCGACCTGAACTATTCCGACATGACCTCGCGGGATCTTACGGATTACGATTTCAACCTCAAAAAAGAGATCGTGGTCCGCGGCAACAAAGCATGGCTTATTGAATCCGTGCCCCGCAGCCGGGATGTGGTGGAGGAAACCGGGTATAGCAAATCGCTGCTCATCGTTCGCCAGGACAACTATTTTGTGGTTCGCGCCGTCAACTGGGTGAAGGACGGCGGATATCTGAAATATATGGACGTCAAAAAGCTGGAGCTGATCGACAATATCTGGGTCGGCACGGAAATCCATGTCACGAAGAAAAAAGGCAAGCAGGCCGTACACAAGACCGTTCTTACCCTCAACAACGTTAAATACAACCAGGACCTTGATTTTGATCTGTTCACCATCCGAAGGATGGAAAAAGGGCTTTAGGGATTGTCTGCCATGGCACATTTAATTCTAAAAATACCATTATGGGTTTTCCTCATGGTGGTTATCGCAACGGTTTTTCCCACACCGTCCATCTCTCTGGCCGCAGACGCGAGCCTCGAAGAGATCATCGACGGGTTTGAAACGGAATCCAACGGCGGGATGCA
>CAZWAE010000182.1:0-1874 GCA_964631805.1 uncultured Desulfobacteraceae bacterium | reverse complement strand
CGAGCCTCGAAGAGATCATCGACGGGTTTGAAACGGAATCCAACGGCGGGATGCAATCTGAAGAAGATACGGCGGGTGAACCGGACGTACTGGAAGGTTTCGATGAAAATGAAACCCCGACTGCAGACTCCGGTTCTAGGACAGCGGAAACCGTCTCTCCCATCAGCCTGGACGGTTATTTTAAGTTGGGGACCACCTTCAACTTTTCCCACGACGCACCTGGAACTAACGAAACGGACTGGCGGGGCGTGTCCCGTCTGCGTGCTGAACTGCAACTGGAGATGGGCATCAAACCCAACTCCCGATGGCAGGCCTATGTCAGCGGAAAGGGATTTTTCGATGCCGCCTACGGGATCAACGGCCGGGAAGACTACACCTCGGCGGTCCTTTCAGAATATGAAGATGAACTTGAATTGCGGGAGGCGTATCTCCAGGTCAGCCCGGCGTCCCGGCTGGACATCAAGGCGGGCCGCCAGATCGTGGTCTGGGGAAAATCGGACAATATTCGGGTCACCGACGTGCTCAATCCCCTGGATCTTCGGGAGCCGGGCCTGACCGATATCGAAGACCTGCGCCTGCCGGTGACCATGACACGGGTTGACTTTTATACCGGTGATTGGAGCGTCACCGGTATAGCGCTGCACGAGGTCCGGTTCAACAAGCTCCCGGTTTTCGGCCATGGCTTTTTCCCGGGCGCCTCCCCCCTTCCCCCGGAAGAGATCCCGTCCGACGGCGGCAGCAACACGGAGTGGGCATTTTCTGCAAGCGGTGTTTTCAGCGGATGGGATATCGCCCTTTACTATGCCCGTATCTTTGACGACAGCTGCCATTTCGAACCTCTCCCCACCGGATTCGGGGTGGAGAGAAAACACGCCCGCCTTTCCATGGCCGGCCTGGCCTGGAACATCGCCCTTGGTAACTGGCTGCTCAAAACGGAGGCCGCCTACTTTGACGGGCTTGAATTTTTCAACACACCGGACCGTGATTATGCCAGGATAGATCTCCTTGCAGGTCTGGAATATACCGGCTTTAGAGAAACCACCATCAGCCTGGATGCCGTGATCCGCCATCTGGACAATTTTTCCGAATTGATAAAACGCACACCCGACAGTGCCGTCGAAGACCAGTTCCAATCGGCCGTAAGGATAGAAAAAAGCTTTTTAAACGATACCCTGAGTATTACGATTCTGGCGTCTCTATACGGTCTTGCGGGCGATGACGGCGCCTTCGAACGGATTTCGGCCCAATACGACATTACCGACGCGGTTGAACTCTCCGCAGGTGTCGTCCTCTACCAAAACGGCGACCTCCCCGAATTCCAGAACATCGGCGATAACGACCGGTTGTTTTTGGAGATCAAGTGGAGTTTTTGATTGTTTTTCAGCAGAAAATCCCAGCCTGCCATCGGGAATATATGGATATGGTGGGGATTTTTGCGGGTCCTTGATGCGTAAGGGATCGATGTAGATCGACCTGAAAATCGCCCAACTTGGGTATTAGACTGCACCTTGCTTACACAAGTTTCGCGACGTTGGATCCAAACGTTATCGACAACAATAACCAGATGATGATTTTTACCCTGCCCCCTTTGATGAGCAGCATCTCGTCGGCTGAATCCCCTTGACGGAACAATACTTGACCTCTGGACGTTTTTTTCATCACGGCACAGCGGCTGAGGGTTTTGCTATCTTCGGGACTAAGGTGATCGAATAACCACAAGTCGGCGATGCAGGTGGGGGATAACACCATATCCTGCGCGGCCATTTTTTCACAACGACATCCCATGATTTCTAATCCTGTAGGCATCTGGAAAGATAGTATCCCGAATCCCGCATAAAAAACTGAACGCTGAGTGAAATCCCTCAACTGTGGGG
>CAZWAE010000181.1:0-8429 GCA_964631805.1 uncultured Desulfobacteraceae bacterium | reverse complement strand
CTGTGCATCATCGCCGGTATTCTGCTCGGGAAAATCGTCCCGGGTGTGGCGAAATATCTCGACGGGCTGGCCATTTATGTCGACGGCGCGCCGGTGGTGTCCATTCCCATCGCCGTATGTCTTTTTTTCATGATGTATCCCATTATGGTCAAGATCGACTTTGGCGAGGTGATAAAGGCAGGCCGAAGCGGAAAACCGGTGTTCCTGACCCTATTCATCAACTGGGCCGTGAAACCGTTTACCATGTACGGCATCGCCATCTTTTTTTTGGGGACCCTGTTTTACCGGTTCATCGGCCCGGATGCCGTTGATCTGGTCAAGATGCCATTCGGTCTGGACCTGCCGGTGGGTGAAACCCATGGTGCGGGAACAGTGGTGGTGTCCGAAGGTGTGAAAATGCTCGAAGTACCGTTGTGGCGCAGCTACCTGGCAGGCTGCATCCTTCTGGGCATCGCCCCCTGTACCGCCATGGTGCTCGTGTGGGGGTATTTGTCACGGGGCAATGACGGCCTGACACTGATGATGGTGGCCATCAACTCCCTGACCATGCTTCTGCTATACGGAATACTGGGTGGATTCCTTTTGGGGGTCGGCAGGCTGCCGGTTCCCTGGCAGGCGCTGCTACTCAGCATCGGCATCTATGTTGCCCTTCCCCTTGCAACCGGTTACCTTTCCAGAAAATGGATTGTTTCGGCAAAAGGGGAAAAATGGTTCAAGGAAAAATTCCTTCATGTCCTGACGCCCGTGACCATCATCGCCCTGCTGATCACCCTGGTGCTTCTCTTCTCGTTCAAGGGCGAGGTGATCGTCGCCAATCCATTGACTATCTTGTGGATCGCCGTCCCCCTGTTCATCCAGACCATCCTGATTTTCTGCCTGGGGTACGGGCTTGCACGACTGTTGAAATTGCGGTACGTGGATGCTGCTCCTGCGGCCATGATTGGTGCCTCCAACCATTTCGAAGTGGCCATCGCCACCTCCACAATGCTCTTCGGGCTGTCCTCCGGTGCCGCCCTTGCAACCGTTGTCGGCGTGCTCATCGAAGTGCCGGTGATGTTGATGCTGGTTCGAATATGCTTAAAGACGACCCACTGGTTCCCCAAAAACCAGTGATAAGAGACGATCGATGCCCACATCGAACCATCCCGAGAAGTTGACCCGTGCCGTGGTGGATGCCTGTGCGGACTGCGATGTCTGCCGCGACCTGATGGACGCCAACTGCCTGATGTTTAGCGAGCTTTACCGGCTCTGGGACAGGGAAATGGATAGGGGGGCGCCGATATCCTCCGGAGAGCTTCGCCACCTCGTCGATCTGTGCAACTTCTGTGCGTTGTGCCCGTGCCCCAATATCCGTTCGGATCTGATGTCCGCAAAATCCGCTTTCATCGAAAGGGACGGGTTGAGCTCCCGGGTCCGGGTTGTGGAGGATGTGGCCCTGGTCAGCCGGATTTGCGGCACCTTTCCACGGTTGACCAATGCGCTGTTCCGGTATCCGGCGCTAATGTCCTGCGGCAACCACATGATGGGCATCCATCCGGACCGTCGGATGCCGGAATTTCCGATGGAAACTTTCCCCGCCTGGGCCGAAAGGCATGAGCTGCACCGCAAACCCGAACAGAGCGGGCATCGGAAGGCAGCCTATTTTGCCGGATGCACGGCAAACTACCTTTTCCCTGATGTGGCCAAGGCAACAGTATCATTATTGCAGGACAACGGCGTCGATGTCTGGTATCCGCCACAGAAATGCTGTGGGATGCCCACTTTCCTTGAGGGCGATCAAAGGCTGACCCGGAAATTCATACGATCCCATATCCCCGCACTTTTTGAGGCGGTGAATGAAGGATTCGATATTGTGTGCTCCTGTCCCACATGCGGGTTTTTCTTGAAATGCATGCTGAAGGAGGGGGCCTACTACTCCGCCGAATACCAGGCATCGGTCAACGCCGACAGCAGCGTGCTGAAGGTTCCCGACGAGACGACTTCCGAGAAAAGCGGAGAACTGCAGTTTCTGCGTCTACAGAAATCGATCTATGGAAAGATTCTTCTGGATGACGGTGACTTTGCGTTCCTTCCGCCGTTGCAGCGGATTCGGGTGGCCGAGCATACGATGGATCTGGGTGAATACCTGCAAGAACTTTATCTCTCCGGTGAACTCACATTACCGGAGTTTACGACTTCGGCGCATTGGGTCTACTTTCCGCCCTGCCACCAGCGGGAGCAGAAGATCGGGAGCCCCTACCTGGATCTGCTGAACCGTATTTCAGGGGTTTCCATTGAACCGCTGACAGGAACCCTCTATTGCTGCGGGATGGCTGGCATCATGGGCTTCAAAAGTGATTTTCACGAAGCCTCCCTCAAAATCGGTCAACCTTTGATGGAAAAGATTGTTTCCACCGGCGCCGACCGTATCGTCACCGACTGCCTGAGCTGCCGCCTGCAGTTCAGGCAGGTGACCCCCCTGCACGTGTCCCATCCCATAGAGATTATCGCCGGATGGGACTAAGGGCTCGCGTAAAAATAAATTGACATTTTATGCGCCCACGCATCCCGCCCGGCAGCGTTTCGAAAGCTCGGAATATGCAAGATATTCCTGCGCTTTCGCGCCTTGCCAAGCGGGCGCCTGAACTCCCAAAATCTGTCAATTTGTTTTTGCGCGAGCCTTAACCGGCTAACAAAACCGCCAATGCCTCCCGATGTTCAAAGGCGATGGATTCGACCGGGGGAAGATCTCTATTATTTTGAGCTTTTAGCAGCAGATTTTCGAACAGTTCGACCAGGTAATCGTTTACCCGGCCTGAAAATACATGATTCTTTGGTTTCTGCCAGTAGACCGTTGAATCCGGTTTGGCCGATTCTCTGAGTACATCCAGACATGCCGGCACCACCAGCCGTCTCATCCAATCCACACGAGGGTCCCGATAGGGAACCTTTCCTTCGAAACCCAACACTCCCCCTGGTGTCAGTCGGCCCTGAGCCTGAAAATGTTGATATCCGGATGTGCCGGCCAGTATGAGCTGACAGTGGCTCAAGAGGTTGGCCGTTCGTTCCAGTTGATCGATCAGGGCATTTTCTTTCAGAAATCGCCAGTTTTCCTTGAGATCTTTAAGATCGCTTTCCGGAACGAACATGAGAAAACCGATGTCCGGTTCTATGCCGGCATTGCGGCACATCCGGATGGCATTTCTTGCAGACAGGGCTGATCCATGCTTGTCGATTCGGTTGAGTACGGCGGCGGATCCGCTTTCGATGCCTATGAGCAGGTTCCTGAGGCCCGCTGCAACCAGATGCTCCAGAAGGTGTTCATCCAGGTCGGAGGGACGGGTTTCCATCCCGAATGTTACATCCAGGGGCTCAAGACGGTGAGCCAGCTCAAGAATTCGTCGTCGGCCGGCGGCTCCGGGTCCGATGAAATTGGGATCCACAAAATAAAAATCCCGCCATCCCTGATCCACCAGCATCTCCACTTCCTGCATGATGTTTTCGACGGAGCGGCTCCTCCACAGGGGACCCCGGCTATAAAAACCGGGTATCGGGCAGAATGAGCAGTGGTTGTAGCATCCCCGGCTGGCCAGAATACTCACAGTGGATGCGTTTGTCGGCAAACGGTGCGGGAATGGAAAACGGTCCGGATTTTTCTCCGGCGGACGTCTTTCAAATCTTCCGGCTGAAAGGGAGGAACGTGAGGCCACGCCGCGTATGTCATGCCATTCTTCCTTTTCGGCAATACGGTTTGCCAGGGCTGAAAGCGTATGCTCGCATTCGCCGACGACTACGGAATCCACCGCGGGAAGTGTTTTCAACAGGCTCGAATAGGCAAGGCTTGGGAAGAAACCGAACAGGTTGATGTGGCCGTCAAATCCGTTTTTCCTCAGGTTTCCAAGCCATTGAAACAGGTTTGGGGTATGCTCCCAGTAGTAGACTGCATTGATACAAAGCAGTTCAGGGGACAGCCGGAAAATTTCCTTTTCCGTCCGGAGAAAATCCCAATGGTGCTGGTTGGCATCCACGTAGGCGACCTCATGTCCTCCCCGGATCAGGGCGGCCGCAGCATACCCGCCCATGAGACACGACCAGAGGGGCGTGTTGGCGATGTCGTTAAAGTGATTTTGGGATGGTTTCCTGGGATGTTCCAGTACCACTATTTTCATGGCATCTTCCTTTAAGGTTGATGGATAAGCGTGAAAAAATACCTGCTGTATGGCAGTGGGCTTCCAGTTCATGCAGGAGATGTGCGGTTGCCGGCGGGTTGTAATAGACCGGATAAAGCAGGTCGCGGTTCGGAGCCAATGCCTTTCGGCGGATCAGTTTACGGGTCAGGGGGGCATCGGGATAGAGCCTGACGGTGTTGAAGACGACACCTCCAAGATTGTCGACAGGCGCATGGACCGCCAGCAGGTCTTCCAGCATCCGCCGGGCCTCGTCTGAGAATTCCGGGAGTTCACCGGGAAGGTTGATCAAAAAATGGCAAAGGGTCAGGATGCCGTTTGCGGCGCAGATGCTTGCGGCACCGAGGATATCTTCCCGGGTGAGCTGTTTGTTGAGGAGTTTTCGCCCATGGCGGGTCAATGCGTCGGCCGAAAAATAGACCGAGACGCAGCCTGCCCTTACCGCCAGATCCAAGAGTCCGGCAGAAAGGGTGTCCTCCCTGAAAAATCCGGTCCAGGATACGTGAAGACGACGTCTTGAAATTTCCCGGCACAAGGCTTCAAAATGATCCGCCGGCCGGTTGAGCACACCGTCGGTGAAATGGAAAAGCGTCACATCGTGGCGTTTGTTAAGATGCTCCATCTCATCGACCACCTGATGCACCGGACGCAGCCGCATTTTCCTGCCCCCGAGACGCGGATAGACGCAGTAGCCGCAGTTAAGGTCGCATCCCCGTTTGCCCTCGATGCCCATGGATGCAACGTAAGTGTTGCCTCCCGTATATGACCGGGGCGGTAGAGAGGCATGATCAAGGCCCGGCAGCTTGTCCATGGGATATTGAGGAGCGGAAGGATTCCGGATGATGTCAGTTCCCTTTTTCCATACTATTCCTGGAATATTCCTGATTGATTGTTGCGGGTCATGCAACCGGGCAATCACCGGTTCACCCTCTCCGGCAAGCCCACCGTCCAGCTCCGGAATCTCTTCCATCAGACGTTCGGCAAAAAGGGAGAACGCCGGTCCTCCGGCCACCAGTCTTGCGTCCGGCCGCAGATGGCGGACGAGACGTGCGGCCGTTTTTAGGGAAGAGAGATATGAGGTCCGATGGCCTGCAAGAGGGTCCAGGTTGCGAAAAGAGAGCGCCACTGTGGCTGGCCGGAAATCCAACAGCCGATTCTGCAGATAGGGCCATGGATCCGGGTGCAGGTTCAGGTCGATGCAGCATTTTTCCATTATGGATGGCACCTGTCCGGATAGGCGGGACAGGCCCAGGGGATAGACGCACTCTTTTGCCCCCAAATGGGATGTGGGCAATTGGACGAGCATGACGCGCATCGGTTTTACTCCATCAGAAGAAGTCCGAAATATTTGACGTAGCCGGTCCTGTCCGGTACCGGTGTCAGGCGAATGCCGGTTCCTTTTGCCGTGGCATACACATCGATGCCGCAGGCCTCCATGGCCGGACGCACCTTTTCCGGATGCCGGCACGCGTTTGCAGTTGTACACTCGGAACACAACGGACAGGGGCCGGCACCGAAAATCAGGGCGCGATGGAACCCGGCGAGAAAGGCCTGTTTTTCGAGATCGAGCAGGCGCTCGTGGAAAGACCGTCCCGGCGGGGTGCCCTCCACCAAAAGGGCCCATCGATAGTCGTCCAGCAGCCACCTGGTTTTTTCCGGTGTTTGGGTTTCGGGGGGACACTGCCTGCTGAACCCGTACCTTGGGCAGCCATACCGGCATTTCATCCGTACCCAGGCAGCAGTCCGGACCTGAGATGCCGGTAGCAAAACCGCCTGCCGGAAACCGGCGTTGCAGGCTTTTTCAACCCAACCGCGTTTGCCCTTTCCCGGAATCCTGACAGGCTTGTTATTACCGGCCAGAATCAATGCAGTATCCGTATCAAGATCTCGGACCACCACCTCTTTTAAACCGATTTTTTTCAACCAGCGGACCAGCGTGTCCGCTCTGTGACAGGCACCCTGATAGGTGTTGACCATCATGTTCAGATCGTAAAGCGGGCCTTTGTGGGGAGTGTTGCCCGTGCGATCCGGAAAGTAGTCGTGGATGAGCAGTATTCCGCCATCTGAAAGCAGTCGTACCGCTTTTTCCAGCAGGTTCCTGGCATCAACCCCGTTATAAGCGTGCAGGAAATTGCTGAGGATCACCAGACCGAACCGCTGGCCGGCGGGAAAAGGCGGGTGGCGGAAATCCCCTGCGGTCCGGTAGATGCCAGTCCAGTTCTCCCTGCAGGGGTACAGCTGATCCGCTGCTGAGAGGACTTCCGGCAGTTCGAGCAGCACCGACACATTTTGTCGCCGCCGGGCGAGAAGTGACCGGCTGAGGCTCCCCGCACCACCGCCCGCATCGAGCACCGGACCCTGCCAATCCAGAGGTTCCATTACAGCAGTGATCTCCTTTGCCTTTTGCCGGGCCAGGGCATCCAGGGCGCGGACATATTGGTCGGTCCGCTTCTGATAGTCATCGTCTAGGGTCACGGCCGGATGGAAGGTCCGGTTTCTACGTGCCATCTTTTGGGACAAGCGTCGCCAACCGGCCTGCATGTATCGGCGGTAACCCAGAAAATCTCCCATATAGTCGGGTGATTGGGGCAGCAGGAACCGGGCGGTGGCGGTCTGGTTGAACCACCGTCCCTCATGCCGGCCGATCAGTTCCAGCCGCTCCAGGGCTGTCATCAGGCGCAACAGTTCATCCCGACCGCACCGCGCAGCTCCGGCGAGTTTTTCGATGCGGTCATGCCCGAGATCCACAAATCGGAAGATTTCAAGTTCCATGGCGGTAAACAGCACCTCGGAATACCAGTAGGCCGTTGACAGGTCTTCCAGGTACTGGTGGCCGGTCCGGGCCGGATCGGATTTCTGAAAGGGAAGTTTCACCTCTGTTATCTTCTCCTAGTCGGAGGGCTGGATCACATCTATGATGCTGTTGATGAAAAAAGAGGCCCCGGCGGTCAGCCAGGAGGCCGCAGCCGATACCCCGATGGTGCTGGCCCCCGCGGCCCGGCCCGCCAGCCAGAAATCGGTTACCGATTTCTGGCGGTGGTTGAAATGCCACCCGATACCTACAGGTGAGAAGATATAGAGTGTTAGCAACGAGAAGAATAAGCTGTAATCCGGCATTGGGCTGCTCCTTTTTTGTAATGATCCGGGTTGGTCGATTCTTGGTTTTACCGCACCGGTTTCCTTCGACGCGGGACTTCGAAGAATTGTCCGGCACAGACGTTCCAAAAAAAATCCCCGGGCTGATCGTATCAGCCGGGGATTTGCCTTTTCCACCAGATCTGGATCTCGATTTTTTGCTTTCTGCAGGTCTTCTGACTGAGGGATCTTCCGAATTCCCGCACCTTCCCACACCGCTTCGTTATAAAACTTGCCGTGCAGTGGTCATCGCGGGGTCCGTTCCCCATTACAGCGGCGGGTCCGTTCCGGATTTTCACCGGATTCCCTGATGGAACGAAAGCCAATCATTCAATAATTGTCGGTTGATCTTTAGGGAATACTGACAAGGGTTGTCAAGAAATTTTTTCTACCTATTTCAAGGGCGCATCCGCGGACGGGGGAATTACAGATGATAAGAAGCCGTACCCCACAACCACTCCCTTGAATAAGGAGGCGATGGTGGTGAATTCCAAATATTTATGGCTAAAGTCTGACTCCGGAATGCCGATTGAAAGGTTAGAAAGGAGGCCAACCCAT
This sequence comes from uncultured Desulfobacteraceae bacterium, assembly GCA_964631805.1. Lineage (GTDB taxonomy): Bacteria > Desulfobacterota > Desulfobacteria > Desulfobacterales > CAZWAE01 > CAZWAE01. Next base: position 570 of record CAZWAE010000181.1, on the reverse strand, counting down.
GATCGGCGATACCGCCGGAGGGGAGGGGAGGTGACCTGGAGGATTCTCCCTTCCCAGATGAAATAAGGACTGGCCATGCAATTAAAAGACGGTTTTGTGGCGATAGTTGAGAGTCTGCTCAAGGTTCGATTCATGGATATGGCATATTTCGGAGACGAAGAATCACTCGTCAAAATGATCGATATGTTCATCCGTGAAGAGGTGATGAACGCCGAGACAGAAAAATGGACCTTTGCCACGGTTCACAAAAGCTTCGAGAAGTGGTCCGAGGAGCATTTGCCGATTGCGGGGAGTGTTGCCCGCGCATCCGGCAGGTCCGCACCATCCTGGCAATAGCAGATCATCGGTTGCTTAATCCGGCGATCTCTTTCAAGGATGCTGCCGGATCGGCATTTCCATAGATTGATCCGCAATCTGAAAGATCCCTCTCCGCACGGGTTCACTTTTTAGGTGAGCTGAAGGCACGTCCATTTCATCTCTTCAAAATAGCTTATAGCTTCTGTCCTTTCCGTTTTTTTTAGCGGATCGCCCGTCGGTCCCCTGCTTTTTCACGGCAAGGGAAACACACAA
>CAZWAE010000180.1:0-8446 GCA_964631805.1 uncultured Desulfobacteraceae bacterium | reverse complement strand
CCGTCCTGACGATTTTCCCGGAGATGTTTGAACTTTTCCAGAGCCACGGGATTATCAAACGCGCCATCGAAGCCGGGAAAATCAGTGTTTCTGCCATCGATATCCGGGATTTTACGGAGGATCGGCATCGGACCACTGATGACAGGCCTTATGGCGGCGGTTGCGGGATGGTGATGAAACCGGAACCACTGGCGGCAGCCATCCGGGAAGCCAAACAAAAGGCTCCCGCTGCAAAGGTCGTGGCATTGTCGCCCCAGGGCGTTTGTTTTGACCAGGCGTTGTCACAAAATTATGCCGGATATGGTGAACTCATCCTGGTGTGTGGGCGGTATGAAGGCATCGATGACCGGGTCTACGAGACGTTTATCGATGAAGAGGTTTCCATCGGTGACTACATCCTCACGGGGGGGGAACTGCCCGCTATGGTGGTGATGGACGCGGTCACCCGTTTGATCCCCGGGACACTGGGAGGAGCGGATTCCGCCGAAAAGGATTCATTTGCGGACAACCTGCTGGAACATGCCCATTATACACGGCCGGCAAGTTTTGAAAATCAACAGGTTCCGGAGGTGTTGTTGTCCGGCAACCATAAGGCCATTGAAAGCTGGCGGGCGGAGTCCGCATTGATCCGGACCTTTTTAAAACGGCCGGACCTGTTAAAAGACAGGGTTTTAAGTGATCAGGAGATGACGGTTCTGAAAAAGTGGCATAACGAACTCATTGCCCTGATTGATGCGAATCGGGACAGAACGTAAGATCATGGCGAATCTGTATGTGGCGCTGGTTCATTATCCCGTTGTCAACAAAAACGGTGATATCATCGCCTCGGCGGTTACCAACCTTGATCTGCATGACATCTCGAGGGCGGCAAAGACCTACGGGGTGAGTGCCTTTTTTGTGGTCACACCCCTTTCGGATCAAGAGATCCTGGTGGATCGGATCCTTTCACACTGGGTGGACGGGTATGGGGCGCAGTACAACCCCATAAGGAGGCAAGCCCTGGGGTTGATCCGTGTCACCGCCTCTTTGAAGGATGCGGTGGATCGGATTGCCGAACGCGACGGACAATCGCCGAGGCTGATCGCCACCAGCGCCAGTCGCCGGGCCGGTTGCATCAGCTATCGGAGCTGCCGGGAATTAATCGGAGGAGATGTTCCCTGCCTGCTTCTGTTCGGTACCGCCTGGGGGCTTTCCGGGGATCTGGTAGATGGGGTTGACCATATCCTCGAACCGATTACCGGGAGGGGGGAATACAACCACCTTTCCGTTCGATCCGCGGTTTCTGTAATTTTAGACAGGTTGACGGTAAAAATAAGTTGAAAGATCAGGGAAAAACGGTTAAAGAATAAAGTTTGTGTCGATGATGCTGGCCAATCCGGTATCTGGAAAGGGTTCTTAACTGTCGATCCGTACGAATCGGCAGCAATAAAAGTGTTGGAGGAAAAAAATGGAAGTCATAAGAAATCTGGAAAGAGAGATGATGCGCATGGATCTGCCCGATTTTGCGCCGGGCGATACGGTCAAGGTTTACGTCAAGATCAAAGAGGGTGAAAAAGAGCGGATTCAGGCCTTTCAAGGGGTTGTGATCAGTAAACGCAAGGGCACTTCCAATGCCTCTTTCACGGTACGGAAGGTTTCCTATGGGGTGGGGGTCGAAAGGGTATTCCCTTTTCATTCGCCAGCCATAGATAAAATCGAAGTGCTCACCCGTGGGCGAGTGCGGCGTTCAAAAATTTACTACCTTCGAAAACTGCGCGGGAAAGCGGCCCGGATCCGGGAACGCCGATTTAACTGAAGGTAAATCGTTTCTTTGGCAGACCTCAATGAAACCCGACCTTTGGGCATTTGAAAAAAAAACGGCGATTGAGGGGTATGTGAGGGTCGCAGGCCTCGACGAGGCCGGACGGGGTCCGCTGGCGGGTCCGGTGGTGGCAGCAGCGGTGGTCCTCCCGACCGGGTTCCCGGTTTCCGACATTAACGATTCAAAAAAGCTGACGTCCAAAAAGCGGGAACGACTTTTTGACCACATCTATGCCCATGCCGATGCCGTCGGGATCGGCATGATTGATGCCCTGGAGATCGACCGGATCAATATTCTCAGGGCGTCCCTATCTGCCATGACCCTGGCGGTTGAAAACCTGAATCCATCGCCCGATTTTCTCCTCGTAGACGGAAAATTTTCCATCCCTTCTGAAATTCCCCAGCTTCCCATCATCAAAGGCGATGCACTCAGCATATCCATCTCGGCCGCTTCTATCGTTGCCAAGGTAACGAGGGACCGAATGATGAAGAGATACCATCAGGATTATCCGCAATTCGGATTCGACAGACACAAGGGATATCCCACCCGGGCACATCGCGACGCTATTATGCAATTCGGACCCTGCCCGATTCATCGGCAGAGTTTCAGAGGGGTCGGTGAAAAAACAGTTCAAAGAGGTCTGTTCGATTAAATCGCAACGGGGTGACCATGCCCAACCGGAACCAGAAATTTGGAAAAATCGGTGAATCCCTGGCAGTCAAACATTTAAAAAAAAAGGGTTACCGGATTTTGGAACGAAACTTCCGAAACGCTCTCGGCGAGATAGACGTGATTGCCCGGCAGGGGGGAAGTCTGGTTTTTATAGAGGTGAAGTCCAGGAGATCGGACCGTTACGGCAGCCCGAAGTTTGCCGTAACGCCTGCCAAACAGAAAAAGATTTCAATGGTGGCCCTGTCCTATCTCAAAGCCATGGGCCAGAGTCACGCCAAAGCGCGGTTTGACGTGGTTGCCGTCGTTTCGGATAACGACATCCATAGGTTCGAAATCATAAGGAATGCATTTGAGCTTGCCTACCCCTGATACAAACAATGAAACCGGAATGGATGGGGGGCTCTACGTCGTGGCAACGCCCATCGGGAATATGGACGATATCACCGTTCGTGCCATTAACGTGCTGGCCCGCGTGGATCTCATTGCGGCTGAAGATACTCGGCACACCGGAAAACTGCTTGCCCGGCATGGCATCAAGCGCCCCCTTATCTCCTACCACGAGCACAATGAAAATGAACGTTCACAGGAACTGGTGGAACGGCTCAAACAGGGTGATTCCATCGCCCTGGTCACCGATGCCGGCACACCATCGGTATCGGATCCCGGATATCGCCTGGTCCGGCAGGCGGCAGAGGGGGAGATCCCGGTAATCCCGGTCCCCGGCGCATCGGCGGCAATGGCGGCACTATCCGTTTCCGGACTTCCCACCGATGCCTTTTCGTTCATCGGCTTTCCGGACAGAAAAAAGGGCAGGCGCCTCAAGATGATCCAATCCCTTGCCCTCGAAACGAAAACCCTCATTTTTTATGAATCCCCAAAGCGTGTGATCCGTCTGCTCGGAGAGATCAGACATATCATGGGAAACCGCCGTGCCGTGTTGGCCAGGGAGTTGACCAAGCTTCACGAGGAGATCTGCCGGGGGAATATTTCCGATCTTATTGCATGCCTTGAAAAGAAAACCGTCGTAAAAGGAGAGTGCACACTGGTGATTTCAGGGGCCGAAGATCCCGAGCCCCTTTCAGAGGAAGCATTGCGGGATGAAATCGGAAAGGCATTTGAAATTCCCGGCATGACACCCTCTGCGGCCACTCAAAAGATCGTTGCCCGGTTCGGGCTGCCCAGGAACCGGGTCTACAAGGAAGTGTTGAAACTGAAGCGGAAATGAAGAATAGCGTCAACTCCCCCGATTTTAAAACGGCAACTGGCCGCAAGGTTGCCGTCCTGTACCCGGTGGTTCTTGCCGTTCCGCCGGAACGGCGGTTGCTGAAAGGCAGGGAGAAGGTTCGGTATCTCAGCCGGCATGCCCGCCGGGCGCTGGCACTGTCCGCCGGAAAAACCGGAACCGTTCTGCAACACCTTCCCAAGGATCAGGACGGTGTGCCCCTCCCCGTCAACGGCATCCACTGGTCACTGAGCCATAAGTCGGAATTTGTCGCAGCCGTGACGGCCTCCCGCCCCGTGGGTATCGATATTGAAGCGATTCGCCCTTGTTCTGAAGGATTGTTCAAAAGGATTGCACAAAGCCAGGAGTGGTCCCTTGTGGATCCGGTCTCCACAGAGACGTTTTTCAGATTTTGGACAGCGAAAGAAGCTGTTCTTAAAGCCACCGGCATCGGATTCAAGGGTTTTTCCAACTGCCGCATTGCGCAGGTGACGGACCGGACCCACATGACGGTTCGTTTCATGGACCGGAGCTGGGCTGTCGAGCATCTTTTTTTTGACCACCATATTGTCTCGATAGTGGCGAATGGATCGGAAATCCGGTGGACGATTGACAAGGTAACCCATCAATGATGAAATAATACCATCCCAGAAGGCAAAAACGTTCATCGGCACCAGATTTTGAGGGTAACAAAAGCTATGTTCTCTCTGGTCACCGAAAATGTTAAATTAAAGCTGGAAATCGTGTTCATCGATTCCCTCTTGTCCCACGAAGCGGTTATCCCGGATTCTGTCGACCGACTCTATATGGAATTTAAAAACTGGGCGAGCCTGCAAAATCCGCTGATTGTCGATGAGAATGACATTGTGCTCGATGGCAACCATCGCGCATTTGTTTTCAAATTGATGAAGTTCAAATTCGTTGCCGTGTGCCGAATCGATTATTTCAGTCCCGGTGCCCAGTTAAAATATTGGTTCAGACGCCTTGGGAACATTGGCGATATTGACATGCTAAAATCGCTGATCGATGAAGCCGGCGGCAGGATGCGGACAATTGAAGACGGGGATACCCTGTGCAAAATGTTACGGGATGACAGGCTCTGTTGCGGGCTCCAGTGCCGCAGCGGTTATGAGGTTGTCCGATTCCCCGAGACGGTTGTGGGAGATGCGCTGAGTGCCTACGGCATGCTGCATCGGATTCAGGAGGAACTCATTCGGCAGGGGGCTACCATGCAATTCATCCCCTGTCAATTGGCCCTCGATCATGATTCCTGCCGCAACATGGGGAACGATGAAGTGATGATCTGGACCCCGCAGATCACAAAGGAGATGGTGGTGGAGGCCGCTAAAAATGGCCGGGTGTTCGCTCCAAAAACCACCCGCCACCTGATCCATGCCCGGCCCATCAACGTCAATGTCCCGACCTACTGGTTTACAGAGGAGGTCACCCTTGGGGAGATAAATCACCGGTTTGAAGAATTTCTCAACCGGAAACAGGTCCGGAAATTAGGTCCCGGCCAGGTGGTTGACGGCCGATATTACGGGGAACGTTTGTTTGTCTTTTTCGATGCCAATGACCCGAAAACCGTTAAAAGAGAAGAGTGATATGAAAGAAGAACAAAAATTGATCAGCCTTGCCGCGACGGGACTGGAATCTCCGAACCTGGTATCCGACATCACCTCTAGAATCTATCATCTGCAAGGCAATATTATCGATGTCGAAGAAAGCTGTCGCAGGGGATTGTTCTCCATCTTCCTTGTGGTCGATTTTTCATCTGCGGAGAAATCGTTGGAAAAGATTGTAACCGATCTGCGGCATATAGAAGAGGATCTTGGCTTGAAGGTGATCGTCACCCCCTGCGATGTGCCGGAGATGAGATGCTTTCCGGGTCGTGAGAATCATATCGTGACCATTGTTGGCGTCGATCAGCCCGGCATCATTGCAAAGGTCTCCACCTTCTTCAAAGGGCTCCGCATCAACATCGAAAACTGCCGGATGATAGCCAGGGGCGACTTTTTCTCCATGGAGATGATCATCGATAGCCAGGACATGGAGATGGAATCCTCTTCATCACATGCAGAAGCCATCGAGAAGATGAAGGCGGGGATAAGGGAGTTGTGTGCGGAGCTGGACCAGAGCGTGATCATACAAAGTGAGAACATCTATAATCGGGCCAAAAAACTGGTGGTGTTCGATGTGGAATCAACGCTGATACAGGCCGGTTCCATCCAAAGATTTCTGGATAAGATCGGCGGGCGCCTGCAACTCACCGACGGCCGGTTGAATCTTACCACGGACAACCGGAACCGGATGCAGTCCCTGATCGACAACGCCAAATTCCTGAAGGGGATCCCGGTGAGTGAATTTGAGAAATACAGTGAGATTCTTCAAGTGAACCCCGGTGCCTTTGAATTGATAAAAATACTGAAATCAATGGGGTTCAAGATCGCCCTTCTTTCTTCAGGCCTCAATTTTTTCGTGAAAAAAGTATTCCAAATCGCAGGGGTTGATTATGCTTTTTCCAATACGTTGAAGACGGATGAAAACGGCGTGACCACCGGGGAGTTGGAAACGCCCATCATTACAAGTGAAACAAAGGATGAAGTTCTAGAATTTATCCTGAATATCGAAAAGATCGGCCGGGATCAGGTCATTGCCGTGGGGGACGGTTCAAGCTGTTCCCATTTCATTAAAAATGTCGGTCTCTCCATCGCTTTCAAACCGGATGGGCCCATCGTTCAGACCGACGGAATTCTCAGCAGTGACCATATCTTCAACATCCTATACTGTCTTGGCATACCTGAAGATAAGCTCGAATCTTTTCTATAAAGCGGTCAATCACTGATGGTTTTGCTCAGATCAGGCATGGTTTCCGGTTTGTCCCGCTCCATATAGCGGCTGTCACCCTTGCGGCGGGTGACATTTTCATAGACACCGTCATCTCTTTTGACCAGTTTGGTGAATCCCAGATCTCGAAGCTCACCGTTGGTTTTGGGTGCGCTGATATTGATCCGTGAGATGATCTTGTGGACAGGGCCCTTGCACTGGGGGCACCGGGTCAACGGTGCGTCATCCATCGACTGGGTGGTTTCAAATATTTCACCGAGAGCACAGGCAGCTTCTTCGTGTTCATATTCATAAACGGCCATGATCGATCCCAAGTTCCTTCCTGTTTTGGAGAAATCGTTATTAACTACTTGTATTTAAGAGGATAAATAATTTTACTAAATCAATCTAGTCACCATTTCCGGACTGTCAAGAGGTGTTTTCCATTGAAGCGAACAAAAACACTATTCCGTATCCATCCATTTGACATTATTTCAAATTTAAACTATTTTGCCCTTCAACTTTTTTAACAGGCATACTTAACGGGAAGAGGGGCAAATGAAAATCACATTTTTAGGTGCCGTCAGGGAAGTGACCGGTTCCATGCACCTGCTGACAACGGAGACCGACGAAGTTTTATTGGATTTCGGCATGTTCCAGGGACGCCGGAAGGAGACAGCCGAAAAGAACCGGCAAATACCGTTCGATTCCCGAAAGATCAGCAACATGGTTCTGTCCCATGCCCATATCGACCACTCCGGTCGTATCCCACTGCTGACCCGGAACGGTTTTACCGGACGGGTTATCTGCACAAGGGTGACCGCTGACGCCTGCGGGTATCTCTTGCCGGACTCCGCCCGAATACAGGAATCGGATGCGGGCTACCTGAACTATAAGGCCGCCCGGCAAGCCCTCCAAAGAAACGCAAAGGTCGCCGGGACCGGAAAGCGAACAAAAAAAAACGACGTTTCCCGGATTTTGAAACACAAAGGGCACCGGCTCAACACCGATAAAATCAACGAAGTACTTCAATCCCATCACATCGACGGGATCCAGCCGCTCTATACGGAGACGGATGCCCGGCAAGCCCTATCCCATTTTGCCGCCTATCCGTACCGCCATCCTGTGGACATCGGGGATGGGGTGGACTGCACGCTTTACGAGGCCGGCCATATCCTCGGCTCCGCCCTGACAATGATTCATTCAGGGGAAAAGGGCAAAGCGCGAACCGTCTGCTATACCGGTGACATCGGCCGGTTCGGGAAACCGATCATTCGGGATCCTGCCGGAAACTTCAAACCCGAACACCGGAATGTGGACTTGATGATAATGGAAAGCACATATGGGGGAAGAATCCACGAGCCGCTTTTGGATCTGAAACCGGTGTTGAAGGAGATTCTATTGGACACCAGTCGTCGTGGCGGCACTATCATCATACCTGCGTTTGCCTATGGCAGGACCCAGGAGTTGCTCTATGTACTGCACGAACTGTACAACGAAGGGGAGGTGCCGAACCTTCCCATTTTTGTCGATAGTCCGCTGGCGACGAGTCTTACCAAAGTTTTCGGAGAGCATCCCGAGGTATATGACGACGAAACCCATGAGACCTTTCTTGAAAAAGGACTGAACCCGTTTTTTTTCAATAAGATTCATTTTGTGGGATCCGTCGAGGAATCGATGGCGCTCAACCGGGAAGAGAAACCGCATATTGTCATCTCCGCTTCGGGGATGTGTGAAGCGGGACGGGTCCTGCACCACCTTCGGCATAAGATACACAACCCCAAACATACCGTTCTCATCGTGGGCTTCATGGCACAGCACACCCTGGGAAGAAGAATTCTGGAAAAAGGGACGGCTTATGAAGCTACCGGCAGAACCGGTTCGCCACCTGTTGTCAAGATTCTCAACAAGGAGTATCCATTAAA
>CAZWAE010000179.1:4059-8455 GCA_964631805.1 uncultured Desulfobacteraceae bacterium | reverse complement strand
CCCTCAAAGCCCGCTGCCAGGTTTCCATCGTGACATCGCCAAAGCAGCGCCTGGCACTGGAAAAGGCCGATGAAAAGCTATAGATAAACGGATCGTAAGATGGCTGGGACGCTTTCCCCTCAGATCCTTTAAAAGGAATATTGAAAATCAAATGGATGCCGAACATCAACAGCTCCTAATGGCAGCCAAAAAAGCGGCGGAAATGGCCTATGCCCCCTACTCCGGATTCAATGTGGGGGCTGCCGTTCAGACCGACAGCGGGGTATATGTCGGTGCCAACATCGAAAATGCCTCCACCGTGCTGGGAATTTGTGCGGAACGGGTGGCCATTGCCCATGCCCGGATGAACGGCCAGACCCGGATTCACGGGATCGCCGTTTTTTGTAGAGATGCGAAGGAAAATGCCGATGGCGTCATCCCTGAAGAGATGTGCCTGCACTGCGGCGGCTGCCGGCAATGGATGGCCGAGCTGGCACCGGATGCCTGGATCGTCACCAATGGTTCGAACCGTTTGTATCGCGTGGCGGAGCTGCTGCCCCTGGCCTTTCAACTGAAGATCGACCCTACCTGTAACTGACAGTCACCCCGTCTTAAACGGGGGACCGCATCTGCTGTAAATTATAGATCCAGGTTTGGTATGACTATTTTAACCCTCGTATATTCTTGTAAAGCCACAACTCTACTATGCCCTCAATTTGTGTATTTGCTAGGATTAACTGGTATCCAATATGGGAAGATGTAGATACATTGTTTAAAAGCTCGGGTCCAAATTAACATGGAAGCAAAAATCGAAGAGTTATTAGAATATTATACGGGCGCATTAGACTTGGTATCCGATGCCATCGGAATGTCAACTCCCGGCGGTACACATTGGTATCAAAACAAGGCGTTCGATAATTTATTTGGGGATATCGGACAAGATCCACCCTCATCGGTCTATGCTGACGAACAGGTAGGAAGGGATGTTTTTCAGACGATCATGTCGGGGCGCGAATGGGCCGGTCTCGTAACGATGAGGGGAAAAGAGGGGAGGCTGCTGAAAATCATTCTGCATGCATACCCTATTAAAGACGAAAACGAGAATGTGATTAGTCTTGTGGGCATTCATACAGATATTACAAAAAAACAGCAAGATAGGGAAGTGTTGCATTTACAGCATGATCTCAGCATTGCGCTGAGCGGTGTAACAAATTTGGAAGAGGCGTTAATCCTGATCGTTGATGCCGCGTGCAAAATTCCGGATATGGATTGCGGAGGAGTTTATTTGGTCAACCAGGATTCAAAAGATATCGATCTTGTCTATTCCAAAGGACTTTTCTCGGAGTTCGTAAAAAAAATATCACACTATAATAAAAACTCGGATCAGGCAAAAATCATCGCCAGTGGGAAGGCCATCTTTGCCGACTATTCACAATTAAAGATCTCGAAAGATCCGGTGAAACAGAAAGAAAAATTACGAGCAATCGCCATTATCCCTATTTTGCATCAGGGCAAGGCGATTGGAGCACTGAATGTTGGTTCTCATTCCATTAATAGCATATCCTCGCATACCAAAGAGCATCTGGAAACAATCGCTTCTCGAGTCGGCAGTGCGATTGTACGAGTGATCATCGAAGAAAAAATCTTAAAGCAGAATCGGGAATTACAGTTATTAAGTCAAAAATTAAGGAAAGAGATAAATGATCATAAACGGACAGAAGAGACATTGAAATTTGAAAAAGACAGATTCCGAGTTTTTTCAGAGGAATCTCCTTTTGGGATTTCAATGATCGCAAAAGACGGTAGATGGCTGTACATTAATCCTAAATTCTTAGAAATGTTCGGATACGATTTAGAAGATATCCCCACGGGGAAAGAATGGTTTCAAAAAGCATTTCCAGATAGAGATTACAGAGAAAATGCCATTTCAATCTGGATCAAGGATCAAAAAGATTCAGGGACCGGAGAAGTTCGCCCGAGGACATTCACTACAATTTGTAAAAACAAAGTAGAAAAAATGATCCATTTTCGTCCAGTGACCCTTGAATCAAGACATCAACTCGTTTTTTTTGAAGATGTAACTGAAAGAAATCGGCTCGAACGCCGTTTGCAGCAAACGCAGAAAATAGAGGCAATTGGCTCTCTTGCCGGAGGAGTTGCTCATGATTTCAACAATCTCCTGATGGGCATACAGGGGAGGGTCTCACTCATGTCCACAGAACTGAATTTCTCCCATCCCCACATAGAGCATCTCAATGCAATAGGAGAGTACATACAAAGCGCCACAGATCTGACCCAGCAGTTGTTAGGTATTGCACGAGGCGGTAAGTACGAATTGAAACCAATCAATATCAATGAATTGGTAACCAACAGCGCTTCGATGTTTGGCCGGACGAAAAAGGAGATTCGAATCCATACCAGAATGCTAAAATCCTCCCCAACTGTTGTGGTGGACCGAAGGCAAATTGAGCAAGTTCTGTTGAACCTTTTTATCAATGCATGGCACGCTATGCCGGATACCGGGGACCTTTACCTGGAGATAAAAGCCGTTGATTTGGACGAGGAATATTGCAAGTCCCACCAAGCAAAACCTGGACGCTATGCCAAGGTGTCTGTTACGGATACCGGCATCGGAATGCATGGCGACGTCCTTCAACAGATTTTCGATCCATTCTTTACGACCAAGGGAAAAGGTCGAGGTACAGGCCTCGGGTTGGCTTCCGCCTACGGCATCGTTAAAAACCATAATGGCATTATTACGGTTTACAGCGAGCTAGGACAGGGAACGACCTTCAACATTTATTTGCCGCTTTCGGAACAGGACGCCTATCGGGAGGCGCCCTCGGAAGGGGATTTGGTCCAAGGATCGGAGACCATTCTTTTGGTCGATGATGAAGAAATGATTATCGATGTGGGAAAGGCCATGTTGGAAAGATTGGGGTACCGCGTCTATGTTGCCGTGGGTGGTGTGCAAGCTGTTGAGACCATCTCGAATATGGGAGATAAAATCGATCTGGTGGTTCTTGATATGATTATGCCGGGGATAGACGGTAGCGAAACATTTAATCGAATCCGTGAGATATATCCAAATTTATTGGTGATCTTGTCCAGTGGGTACTCCATCAACGGTCGGGCTACAGAAATACTAAGCAGGGGATGTAACGGATTTATTCAAAAACCTTTCAATATTTTTGAGCTTTCCCAAAAGGTTCGAAATGTATTGGATGAAGCTGCGTTTCCCCCAAAAAAAACATAATGTCACCCAATTCAATTCTTGATAATTCCAAAATACATATACAAATTTAAACACATCATGGGATAGGAGACAATAATGGGAAAAGCCCATATCGGAATCATTGGCGGCAGCGGTGTCTATGACATGGCGGCATTCACCGACATCGAGGAGATCGCCCTTACAACTCCTTTTGGAGACCCTTCAGACCAGTATATCCTCGGCAAACTGGATGATCGGCCGGTGGCATTTCTGCCCCGTCACGGACGCGGCCACCGGTTGCTGCCGACGGAACTGAACTACCGGGCCAACATCTTCGGCTTTAAGCTGCTCGGGGTGACGCGCATTCTGTCGGTGACGGCCGTGGGGAGCCTCCGTGACGGGATTCATCCTATGGACATTGTGATCCCGCATCAATTCGTGGACCGAACCCGGCAACGGGAAAGCACCTTTTTCGGCAACGGATTGGTGGCGCACGTGTCGTTTGCCCGTCCGGTTTGTCCGGAATTGGCCGGATTGATGGCCACCCTGGCAACGGATCAGGGCGCAACGGTTCATGAGGGCGGCACTCTGGTGTGCATCGAAGGGCCGGCCTTTTCCACCCGGGCGGAGTCGGAACTGTACCGGCAATGGGGGATGGACATCATTGGCATGACCAGCCTTCAGGAGGCCAAACTGGCCCGGGAGGCGGAGATCTGCTATGCGGCCATGGCCATGGTGACGGACTATGACGCCTGGCATGATGAGGCGGAAGCCGTAACTGTGGAAACGGTTTTGGCGCATGTGAACCGGAACGCCTCCCTGGCAAAACGCATTGTCCGGGGTGTTGTATCGCAGATTTCAGCAACCGGTTCCTGCCCATGCGGTTGTTCACTTGAGGGCGCGATCATGACTGATCCCGGGATGATACCGGAAAAGGTCAAATCCGATCTTGGTCCCTTGATCGACAAGTATGTGTAGAAGCCATCTCAAAAAAAGTCTTTTTGCCCGTCCGCCTGTGGCGGACGTATCTCGGTGTTGAGCCCTCACTCAAATCCTCGACATACATGATATGTATAGGTCCTGGCCAGGAAAAAAGCACAACGGATGCTTCCATTTGATTTGGCGGCATCACCATGATTGGGCAGATGCTGGATACTGGATGCTGGTTTCTGGTAGTTATCCAGCATCAAGCATCCAGTAACC
>CAZWAE010000179.1:0-3959 GCA_964631805.1 uncultured Desulfobacteraceae bacterium | reverse complement strand
CTGGATACTGGATGCTGGTTTCTGGTAGTTATCCAGCATCAAGCATCCAGTAACCAGGCCCCAGGAGCAGTTACCCCAGTGGCCATTGCCTGACGATCCTCTTTAAAAGCGCAATGAAGGTTTTGCTCCCCTGATCACCGGCTTCGATGATATCGGAGTGATGCAAAGGCTGGTCCAGAATACCGGTGCCCATATTGGTGATGCAGGAAAGTCCTAAAACCTTCATACCGGCGTGACTGGCGGTGATCACTTCCGGGACCGTGGACATGCCCACGACATCCCCGCCCAGAAGCTTCAGCATCCTGATTTCACTGGCCGTCTCGTAACTGGGCCCCGGCCAGTAACAATACACCCCTTCCTTGATGGATATTCCCAGTTCACCGGCGCAATCCCTGGCCATATCCCGGATACTTTTATCGTAAGGCGCTGACATGTCGTTGAATCTGGGACCCAAAGCATCGATGTTGGGACCGCGGAGCGGACTGTCCGACACCAGTTTGATGTGATCCCGGATCAGCATCAATTCCCCGGGTTGATAATCAGGATCAAGGCTGCCCACCGCATTGGTGACAATGAGGTTGTCCATTCCCAGGACCTTCATGCACCGTACCGGAAATGCCACCTGGTTCATGGAAAACCCCTCGTAGTAGTGGAGCCTGCCCTGCAGCACCAGAACCGGTTTTTTTTCCATGATCCCGATCACCAATTGTCCTGCATGCCCCTCAACCGTTGACACCTGGAAATGCGGGATATCGCGGTAGGGAATCGCAACCGGATCCTTAATCTCTTCAGCCAGTGCCCCCAGTCCCGAACCGAGAATCAGGCCCAATTGCGGCTCGATATCGATCTGTTTTTTGATATACCCAACGGCTTGGGCAACCTTTTCTAAAATTTCCATTTAGACCTCACCCTTGCTAAATATTTTACCGATGGCCGCCGGTGGATTGGAACGACCCACCCATCCCACGAGAATCACAATGGTCAAAACGTACGGCAATGTCGCCAGGATGCTGGACGGAACCGGAATTCCCTTGGCGCCCAGATAAATTTCAAGCCCTTTGGCCCCGCCGAAAATGAGACAGGCCAATAGAGCCCCCTGGGGTTTCCATTTTCCGAATATCATGGCCGCCAGGGCAATGAACCCATGGCCCGATATCAAGGTGTTGTTGAATCGGGAAACCACCGCAATGCTCATGGCAGCCCCCCCGAGACCGGCTAAAAATCCGGAAGTGATCACCGCCCCGTACCGGATGCGGTAAACGCTGATGCCCAGGGAATCCGCTGCCTCGGGATGCTCTCCGACGGATTGCAGCCGCATCCCCAGTCTTGTTTTGTACAAAAAGAACCAGGCCACAAAAACCAGCGCAAAGGCCAGGTACACCGTTGCAAAACGGTTGAACACCAGGTCCATAAAACCGGAAGATGCAAAGAGTTTTCCCTTCCCGAACAAAAAATTAAGCGGCAGGGGAATCTTGTTGGGCACCGTGAGGGTCTGGGTCGCCCCATCAAAAAAATACCGGCTGAAAAACAATGCCAGCCCGGGACCCAGAAAATTGATGGCGATGCCCGAGACGATCTGTTCGGCTGCAAACGTTACGCAGGCAATGGCGTGCAAAAGGGCCAGGAAAGCCCCGGCAAGACCTGCGCAGAAAAAACCGATCCAGGGATCCTGGGTAAAATAGGCCACGGCGGCACCCACAAATGCACCCAGGTACATCATGCCCTCAAGCCCGATATTGATGATCCCGGAGCGTTCGGTGATCACACTGCCGGTGGCCGTGAAAATCAACGGGGTGGAGTACATCAGCGTGGTGCCGATCAAAAATCCGAGGTCGTTTACGATGGCGTCCATCATCTCCTCCCCCGCCGACTCCTGAATGCCAGTATCAGCCGAATGAGTCTGGGCATGGCCACGAAAATAATGATAGTCCCGATCATGATGTTGATCACTTCCGTGGGGGCATTCATGGCATCCTGAATCTTGGAACCGCCATACTTCAGCGCCCCGAACAAAAGTCCGGCAAACAGGCAACCGAAACCGGTGTTGTTGCCGATGAGCGAAACGGCGATTCCGTCAAAACCATATCCCTCCATCACCACCAGCTTGGCAATGCGGTGACTCACGCCCAGCACCTGAAACGCGCCCGCAGCCCCGGCCAGCCCGCCGGCAATGAGCATGGAGACCACCATGCTCCTGTTGACATCGATGCCGCCGGCTTCCGCCGCGTGGGGGTTGTGCCCCACTGCGCGCAGTTCGTACCCCAGGGTGGTTTTGTTGAGGACATACCAGACCCCGATAGCCAAAAGGACGGCAAAAAGAAAACCGAGATTCACCGGAGATTTGAGAACATCCCACAGCGCGGGGTATTGCCTCAGAAATTCTACGCCTTCGGGAGACCGTTTCCAGTGCCCCAGAATATCGATGTTGGCCGTACTATGGATGGTATAGGTTTTTCCGGTTCCCAACCGGCCGAAATCCTCAAGGGTGACGGCAAAATTGGAGAGATACAGAGCGGTCCAGTTCAGCATGATGGTGGAGATCACCTCGTTGATACCGCACCTTGCCTTGAGATACCCGGCGATACCCCCCCACAAGGCGGCCACCACGACGGCAAGGGCGACAGCCACCAACGCGTGCACCACCAGGGGCAATTTAAAGAAATATCCGGCTGCTGCCGCCGTCATGGCACCCATGATGTACTGGCCTTCCGCGCCGATGTTAAAAAGCCCGGTTCGCAGGGCAAAAGCGACGGACAGTCCGGTAATGATGAGCGGCGTGGCGTAGATGATCATATAGGAAACGTATTTGGGTCTTGAAAAGATGCCTTTCAGGATGACCCAATACGCCTCCACCGGGTTATAACCCGCCGCCAGCAATATGACGGCACCCACAACGAAACCGAAAACAATCGATGTGAGTGTGACACCCAGAGAGCCTTTCAGGATCTTTTCCTTCAGCGCGGCCGCCTCAAACTTCATACGCGGCCTCCCGCCATCATCAATCCGATCTTGTTTTCATCTGCATTTTCAGCGTCCATCTCCCCCGCAATTCTACCTTCGAAAATGACGCCGATGCGATCCGACAAATTGATGATTTCATCCAGCTCAAAAGAGATCAGCAGCACGGCCTTTCCCCTGTCCCGCTGCTCCACCAACGCCTCATGAACATATTCGATGGCGCCCACATCGAGACCGCGGGTGGGTTGGGATGCGACCAGAATCTCAGGATCGCCGGTCACTTCCCGCGCGATGATCACCTTCTGCTGATTGCCGCCGGAGAGCGCCCCGGCTGCCAGGTATGCATTTTGGGGGCGGACATCGAAATCGGCGATGCAGCGCTTGGCAAATTGATAGACAGCTTCCCGATTCAACACACCGTGCCTGGAAATCGGGTCATTTTGATAGGTTTCCAAAATCAGGTTTTCCGCGATATCAAACGCCATCACCAGCCCTCTTTTCTGGCGGTCTTCATGAATCGTGGAGACATTGTGCCGGGTGATCATCTGTTTCGGGGTGGCATGGGTGGTCATTTTGCCCTGTACGGAGATCTCTCCGCCGTGAACCTTCCGCAATCCCATCAACGCCTCGATGAGTTCCGACTGGCCATTTCCGTCCACACCTGCGATGCCGAGAATTTCACCTTTGTGCAGGTCAAGATCCAGTCCGTTTACCACCGGGATGCCGCGATTGTCCCTGACCGTAAGATCCCGAATGCGCATCACCCGGTCGCCCCTTTGTGCAGGCTTTTTCCGGACGGTAAAGGAAACCTCCCTGCCCACCATTTTAGAAGCCAGCTCATGTTCCGTAACATCGGCCACTTCCACGGTATCGATAAATTTGCCGCGGCGGATAATGGTGCAAAAATCCGCGACCTGTTTGATCTCATGGAGCTTGTGGGTGATGATGATGATGGTTTTTCCCTCGGCCGTCAGGTTGCGGATAATAGACACCAGGTCTTT
>CAZWAE010000178.1:6775-8466 GCA_964631805.1 uncultured Desulfobacteraceae bacterium | reverse complement strand
TTTACCACGCTGTTCATCAGGTCTCTTTTTTTTGCAATAATGGCCGATATTTTTTCTTCCAGGGTTCCCTCTGTCACCAGTTTGAAGACCTGGACGCCGCGCGTTTGTCCGATGCGATGCACCCGGTCGGTGGCCTGGTCCTCTTTTGCCGCATTCCACCAGCGATCATAATGAATCACAATGGATGCCGCTATAAGGTCGATCCCGACCCCGCCCGCTTTGAGACTGCCGACGAATACCCGGCAGTCCGGGTCCGTATTGAATCGGTCGATAATGGCACCCCGGTTTCCGGTTTTTCCGGTGAGAACCACATGGCCGAGGGCGGTTTCTTTAAGATGATCCGATATGATATCGATCATGCCCAAAAATTGGCTGTAGACCACGACCTTCTGGCCGCTACCGATACTCTCATCGATCAGTTCCTTGAACAACTCCCATTTACCCGATTCAAATTCGCCGTAATCATAGCCTTTATCGTTCATCAGTGCCGGATGGTCGCAGATCTGTTTTAATTGGGTCAGCAGAGCGAAAATGTGGATGTAGGGAACCGCTTCGTCGGGGTTGCGAAGGTTTTCCAGCAATCCCTGCCTTCGGGAATCGATGGCATCACGGTACAATTTGATCTGATCCTCACTGAGCCGGCAGGTCCGGATGTCCTCTATTTTTTCCGGCAGTTCATTCAGAACCGTGGATTTCAGGCGCCTGAGCGTAAAGGGGGTGATCAGTCGGCTCAACTCTTTCCGCCGGGGACTTTTCAGGTCGGCTTCGATCTCATCAATATACCGCTTTTTAAATGCTTCGTCCGAGTCCAGGTAGCAGGGAACCGTCAGGTCCATCAGTGCCTTCAGGTCACCGAGGCTGTTTTCAATGGGTGTTCCGGTCATCCCGAATTTAACGGGCGATTGAATTTCTCCGGCAGCCCGATACGATTTGGTTCGTGGATTTTTGATATGCTGTATTTCATCAAAAATGGCCAGGGTAAAAGAGATCTTGCGCAGATTTTCGATATCCCTGAAAAGGATGCCATATGATGTCAGCAGTACATGGCAGTTTCTCACTGCGGTGGAAAGATCCCGGTCCTTGCCGTAGTACATGGTCACAGCGATGTCGGGCGCATGCTCCCGAATCTTATTTTGCCAATGGCTCATGACGGTTGTGGGGCACACCACAAGAAACGGATTCTCCACATTTTTATGAGTAAGGAGGCAAAGCATCAATGCCATCATCTGGTGCGTTTTCCCGAGCCCCATGTCATCGCAGAGCAGGCCGCCGAAACCGTTCTCCATGAGGAACCACAGCCATTCGGTTCCTTGCTGCTGGTATTTTCGGAGGCTGGATCTCATCCCTTTTATTTCAGGCAGGGGAATGACCGGTTGCATCTCCAGGAAATCCTCAACCGCTTTGACCTGGTCCGCCGCCCCGGAAATATCCAGATGTGACGTGTTGAGGGAATGGATGCGGAGAAGATCCATTTTGGAAAATTTTGCACCGGAACCGTTTTCAGCCGTAATTGCCGATTCGGCCAGACGGTCCAGGATGTGGAAACTGTCCATCCTGTCGGAAAAGCAGTCGACCCAACCGTCCGGGGTTCCGATATACCGATGGTTTTTCTCGCGGGCTTCCAGAATTTCATGGAGAGAAAGCTGTGAATTTCCGAAACCGTATTGCACTGAAAGCCAGCACCAGTCACG
>CAZWAE010000178.1:2907-6675 GCA_964631805.1 uncultured Desulfobacteraceae bacterium | reverse complement strand
AACTCGCCGTTCATCCGGATAATGCGTAGTTGCCGCTGGATTTCAAGATCCAGGTTTTCCGTCATCTTTACATCGAATATCATATCCAGCGGGATGGGGTGGACAGTGAGACCGTGGTCGTTTGACAGATGCTTTTCAAAGATGGAAAGAAACCGTTTCACCCTGCGGCGGGCTAGGGGCATGCGGAAAACCGGGCCTCCCTGGGGACTGACCCAGGTGATGATAAAGTCGCCTCCGGTTTCCTCAACAGCAGGGGAAATGGTGATTTCATCCGGGCCGAACTCCCGGTAGCAGTGGTAGGCCAGTTTGTACCAGAAGCTCTCACGGAAAGCCATTCCCCGGGTTTTGTACCCACGGTCCAGCATGAGCCGTTCATTTTCTGTCAGCGTCAGCAGTGCCAGCTTTTCCATCACACCATATCTCGTGATATGATCGGGATCATCGGGCGGCGGGCAGCAGCGTTCGATAAAACGGGATCGATCCGCCGCCTGCCCCATATAGGTCAAAATCGTCCTGCCGTCCGTTCCGGTAACCCGAATGGCTTCCCCTTTATCTCCCTCAATCAAATGAATCCGGATCGATGCACCGGTTTCCCTGCAGTCCTCGGCCATTGTAACGGCAAGCCGGTGCCAGATGCCGGCCCGGAAATCGTCATCGAGGTTTTTTTTGCCGTTGTTGTCGATCAGGTTTTTTTTCATCGCCGCCAGCCGGAGGAGATGCGGGCAGGTCTTTTTTCTGGAAACAATGCAGGTGCAGGATCTGTCAAGGGACCTCAGTTTGTCCGTAATGATCATGATGGCGACACCCGGATTCCGGTCGCCCGGTTCCGGTAGCAGGGCTATGGCATTCCGGTAAAATTCGTAACGCGTCAGATCGTGTGAAGAAAGCTTCTTGTTTTTCCCCCGTTGCGGCTGTTTTCCGGATTTACTTCGGCGTGCAAATTCGAGATGTTTTTCAGGCATATTTAGAAAGCGCTCCTGCAATTGTTATCGATATCCCGTTTCGGTATCTATCTTGATTCGGCCTCAAAGGTGATGCAGTGGGCAAGGCACACATTATCCGCACAGGCGGGAAAAAGCCCGTTATCCACCCGGTGGTGGCACATATTGCACTTCAGGGCAACCCCTTCTGCCAAATCAAAGACAATGGCCTCGTAGGGACATACGTCCATACAGGACTGGCAGCCGGTACAGCGTCCGCTGTCCATTACCACGATACCATCCGCTCTTTTCTCTATGGCCTCCTCCGGGCATACGTCCGCACAGAGCGGTGCGTCGCAGTGCCGGCAGGCGTTTACCCGAAAAATAAAGGACAGTCTTCCGTCGACTGTTCTAGGGCCGTCTTCCAAAACGGATATCAACCGGATGCCGTCGGGGGTGTTGTGTTCCTGTTTGCAGGCCACTTCGCAGGTCCTGCAACCCCAGCACAGATCATGTCGGATTGTCAGGGTGTATGCGTGTTCTGTCATGGGGTCTCTCCGCTATTGTCACCCGGTGTTTCCGGGCCGATCCGGCACAAAAGGGTTCTCACCGGGGTGGCGCCCATGGCCGGGTCGCAGGCGTCATAGGCATTGTCCGTCAGGATATTGATGTTGGACTCGGCCCACCCATGGCCCGGTGCCCCCTTCTCCGGAAACCACCAACCGTGCTCAGCGCTCACAACCGAAGGATCGATGCCGGCAAACAGCTTGGCCCGCTGGCGAATGCGGCCCCGGAGGGAGGTGATGACGACCCAATCTCCCTCTTTTATCCCCTCCTTTTGGGCCGTATCGGGATGGATCTCCACCACCGGATCCCGATGCAGTTCCCGCATCCAGGGAAGCTGGCGGTTTTCCGTATGGAAAAAACCGGGCAGCCGCCGGCCGGTGATCAGGATGTACGGAAAGTTATCGCAAAGGTCCGGTGTGCTGACCGGACTTTCCGGGGGTTCCCGGTAGTCCGGCAAAGGGTCGAGTCCCCACGCCTCCAATACCGTGGAATAAAGTTCGAGCTTTCTTGTGGGTGTCGAAAAACCGACTTTTTTATATTTTTCAGGTTCGACCTCTCCACGGATATAATCCATCTTTTTAAAATCCCGCCAGGTCATGCCCATGGGTTCGAGGATGTGGTCCAGCCCCCCTTCGAATGTCTCCCACCAAAACTCACCCTGTTCGACCCGATGGGCCAGGTCGTTGAGCATTTCGTGGTCCGAACGGCATTCCCCCACCTGGATCACCTTCCGGCGGGGCAAAAGATAGCCGTGGCGTTTCCAGAAATCTCCCACATAGTCCATCTCAAGCCAGGTCGCCGCCGGCAGCACGATGTCCGCCAGTTCGGCGGTGGGGGTCAGAAAGAAATCGGAGACCGCCATGAAAGGCACTTTCGCAAGGGCGCGGTATACCTCCCCCGCGTTAGCCCGGGTGAGCACCGGATTGGAGCTGATAAAAAAGAGCATTTTTACGGGGTAGGGCGTCTCTTCCAATATGGCGTCCCATACGCATTTGGGATTGATGATGGCAAAGTTGCCCGCCAGTTTGAACCGGTCTCCGCCCAGGCGTTTTGACCGCTGCACCTCGGCAAGCATACGGTGGGCGCCGAACTGGCCCACGTTGACGATGTTGGGCGGCTTGAAGAGCATCTGCCCGCCCCTGGCGTCGATGTTCCCGGTGATGCCCATCAATGCCATGAGCGCACGGTTATTATCGGCGCAGGTGTTTTGCTGTTCGATGGCCACCCCCCACTGGATCGCCGCCGGTTTGACGGTGGCAAACAATCTGGCCGCTTCCCGGATCCGATCTCGGGGCACCCAGGTAATTTTTTCCACACGCTCCAAGGGATATCGACCGATTCTTTCAATAAAAGGATCCCATCCGTGCACGTGGTTTTCCACAAACTCCCTGTCATATAACGCTTCGCTGACGATGACATTTAGCATTCCCAGGGCAAGAGCGGTATCCGTGCCCGGCCGGAGTTGGAGCCAGGTGTCAGCACGTGCGGCGATGCGCGTCAATCGGGGATCCACAACGATGAGTTTGGCACCCTTGTTGAGGCTGTTGGAAAAAGATTCGCCCTTGTAGCAGTCCGGGTTGCTGATGGTGAGGTTGTTTCCCCAGACCATGATGCATTTGGGATCGTTTTCGTAATCCACGATGGGATTGGTGCCGCAGGTCAGGATGCTGGTGGCGATGCGGGGACCGTAACAGAAATGACCGGCCGTCAGCACATTGGGGGTCCCTAAGAGATTGGCAAACCGGTAGATCACCGCCTCGTTCTCACGGCCGGTGCCATATCCCAGTACCACTGATTCCGCACCGAAATCCGCTTTATAATCCAGAATCCGTTCGGCGATGGTGTCGAGTGCGTCATCCCACCCGATTCTTTCCCAGCGGCCGCTCCCTTTGCGACCGATTCGTTTTACCGGATATGTCAATCGGTCGGGATGGTAGGCGAGTTGGATGGAAGCGATTCCCTTGCTGCAGAGAGTGCCGTGGTTGATGGGGCAGTCCGGATCCCCCGCGATTTTTACAGCCCGCCCGTCTTTTGTATAGACGAGGACGCCGCAGCCGCCATGGCACATCCGGCAATGGCTTTTAACGACGGCGTCGTACCCGTAGACATCCATCTCCCGCTTTGTGTTGGAAAAGGTAAATCTCGGCATCCGGAACTCCTTTGGGATCGCGACTACGTATGATGGCCGGCTATTAGCACCCCGCATTTCCGAAACAAAAACGCGGTTCTGTGGCCAGGGGTGTTGAAACGAAAAATTCACCCTCATCATAGCCTTTTCACA
>CAZWAE010000178.1:0-2807 GCA_964631805.1 uncultured Desulfobacteraceae bacterium | reverse complement strand
CCCATTGGTTCGGGATGTGATCTGTTTCACATATCATCTGTGACGGGTTTCATTGGTACACTCCCTGAATCTTTGTATCTTATCTGAAAAACGAGCCATGGGAAAAGGCCGTTGCCGGGTTGGTCGCCCGGCCTTTCAATCCAAATAAAGGGGCCAAAATTTACGGGATGACTGATAATGGGGGTATCATGCCGAAACATAAACCGGGTTTAGCATTTCAGGATCATCTGCTCATCGGAAAGGATCTTTATGATATCAGGAATCGGCTGGTGGAGATCGAGACCTTGCTGAACAGGGCGTATCCCAAGTATAGACTTAAAAATACGCCGGGGAAAGCCGTCGAATCCGTTGATAAGCTTCGATGGGTGCTTGAAGATTGTATCTCAAAAGAGGACCATTCCGCAAATACGACATCTCTGGCGCAGGTATACCTCTTCGGTTGACGATTGCCCATCCATAAGTAGTCTTTTCCCGCCAACTGTTTTTATTCGGCAGGAAGTGCTTCCCGGATAGGTGCCAGAAGACCTTTGTCGATCACATTTCTGACCATTTCCGCCAGCTTGCGTAATTCCAGGGGCTTATAAATAAACGCTGCGAAGCCGTAGGCGTGGGCGGTATTGGCATCGATCAATTCACTAAATCCGGTGCACAATATCACCGGGATATCCGGGTTGATGGCCAGTATTTTTTTCGTGAGTTCCTCACCGGTCATCTTGGGCATGGTCATGTCCGTCACGACGAGATCAAACTGCCGGGGTTCTGCCCGGAAAGCTTCCAATGCCTCCCGGCTATCCGTTTTGGTCACAACATGATATCCTAACCCTTCCAGCATTCGCTTGCCCAGGTCCGCCAAAGGGACTTCGTCATCGATAAAGAGGATCCGTTCCTCACCACGTGGAAGCTGTCCAGCATAGTGAAGGTCGGATTCTATATCGGCGTCTGCCAGACGGGGCAGATATACATTAAAAACGCTTCCTTTTCCGAAGGTGCTTTCCACTGAAATAGAGCCGCCATGGCTTTGAACGATACCGTGGACCACCGCCAAGCCAAGCCCGGTGCCCTCACCTTTTTGTTTTGTGGTAAAGTAGGGATCAAAAATACGGTCCATCAGTTCCCGGGAAATACCACCCCCATTATCCCGAACCGTCAAATGCACATAAGGCCCGGGTTTTAATTCTCTCAGGACAGCGTGCTTGGCATCCCATTCCAGATCAAAAACTTCCACCTCCAGCACACCACCGGTCAGCCGCATGGCGTGGGCGGCATTGGTGCAAAGATTCATGACGATCTGATGTATCTGTGTGGGATCACCGATGATATGGCTCGCGGATTCTATTTCAGGCGATCGAATGGTGACGGTGGTTGGCAGAGAAGCGCGAAGAAGCTTCAATGCCTCACTGACAACCGACCCTATTTTTATGGGTTTTGCTTCCTGTTCCGTTTGTCGGCTGAAGGTCAATATCTGCTGGACCAGTTCCTTTGCACGGTGGGCGGCTTTTAATATTTTCTCAATATCTGACCCGTACCCTGTATTTGCAGTTTGGGGATTCAATTCAATCAGCTCGCTGTAGCCGATAATCGCACTCAGGATGTTGTTGAAGTCATGGGCGATGCCGCCGGCCAGAGTGCCGATGGCCTCCATTTTTTGGGCTTGCCGCAACTGGTTTTCCATACTTTTTTTTTCTTTTTCCGCATCAATTCTTTTCGAGATATCGCGGATGACCGAGGTGGAAATACGAACGCCGTCGGGTTGATTGTGATAGCTCACGGCAATCTCCACCGGGAAAACGGTTCCGTCTTTCTTACGGTGATAGCGAATGGGGATCCAGTTGGTTTCCTTCATCAGCCCCTCAATGGTTTTTCCCGGTTCGGCGGACAAGTCGACATTTTTCATCCGGCGCAACTCTTCCGGCTTATATCCGTACAGGTCGCAGGCATAATCGTTGGCATCTAGAATGTTTCCGCTGTCGTGCTCCAGGATGACGATAGCATCCTTGGCCGCTCTGAAAATGCTTCTGTATTTTTCTTCGCTCTCCTGAAGATCCATCTCCCGAATCTGGATGGAATGCGCCATAATGTTGATATGGTTCGCCAGTTCTCCGAATTCCCGATACTCGATTTTGTCAATGAAAGAATCATAATTGCCCGATGTGATTCCCCTTGTGGTATTGATGAATCGGTCAAGAATTCCGATGATGATGCTGATATGGCGAAACAACAGCGCCCCGGTTATGACCAGGATGAGCAATGTCCCCAGGCCCAGGATCAGGGACAACCGGGTCACCGGGGCAAAGGCATCATGAACCGATTGATAGATCACGATGGCCCATCCGGTCTGAGTGATGAAATCGACATAGCAGATCATCTCTTTGCCTTTGAACCGGATGGATTTGGTGATCATCTCCCCGGCATAGTCCTTCCTAAAGGCATCGTAGTGAACATCATATGCCCGCTGGTAAACCAAGGATTCATCATAATGGGTGATGAACGTGCCGTTCTGGTCGGTAATAGTGATGAAGCTGTTGGGGCCGATGGGCATTTTTTTGACGGTTTCGGTTAATTTCGTCAGTGAAAAATAACCGGTGACCACCCCCTGCTTGAACGGCACGGACAGGGTGACCACCGGTTGGTTCAACTGGGGAGATATAAAGGTAGGAGACCAGTAAGGCCTGCCGGTTTTTCGTGATTCCGTGAAAAAATCCCGTCGGGACATATCGATCTGAATAAACGCTTCATCAAAAGGCGAAACATGGGTGACGATGCCGTCGGTGTCGACAATCTGCAGTTTGATAAAATATTCATGCTGG
>CAZWAE010000177.1:0-8522 GCA_964631805.1 uncultured Desulfobacteraceae bacterium | reverse complement strand
AAAAACCACCTGCACGGTCGTTTCATTCTCCACCGGTGGTTCCAGCGTGATGCGCCCTCCCAACGTTTTGGCGATCAACTGGGCGGAGTAGGTCCCGAGTCCGGTTCCGTGGACCTTACCGGCGGTGACATATTTCTCGAAAAACCGGTCGCGGATCTTTTCCGGTACCTTGGTGTCATTGCGAATCCGTACGGATGGTGGAGGTTTTTCCGAAAGTGAAACAGTGACCTCACCACCCTTGGGAGAAGCCTCGACGGCATTTTTTATCAGGTTCCCGAGCATGGTATAAAACAAAAGGTTCTCACCTTTCAGAACGAACGTGTCCCCGGAAACGGCGGGACGGCCGTTGACAAGAACCATCACGGCCAGTTTTTTGCGTGACGAGAGGGTTCGGTTCTCCTTGATGCAGTCATCCACAATCGGCAGGAGATCCACAGGATAGGCATTCGGGCGATAAGTGCCGGTCTCCATTTTATAGAGATCATGGGAACGGTTGATCATCTCCAGCATCATCCGGCCCGCCTTTTCGATCCTATCGAGATAGCACCGCTGTTTTTCCGTCAGGCTGCCGTTTCCCTTTATCAGCTGGGGATAATTAATAATAACGGACAGGGGTGCCTTGAGGTCGTGCCTTGTGATCCCCTCGATGTCCGTGCGGAGCTGCGCGTTCTCCTTTAGGAGTTTGTTCTGCAACGTCAGCGCCTTGCCCTCCCGATAGGACCGGACAAGGTCCCGCGCATAGGTCTTCAACTGTTCGGTTTGAATGTCGTCGGAATTCATGTTTAATACCAACCTAAGGGAATTGAAATTCGGATGAACCACATTTTCCGGCTCACTGCCTCCCGTTTACTGCTCACTTTTCACTATTCACTCCCCAGCACCTCCTCCACCTTCCGAATCAGCTCCAGGGGGCTGAACGGTTTGATGAAGTAATCGTCTGCACCGGCTTCAAAACCTTTTGCCCGGTCCGCCTCCTGCCCCTTTGCCGTGAGCATGATGATCCGGCAGTTTCCGTTTCCGGAATTGGACCGGATGATCCGTGTGGCCTCGAGACCGTCCATGCCCCCCGGCATCATCACATCCATGATGATCAGATCCGGTGACTCCGCCTTCCATATTTCGATGGCCTCCTCCCCGCTTTGTGCCTGGAAGATTTCATAGTCCTCGATGCGGAGCGTGACCTCCACCAGTTCCCGCACCTCCATCTGGTCATCCACAATCAAGATTTTTTTCATTTTTCGTCACTCCCTTCTTATAGTAAACCCCAGGGTTGAATAAATAAGTTCTACCGACGAATTCAGTATTGCTTGGACTGGTTTTTGTAATTGGACAGATACTGGATGTTTGATCCTGGATACTGGATGACCAAGAGTGCTCAAATGGTGGCATCGAAAATATCCAGTATCCAGAAACCAGAACCAGCTGGCCTCAGCAACGGGTTTCCTGGTAATCACCCCTTCTTCCCCATCCGTGATGCCCCGATCGGCATGGAAACCGTCACCGTGGTTCCCTTGCCATATTCGCTTTCCACCCACACCTTCCCGCCGTGGGTCTCCACCAGGGACTTGACCATACTCATGCCCAAACCGGTGCCTTCGCGCGCCGAATCGGAACTATCGACCCGGTAGAAACGTTGGAACATCTGTTTGACCTGCTCTTTGGTCATCCCGATGCCATGGTCCCGGACGACGATCCGGCAATCATCCGCACGCTGTATCACCTCGATGCACACATCCTCCCCTTTTGGCGAGAACTTCACCGCATTGCCGATGATGTTTTCAAATACCTGTAATATCCGCTTTCGGTCCAATTCGAGCGTGAGCCCGGAAGGCGGCAGCACCAGTTCAATCCGCCGCGTATCATTCCGCCCCTGAATTTTTTCAACCACCTCCGCAATCAACGGGTCGATCTCCACCATCTCCTTGCGGAGTTCCAACGGCCCGCCGCTTTCCAGTTGGGAGATATCGATGATATTGCTGACAATCCCCGAGAGGGCCACCGCCTTTTCGTGAATGTGTCGAACATATTTCCTTTGCTCATCCTGCGCCAGATCTGTGCGGTGCTGCAAAATCTCCGAGAATCCCAGTATCGAGGTGAGCGGGGTGCGCAGCTCGTGGGCGGCCATGGAGATGAACTCGTTTTTCATGCGTTCCGTTTCACGCTCCCAGGTCACATCATTGAGTATGACGACAACCCCGCCGGTAATACCTTTTGGATCCCGGATGATGGACATCCTGGCGCGCAGGATGCGCGGCGAACCGTTTTCCCCGCCCCCAACCTCGAAATCGAACTGCCTCCCCCCATTCATCCGGCTTTGGCTTTCCTGATCCTTTTTCATCGATTTCCGGATCGGTATGATTTTAGGAAGATGCAGCACTTTGCTTTCATTGAAGGGCGTGCTCAGCATCTTCTGGCTTTCCCGGTTCATCATGACCACCCGGTTGCTGACATCCGAGACGACCACCCCGCCGGAGATGGACCGGATGATGGCATCGATGCTGCTTTTTGCCTCCTCTGCTTTCATAAGGGCCTTGCTCAACGCCCGGGTTCTATCTTCGACCATGGTTTCCAGTTCATCTGTGTAGAACCGGAGCTTTTCTTCCGCCGCCTTCCGCTGGGAGATGTCCCTGACCATGCCGATGGAATGCCACCCGCCTTTCAGCATAACCGCCGAGAGCGACAGCTCCACCGGTATCTCCGTACCGTTTTTATGCAGCCCCTTTAATTCGACGATCCGTCCTATGGCATCTCCCTCGCCGGATCTCCGGAATCTTTCAAATGCGGATGCAAAAGTGTCGCGGTAACGTTCGGGCACGATCATTCCATGGAGGAATCTGCCGGCCGCTTCCTCCTCGGTGTAGCCGAATATCTTCCGTGCGGCCGGATTCCAATAGGAGACATCGCCATTTCCATCCATCATGATGACGGCGTCCTTGGCGGATTCCCCGATGACGCGGAATTTTTCCTCGCTCTCCCTCAGGGCGGCCACCACTCGTTTCATCCGGGTGATATCCCGGAGGATGACGACACTCTCCCTTCTTTTTCCATCCGGATCTGCAAACCTTGAAGCGCTGATCTCCACATCCAGCAACTCCCTGCTCCGGGTCAGGCGACGGGTCACAAACCGGGTGATCTTTTCATTCTTCGCCAACCTTCCAAGGGCGGCTGCGGTCTCCTGGCGACTCTCTTCGGGCACGAAATCTATCCGCTTCCCTGCCAGCTCATCAAGGGACCACCCGAATGTTTCCTCGAATGCCGGATTTAAATAATTCACTTCACCCCGTTCGTTGTAAACGACAACGGCATCGGGAAGGCCGTTCATCAACGCCATTTGACGTTCCAGGTTTGATGCGAGCCGTATCTCCATGGTTTTTTGGGGAGTGATATCCTGGATGACGCCGACAATCCCCATGGATGGGTCGTCTGTTCCGGACAGGCACGCCCCGTACAATATCGCGTGGCGGTGAGTGCCGTCGGCATAGCGCACGCGTTTTTCGTGAACCAGGGGCAGACATTCGGACAATGCCGCACCCTCTTCCGGAAAAATCTCTGTCAGCTCCTTTGGGGTGATGTCGGAAAACTTCTCTCCCACGATTTTTTTGTTCGAACGGCCGATATAGCTTTCAAACGCCCGGTTGCACCCCCTGTAAACCATTCCGGCATCCCGGTAAAAAATCGGGCTGGGGACCGCGTTCATCAGCGCGTCGAGCAGGAGAAACTGGCGCTGGTATTTTTCCCGGGATCGTGTCTCCTCCCGGACCATGAAAATAACCAGCAGCGACACCATGGCGATCAGGAAGCAAAAAGGCACCAGTATGAAAAGGATGATCTGACGCATGGGGCCTGAAACAAGGGGAGAATCCTGATCCACGTCGTATATCGTCAACAATCGCCAGCCGGGATATCTGGAAATGGTCCGCTCGTGGATATAGTACTCCCGGCCGCCGGCATCCCGCATTCGGCCGGGTCCCGTCCGGACCATTCCGATCCAGGCAAAAGGCCCTTTCCCGAATTGCCGCGAACCGATGACGGCCGTTGCGGCTTCGGCGTCCAACTGCCACAACAACCGCCTCTGCCACTTTTTCCGGTTCGACAAAAACACGATCCCGTTCGGGTCGAGGAGAACAAGAGACGCTCCCTGTTTGCTCGACAGTAGGCGTTCAATTTGTGAGACATCCATTTTGATGACCACGACCCCATCGGCACGCCCATAGGCGGGATGAACGACTGGATGGCTGTAGTAGATCCACCGTTTTCCGGAGGTGGCCCCGACGGCCATATAAACCGCCGTACCGCCTTTAATTGCCTGTTTGAAGTAGGGCCTGAACGCATAGCTCTTCCCCACGAAACTGTTTTTGTCATGGCGGTTGCTGGACGCCAGGGTATTGCCGTCTTCATCGAGGAGGTAACACACATCGGCACCGATGGCACTTTGGTAATCATCCAGCACCCGGTTGGCCTGGGAAACCGATACGGAATCCCGGTTCAGCAGTGCCCGGAGGAACTCTTCCCATCGGGAAAGAAGCTTTGTGACGAGCATAAACTCGTTCAATTTGGAATTGATTTGATCCGAAAGGATTTCAACTTCATGTTCATGATGCTCGTGGGCGTCTTTTTCGACATATTTTTCCAGTTGGTCATGGTATATAAATCCGTTGGCCACCACCATCGCCAGCGCCAGGAAAACCATTACGAGTATGACCAGGCGAATTCTCATCAGGCTTTTCTTCCTTTTCTTACACCTACGGTACAAGTTAAGGGGTACCCTTGGAAGGGGATGTTTAACTGCTGAATGGGTTAAATACGAAATGCGAATATCGAAATCCGGAACAATTCCTAAATTCGAAGGCTAAAATGCTCTAAACAATCAAAAAAGTAGTCATTTCAAACGATAACTATCCATTGGCTGTGCGGGGATAATTCTGGATGTTGGATACTTGATGCGAACTGTCCGGTGTGCCATCATCGATTGTAACGGTAGACATCCAGTATCAAGAAACCAGAATCAAGTATCAGACTGTGATAGAACGAATTTGATAGAATCAGGATAGGTGAAAATGTATTTCTAATGCATTGTTGGAGTCACTCCCTCCATCGGCAGGGTGAAATGGATGACGGTTCCTTTATCCGGTTCGCTTTCCGCCCACACTTTCCCGCCGTGGGCCTCGATGATATGCTTGACAATGGTCATCCCCAGTCCGGTCCCCACCGGCGCCGAGTCGGAGGCATCCACCCGGTAGAACTTGTCAAAAACCTTTTCGGCCTGTTCCCGGGTCATCCCGATGCCCTCATCGGCCACCGACAGGCGATACCACTTTTCGTCGCATTCCCCGGAAATCCGTATTTTCCCGCCGTCCGGCGAGTACTTGACGGCGTTGCTCAGCAGGTTGGCAATGCACTGCTCTATTTTCTCCTTGTCCACAAGAAGATGTTGCGTTTCATCAGTCAACGCCATCTCGATGCTGTGACCGTCGGAAATACTCCGGAAATAGGAGATTTGATCCCGGAAGAGATCCGCTACCTGACACGTTTTTTGGGTGAGTCCGAACCCGCCGCCGGCCTCCATCCGGGACAGATCCAGAAGATCGCCCACAATCCGGCTCAGGTGCTCGGCCTGCCGGTTGACGTATGAGAGAAATTTTTCCCTTTCCGCAGGCGGGAGATCTTTTCGCGTGAGCAGGAGTTCCGAAAAACCCCGGATGGAGGTCAAGGGCGTCCTGAGTTCATGGGCGGCTGTTGAGATGAACTCCGATTTCATCCTGTCCACCTCACGCTCATGGGTGACATCGTGGATGATCGTGACGATACCGCTCGGTTTGCCCTCCCGGTCCTCGATGACCGACGTCCTGGCCCGCATGATATTCGGGATTTTCGATCCGGGCGGATCCAGCCTGAAATCGAACTCGTAGCCCGACTTTTTCTTTTTGAAGGTATCCTTGACTTTCCGGCGCAGCGTCTCGTCCTGTATGGCGAAATCGACGGGCCGGTCGAGGACTTCGCTCAGCCGAACCTCCAGCAGGTCTTCTGCCGCCCGGTTCATCTGCACCACGCGGTTGTACATGTCGGTGACGATGAGCCCGTCCCCCACCGATTTCAGGATGCCGTCGATCTTGTCCCGGGCCTCTTCCGTATCGTATAATGCGCGGTTGAGTTCCTGGGTCCGTGTCTCCACCATCGCCTCTAAACCTTTGGAATACTGCCGTATCTTCTTTTCCGCGATTTTATACCGGGTGATGTCCCGGATGATGCCCTGAAACCCGATAATGTCTCCGGCCTCGTTCCGCCTCACCGATGCGGTCCGGAGGCAGTCGACCGCCGTACCGTCTTTCTTCTGCAACACGAGGGTTTCGTTTTTGACATACCCATGGGCCATCATCGCGTTCAAATACCGTTGTCGATCCTCCGGATCTTTGTACATCCGGATAGTATCCAGTTTCATCAATTCATCGCGGGTGTATCCGAACAGGTCCAGGAAGGAACGATTCACATCGATAAACCGCCCTTCGCCGGTGGCGATATAGAGTGCGTCCGCCGAGCTTTCGAAGAGGATGCGATATTTTTTTTCGCTCTCTCTGAATGCCGTTTCGGCCGACTTGCGGTCCGTGATGTCTCTTAACGATGCCAGGTAGGCGTCTTCACCCTCCCATGAGATGTCGACCGTCCTGAGTTCGACGGTTCGGATCTCACCTGTAGATACCGGGATCTCAAGCTCGGTGGACTCGTCTCCCGCCATGGGGAAGCCGAACATCTCCCCGATCAGGTCATCGCTTTTTCGATGAAGCATCGTTTCCGCCGCCGGGTTGACGAACCGGATGATGCCGTCTGAGCGGACAATCAGGACACCATCTATATTTTTATCGATGATCTTCTGAAGCCGTCTCTCACTTTTTCTGAGTTTCCGTTCCGTCTTTTTCCGGATCCCGAGCTCGGTCTTCAACTCATTGGATAATCGCCGATTCTCAATTTGCAGGGCCTGTTTCGCCATCGCTGCCTTTAAACTGGCGGTCAGTTCCCCAAAATTGAGCGGTTTGCGAAAATAATAGTCCGCCCCGATATTCAGGGCCTTGATGGCGGCGTTTGCCGATGTTTCGCCCGTTACGATCATGATCGCAATATCGGGATGCAGCGTTTTTAGTTTCGGGATCAGATCCGTGCCTTCCATGTCCGGCAATCCAATGTCCAGAATCGCAAGATGAAAAAAATCCGACGCCGCCTCATGCAGGGCATCTTTCGCCGTCTCCGAAAGCGTCGCCGCATAACCCTGCCGGGACAGCATCCGATTGAGGACGTCTCCGACCATGGGGTCGTCTTCCACGACCAGAATCTTTTTGGTTTCTTTCAATTTATTTGCCATCCTTGGCAGGTCGTGTTCCCAATGTTTCCCCAACAACTGCGCGGATCGACCCGGTGTCAACGGGTTTTTTTATCACCTCAAACTCCAGACCATCATCACTTACCTCCTTGAGCTGATTGAAATACTTTTCGTAAAATCCCGAAATAACGTAAACCGGCACCTCCGGGTCCATCCGCCGGATGCGCCTCAGGGTTTCAATACCGCTCATTGCCGGCATCTGCAGATCCAGAAAAACGATCCGGCAGCCGCCCCCTTTGAACTTTTCAATCCCTTCCTCCCCCGAATGAGCCGGAACGACATCGCAGTCAAAATCTTTGAGTGCAGCTCCGAACAAACGTGTGATGGCTGCCTCGTCGTCGATCACGAGTATTTTTGCAGGTTCGTTTTCCATTTCCGCCCCCTTTTGGGTTCATTGAATCGTCTTTGAATCTTCTTCACCGGTTCCCCAAACCATTTCACCGTCAAGCCGTCGGGTCGGGCACCGGGAAACTATCATTATTATTCAGGCCGAGTTTCCCTGCTAGTTTCCGGCGGTCGGTCATGTCGCCGATGATTTTTATGACCGGTGTGCAGGAAGTTTTCACCAGGGTCGGTGTGACGATCACATTGTCAACGGATCCCCTATCGGGATGGGTCAGCAGATCAATCACATCCAACCGGTAGGCTTGCGGCAGCTTTTTATCCAGCATCCCTTTCAGCCCATCGATAAGCGCTTTCGTCTTGGGTGTCATCCCAACGACGTATAGTCTGAATTCATCCATTTCCATCAACCTTTCGTGTTACTGTTGCAGATAGGCCACCCGCTCTTCGAGGATACTGTTCGTGACCTGAACAATCTGATCGGCCCCCACCGGTTTCCGCATCAATTCGAAATCCAATCCTTTGCGGCGGACCTCCTGCAGGTCCTCGAAAAACTCTTCGTAAAACGCGGTGACGATGTATATGGGCACCTTCAAATCTTTGCTTCGCAGATTCAAAAGGGTCTCCGCCCCACTCATCCCCGGCATCTTCAGATCGAGAAAGATCAGATCGTAGGGGTCGGCTTGATGGCATTCGATCCCCTCTTCACCCGAAGCTACCACGTCGATGCGGTGCCCTGTATCTTCCAGCGCCAGGGCAAATGATTTCCGGATGGCCTCTTCGTCATCGATCACCAGAATTCTTTTGG
>CAZWAE010000176.1:7429-8587 GCA_964631805.1 uncultured Desulfobacteraceae bacterium | reverse complement strand
TCGCCGCCTATGATCAGGAAGAAATGGACGAACTGCTCGGCCTTGACGGTGAAGAGGAATTTGCCATCTATATCACTTCTGTTGGGAAAGTTCATAAACAAGCAGAATAAAGGCGGGGTCTTCATGCCCAGCGATGTAATGAATTTTTGAGTTCGTAAGGCATTGGGCTTTATGTGCTCAATTTCAAAGGACGACCTTGTCTCTTTGTTATACAATTGGTAAAATAGTTATCTGGCTGGTAAATTGATTATGTACGGCATTAATTTGGTAAAATCATTATAAGAACCCCCTTTGTTCTGCAAATGGATAGTTTTCATCTATAAATCGCCGTTCTACCTTAACCACTTCAATGATCAGTTGATCATCCTGGCGCGTATAAAGAATACGGAAAGTTCTTGAGCGAAACGATTATTATGCTATTTCCTTATCTGCGGATTCGTTAAAAAAAGGCAGGGCCCGCAGGCCCCGCCTTCAGATATTGAATTGCCTGGTGATGGACTATTTTTTCTTTTTCCGGCGAACTCCGGTAAAACCGATCAAACCGAACCTGAGCAGCAGCAGGGTGGCGGGTTCCGGTACGGCGGACAGCGGGTTTTCCGGGTTGATGGGATCCACACTCAGGTCGGCGAAGTCAAATGCTGTGTAGGGTTCGTTACCGGCGACAAAATCCACCATAAAATATCCGTCCCATCCACCGGTGGAGGCGGTGAACACGTCGGAAAACGCCAGGGTGGCAAAGGCGGTTTGAATCAATCCGTCGTCGGTGGAGTTGTTTTGCCGGGTAATGGGCAAGCTTTAATATGTTCCGTTGGCGGAGGTTACCTTGATGCTGGCAGGGGATACGTCATAATCGCCGAACACCATGTTGAAATAGACGTCCGCCGCCGAATCAATATCTCCGGTGGCAACGAAAAAGTCGAAGACAAATCCGGGCTGGTTCGGTACTCCGGACGGCGGATGGAGAAAGGAACCACCGGTGCCGTAGGTGCCGGTGTTATGATCCCAAACCTTGCCGTTAGTGGAACTATTGTCGTAGCTGGTAGAAAGGGCGATGTCCGTAAAGTCGGAACCGTCCATCCCGGAACCGAGCGTGGCTCCTAAAGCGCTGTATTTAGTATTGCCCTCTTCTGCAGCATCCCGGTTGTCAAAATCATCCTT
>CAZWAE010000176.1:2024-7329 GCA_964631805.1 uncultured Desulfobacteraceae bacterium | reverse complement strand
ATTTTTTGTTCTTTTCGACTTTTTACTGATGTGCTTTAATGTCCTCAAGTGTCGCTGTCGGCGGCGTGAGAGTCTCTTTTCTGTTTGCAACTATCGAGGATTGCTCGGTAGTTCACTCAAAAGAGGGAACAAGATTAAGTTATCAGGAAATTCCGAACCACTGCCCCCGAATGAATAAAAGGGGTAAAATGGCAAAGACTAAACCTAACGGAGGCCTTATGACAACCAACCAGTTGCTCTATCTGTCAAGATCCGATGTTGAGGCGGTGGGCGTTACCATGGCGGAGATCATCAGTGCCCTTGAGACCGTTTTCACCGAAAAAGGCGGGGGACGGACGGAGATGCCGCCCAAACCGGGCATCCATCCAGAGCCGGAGGACAGCTTTATCCATGCCATGCCCGGCTACGTGCCAGCCCTGAAATCCGCCGGTGTGAAGTGGGTGAGCGGCTTTCCGGCCAACCCGAAAAAGGGCCTTCCCTATATTTCCGGACTTCTCATATTTAACGATACGGACACGGGGCTGCCCCTTGCCGTCATGGATTGCGTTTGGATCACCGGCATGCGGACCGGTGCCGCCACCGCCCTTTCGGCCAAATACCTGGCGCGTGCCGATTCCTCGGTGGTGGGTATTTTGGGGTGCGGTGTGCAGGGGCGGACCAATCTGGAGGCCTTGAATGTGTTGTTCCCCTTACAGCGGGTCGTGGCCTATGACCTGGACCCGGCATCGGCCGAACGATATGCCGGTGAGATGAGCGATCGGCTCGGAATCGATGCCGAGGTTGCCGCCACTCCCAAAGAAGCGGTTACAGGTTGCGATATCGTGGTCACGGCCGGGCCGCTTCTCAAAAAACCCCACGCCACCATTCAGGCCGGCTGGATGGAGGAGGGGACCTTCGCCTCATTGGTGGATTTTGATTCATACTGGCACGGGGAAGCCATGGCCGAAACGGACCGGTTCTGCACGGATGATACACCGCAGATGCAGCACTACCGGGAGATGGGATATTTTCAGCATATTCCTAAGATCCATGCGGATCTCGGCGAATTGGTAACCGGGCAAAAAAAGGGGCGTGAGACACCGGAGGAAAAGACCATGACGGCCAATCTCGGTCTGGCGCTGGAGGATATGGCGGTGGCGCCGCTTCTTTACCAAAAAGCCGTTGAAAAGGGGATTGGGAGGTGGCTGCCCCTATAGCTATTGTCCGTCCACAAAAGGTCTTTTTGGTTCATCACAAACGTACTTCCGGTATTGCAAAGGGGGCACTTAAAACTAAAGATCCTGAATCATAATACAAATAAGGTTCGAGGGGCCGAGGGTTTGGGGCTACGCCCTTCGGGCTTCGACCCCACAAGCAAGGGTTCAAGTGAAAATTGGTATCGCTTCAGGCTTCGACCTCTGCTTCCGGCTTCGCTCTTCAAGCTACGCCAGGACAAGACGCCCAGACACAGGTCGCGATGCCGATTTTTTTCCCGGGATTTCGACGTTCGGAAAATGGGTCTTACCCTTCTCGCTGCGGCCCTTAGTTCCGTAAATCTGTAACCCTAAACCCATTCTGTGATGCTGATGGCCGGTGATTTCCTGAAAAACCCTACTTGTTGCCTATTTACCGGCTCAATCGGTATTGTTTTCCATTCCCTTGGCCCCTCGAACCCTTGGATCCTTGAACCCTTTTTTCAACCCACCAATTGCCGTTGATGGCCATTCTTATACAATGCAATGTTGCCAACCCCCCCCTGCAAAAACCCTTTTCAAGTATATGTAATATAATAACAGCATGTTAAAATATGAATCGAAAAATATATTGACAAAAAAAGAACTATTTTATAATGGTCAGACCATTAGGGTCCGGTGTTGGGTTTGGACATTCACCATTGAGGAAACCTGACTGAAAATGACCGAAATGTAACGTGTTTTTGGGGTAATGGGTCGTTTCCACCCAATGGATGGAAACGGCCAAAAGGTCGCGATATGACGCAAAACCGCATCACCCAGCATCCCGTCCTGGAGATTCCCGAACGGTTGCCTCTACAATTCACCTGGAACGGAGAACCCCTCACCGGGTACGAAGGTGAAGTGATATCTTCTGCCCTTATCGCCAACGGGATTCACATCTTCGGACTCCATTACAAAGACCTTAGTCCCCAAGGACTGTTTTGCGCCAACGGGCAATGCTCCCAATGCCTGGTGATGGCAGATGGCCTGCCGGTCAAGTCATGCATGACACCGCTTATCGGCGGCATGTCGGTTCAAAGTATGGAGGGCATGCCCCGGTTGCCCGAGCAGAATGGAGAGGTAACCACCGACAGGATCGATACTACGGACGTGGAGGTGGTGATCCTGGGAGCCGGTCCGGCGGGACTGACGGCGGCTATCGAACTGGGAGGCCGCGGAGCAGACGTCCTGATAGTGGATGACAAGGACCGCCTGGGTGGCAAACTGGTGCTGCAGACCCACAAGTTTTTCGGATCGGTCGAGGATTCCTATGCCGGTACCAGGGGGTTCGAGATTGCCGCGATTCTGGAGGATGACCTTCGCCGGCATCCATCGGTGCGTGTGTGGCTGAACAGCACAGCGGTGGGTGTTTTCTCCGACGGAATCGTGGGGATCGTCAAGGACCGAAGCTATCGGATGATCAGG
Source organism: uncultured Desulfobacteraceae bacterium (assembly GCA_964631805.1). GTDB lineage: Bacteria > Desulfobacterota > Desulfobacteria > Desulfobacterales > CAZWAE01 > CAZWAE01. The sequence continues at coordinate 4,690 of CAZWAE010000176.1, read as the reverse complement.
CCCAAAAAGCTTCTTGTGGCCACCGGGGCTCGTGAAAAAATGCTCAGTTTTCCCGGCAATACCCTACCCGGGGTCTACGGCGCCGGCGCTTTCCAGACGCTGGTCAATCGCGACCGGGTCCGGTCATCCCAAAGGGTGCTCATCGTTGGCGGCGGCAACGTCGGGCTCATCGGGGGCTATCATGCCATCCAGGCGGGTATCGAAGTGGCGGCCCTCATCGAAGCCTTGCCGGAAGTGGGCGGGTACAAGGTCCACGCCGACAAGCTGGTGCGCCTGGGGGTCCCCATTCACACCCGACACACCATCCTCGCAGCCCGCGGCACCGGCCGTGTGGAGTCCGCCACCATTGCGCGGCTGGATGACAATTGGCGGGTAATTCATGGAACGGAGAAAACCTACGAAGTGGACACGGTTCTCATCGCCGTGGGACTTTCGGAAGTCAATGAGTTTTACCTCAAAGCCAAAGCTTTCGGGGTGGACGTGTTTTCGGCAGGCGATGCCCAGGAGATCGCAGAGGCTTCCGCCGCCATGTTTACCGGCCGGATCGAAGGTTTCAAGATCGCCAAAGCCCTCGGCCGTGAAACCGGGGTGATGCCGGCCTCATGGAATGAAAAGGCCGCTGTTTTAAAGGCCCGGCCCGGCCCGGTAAAGCATTCCGGGCCAACCGAGCCCGAAGAGGGTGTTATCCCGGTCTTTCACTGCTATCAGGAGGTGCCGTGCAACCCGTGTGCGTCGGTTTGTCCCATAGAAGCGGTGCATACAGAAGAGGACCGGATCACGGGACTTCCCTATCGGGATGCGGACAAGGCCTGCACCGGATGCCTGAACTGCGTGGGCATCTGTCCGGGCCTGGCCATTACCCTGGTAGATTATCGTAAAGACCCGGAACGCCCCATTGTCACGCTGCCCTATGAAGTCTGGCGCGACCGGGTGGAACCCGGGCAAAAGGTTCCGGTGACCGACAAGGACGGAGCGGTTTTAGGGCGGTTCACCGTCCGGAAGGTTCGGGTGAAAAAAAAGATGCCGCGGACCCTTCTGATTCAGATCCCCATGGACAGGAAGTTCGCCCAAAAGGCGGTGGGTATCCGGGTCCAGGAACCCCAGGTGGAATCATCCGAAATATACGAAAAGGCACCGGTGCCCGATGACGCGGTCATCTGCCGATGTGAGCGGGTCAGCGCAGGGGAAATCAGGAGCGCCATCCGTAGCGGGATGCGGGACATCAACCAGATCAAGGCATTGACCCGGGCCGGGATGGGGTCCTGCGGGTCCAAAACCTGTCGTCCCATGATCTGGCGGATTTTCCAGGAGGAGGGGGTCGACCTTGGCGAAGTCACCGAAAGGGTCGATCGGCCTTTGTTCGTCGAAGTGCCCATGGGGTATTTTGCAGGAGTCGAAGAGGATTGAGAGAGGTAAACGTCATGCCACAATATGATGTCATCGTCATCGGAGCCGGATCGGTTGGGGTTCCCATAGCCCTCTCCTGCGGCCGGCTGGGTTTGAAAACGATGGTTATCGACAGGCGGCCGTCACCGGGCCAGGGGGAAAACAAACACGCTATCGGCGGCATCCGTGCCACTCACTCCGATCCGGCCAAGATCATCGCCTGCCACCGGTCTCTTGAAATCTTTTCCTCCTGGGAGGAAAGGTGCGGCGACAATATCGAATGGATCCAGGGGGGATATGTCTTTCCGGTGTATCGTCCGGAAGAGGAAACGCTCCTGAAGTCCTATCTTCCCATTCAGAAAAATACCGGTTGAACATCAATTTTGTCGGGCCTGAACTCATCGGAGAGGTGATTCCGGGGATCAATACCCGGGGGCTCATCGGAGGGACCGTGTCCCCTGATGACGGTTCGGCATCTCCCCTTCTGGCCATCAACGCCTTTTGCCGCAAGGCCCGGGAACTGGGTGTCGCATTTGAGTTCAATTCGGAAGTCACCGGTATTATAAAGAAGAAAGACGCTGTGACAGGCATCAAAACCAGCCGGGGCGAAATCCGGGCGCCGGTGGTGGTGGAAGCCGCGGGTGCGGGCTCTATGGAGCTTTCCCAGGCGGCGGGTTGTGACATGCCGGTGATACCCGAATCCCACGAAGCGGCCATCACGGAACCGGTGGCATCGTTCTGCCATGCCATGGTGGTGGATTTAAGGCCGGTCCCCGGCTCCCGCAACTATTACTTTTACCAGAACGGGCACGGACAGGTGGTGTTTTGCATCACCCCGGACCCGCCCATTATCGGGAGCGATTACCGGGAGACATCGGCCTTTCTGCCCCAGGTCTGCCGTCGGATGGTGGACCTGCTGCCCCGATTGAAAAACTTAAGGGTGCGGCGTGTCTGGAGGGGACTCTACCCCATGACACCGGACGGATCGCCACTGCTGGGCTGGAACCGCGATGTTGCGGGGTTGCTACATGCCGCCGGGATGTGCGGCCAGGGATTTATGCTGGGTCCGGGTCTCGGAGAGGTGGTCGGCCGCATGATCGCAGGATCCGTCACGGAAAAGGACCGCGTCATCCTAGACCGGTTTTCCCCTTACCGGGACCTGACCTGCGGGATGGAAGCCCTCAAATAGTTCGCCATTAAGATACATTCTTTTGGGTCACCGTTCAGAGTTTTTTACTTGACAAAACAGCTGGGTTCATATAATGGTCCGACCATTTCAA
>CAZWAE010000176.1:0-1924 GCA_964631805.1 uncultured Desulfobacteraceae bacterium | reverse complement strand
TATTCCGCGCAGCCAAACAGAACCGCATTTTCCAGGATGTCGTCGACCAGATCCAGGAGGCGATCATCGACGGCAACCTCAAGGCAGGAGATAAACTTCCCGCCGAGCGGGAGCTGCGGGAGATGCTGCAAACCAGCCGGAGCACCATCCGAGAGGCGTTGCGCGTCCTGGAGCAGAAAGGGCTCATCGAGATCAAACTGGGCATGGGCGGCGGGGCAATGGTCAAGTCCATATCCGCCGACCAGATGACCGAAAGCCTCGATCTGCTGATTCAGTCCCGGAAGGTTTCCCTGAACCATCTCGCCGAATTCCGGAAAGGGGTGGAGGGGGATGTGGCGGCCATGGCCGCCGTTCGCGCCACGCCCGAGGATATCGAGCGGTTGAAAGGGCTGCTCGCCAGGGCCGAAGCCTGCGCCAATGCGGGTGAAAACAGGATCAGCGAGTTTCTGGATGCGGATAAAAATATTCATCTTTCTTTCGTCCAGATCACGGGCAACCCCATCTACATCTCGGTTCTCAAGATGGTCTATGATAATATCCGCCGTTATTTCGATACCTTCCTCCCCATGAAGGAGCGGGAGATGATGGAGAATTATAAAGACCTGGAGAGCATCGTCATGGCCGTGGAAAAGGGGGCTGTCGACGAAGCGCGGGAACTGGCCCAGTCTCACGTGGACCGTTTCAACACCTATATGAAAAGACAGGAAAAAAATATTGAATAGCGGTGGGTGTTTCCGGCCGCAAAGACGAATGACAAAATCCTATGGCAAATTTAGAAGTCAAAAACATCACGGTTAAATTTGGTGGCCTGCTGGCCCTGTCCGATGTGAGTTTTTCCATCAACTCCGGAGAGATAATCGGGCTGATCGGTCCCAACGGGGCGGGAAAAACCACCATTTTCAATGTGTTGACCGGAGTGTACAAGGCCTCGGAAGGGGATGTTGAATTTGAAGGCAGGAGCATCCTTGGCAAACAGCCCTATGAAATTCTGTCCAATGGTATCGCCCGAACCTTTCAGAACATCCGTCTTTTTTCGAATATGACCGCCGTTGAAAATGCCATGGTGGCGCTTCACTGTCGATCCAAAAAAGGGGTGGTGGGCGCTATCCTGAGAACCCGGTCCCAGAAGCAGGAAGAGGAGAAGATTCGGGAAAAAGCAAGAGAAGCCCTGGCTGTTATGAGAGTGGACGAATTTGCCGACACCGTGGCCCAGAATATGTCCTACGGTCTCCAGCGGCGGCTGGAAATTGCCAGAGCCCTTGCCTCCGGCCCCAAATTGATTCTGCTCGATGAACCGGCGGCGGGGATGAACCCGGCCGAGACCTCCGAGCTGATGAAGGATATCGCCCGGATTTCGGAACTGGGTATCGATATACTGCTGGTGGAGCATGACATGAAAGTTGTCATGGGGGTCTGCCATCGCATCGTATGTGTGGACCACGGCGTAAAGATCGCAGAGGGTTTGCCCGAAGAGATCCGGAACGACCCCAACGTAATCGAGGCTTACCTGGGCCAACCTGCGGAAGCTGCCGCCGGCTGATAAAAGCAACACATATGGTCGTAACCATACGATCTACTCAACACCCGGTGGGTTTGATTGTTCGAATCCATCCAAAACCAAGGAGGAAAAGATGAGGAAAAAAGCGATTTTGATGCTGATTGCAGGACTGATGGTGGTGCCGTTTCTGTTTGGCACGGCTTCGGCCAAGACACTGATGATCGGGTCCATGGGACCGCTGACCGGGCCCTACGCCGCAGACGGCAATGATATCAAAAATGGCGTATTGTGCGCCATCGATGTCATCAACGACGAGGGCGGAATCCCGGGTTATGACAAGATAGAACTCTCCCCCCAGGACACGGCCTGCGATCCCAAACAGGCTGTGGCCGCCGCCAACAAGCTGATCAACCTGGAAGTGGCCGG
>CAZWAE010000175.1:0-8625 GCA_964631805.1 uncultured Desulfobacteraceae bacterium | reverse complement strand
TTCTTCAGGGCGATAATTTCATCGGTCGACGGCATTCGCTGCTTCAGGGTGGATTTTCCATAAACGATGGGTGCGGGCGATTTTCCGCGGGAGACCTCTTTTACCAGGGTCCGGATATTTTTCTCACTCATGCCGGATCGCTTGAGGTTGACGATCTCCCGAACGGTGAAGCTGCCGGTTTCCACCGCTCTCTCACTGACCATAAGGGCGATGGTCTCGCCTCCGATGCCACTTTTCCGGAGCAGGTCGATATCGCCGTCGGTCAGGCATAGCCCGGGAAAAGCTGCTGCCAGCACCACCACATGTGTAACGATAGGAATCACCAATTTTTTCATCATTCCCGGCTCCCCCCTATTCCTAGCAAATGGGTCAACGACGTCATCTGAGAAATTGCATCAAGTTCGGTTGAATGACGCTGGCAGCGGCGGAAAGGGCTGCCTGATAGGCTGTTTCCATACCTTGCAGATCGGTCATCGCCGCGACGAGATCCGCATCCTCCGTCTCGTTGAGGAGTTCCTGGGTGGTCAGTTTGAAGGTCTCCCAGTGATTCTGTGTGGCCTCCAGCCGATTCAGACGCGACCCCACCTTCGCCCGCTGGTTCAGCACCTGGTCCATGGCCGTATCCAGTTGCTCGACCTGGTTGGCAATGGCGGCGGTGTCGTTGTTCTCAAGGCCGTCTTTTAAATCCCTGAGAATATCGAATACATTCACGTCGCTGTCGAAGACCGAATCACCGCTTGCATTGACGGCCATATCGATGCCTTCGCCGATGATAATTTGGATATCACCGGAATCACCGCTGTAGGTGGCGTTGTAGCTGGCATCCCTGGAATAGGGCGCGGCATCGCTCTGGTGGCCGGCGAACAGATAGCGTCCTCCGGAACTGGTGTTGGCCAGTTGAACCACCTGATCATAGATGTTTTTAAGCTCTTCGGCCGCGATGTCCCGCGTGACGTCGCTCGAGGTTTCCGAGGCTTGATACACCGCCAACTCCTTGGCCCGAATCAGCAGATTATCAACAGACCCCAGTGTGGAATCCGTGATGTTCAACCATGATCTGCCATACTTGATGTTACGGCCGTATTGATCGATGGAAGAGATGCGTGTCCGGAACTCCAGCGCATCCCCGACGCCGATGGGGTCATCGGACGGTTTGCTTAATTTTTTACCGGAGGCAACAGCTTTTTGGAGCTCGATAATACGCTCAAAATTGCGCTGAAGGTTTCCCATAACGGAATTGGACATCAAATTGTTGGTGACACGCATCATGACTCCCATCCGGGCATTGGTACTGCCCGAAGTTTTACGGCTTAAAGCATCTGCATCAAGCTGTCCAGCATCTCGTCCACAATACTGATCAACCTTGCGGCCGACTCGTACGCGTGCTGAAATTTGACCAGTTCAACCATCTCCTCATCCAGGGAAACACCTGAGATCGATTCCCGGTTATTTTCAAGCAGGGTTACCATGCCCTGTTGATGGTTGTGGTAGTTTCCAGCAGCCTGTACATCACTGCCAAGTTCGCTGATCATGGCACTGAAATACTGGTCGAATGTTGATGTGGGGGGCGTCCCCCCCAGCGTAAGACTGGTTTGCAGATTTGCGATCAGGATGGCATTCCCGTTATCGCCCGGGATGCCGGCCTGGGTACTGGATGCCGATATCGCTTTAAAATCGTTCTGAACCGTGGCACTGACCGCCATATCATCTGCTGATGTTCCTGTAAAAAAATCCACGCCGGTGTAGGGCAAAGCGGTACCGAGATTGACCAGGCCGTAACCGGCGGCGTGCAGCGCATTGACCTCATTGATGATACCCGCCGCCATGGTGTCCAGCTTGCCCTGATAATTAGGAATGGCCACATCTCTGACATCGAGCCATCCTTTGATCTTTCCCCCTGCAATCTGCGAGGTAACGACAACCGAATTCCCGTTATAATCCTGCCACAACACATCGTTCAGGCTATTCCCGTCCGGTGCGGTGGAGAGCGTCAATGAGGTGTTTCCCTCAACAAGTGGTTTTCCGGAACTCATGATCACCGTTACCTGTCCGTCGTCCAACTCATAGCTGCTGGTATCCACCAGCAGGGTCAACTGGTTGACCAACTGATCACGCTGGTCCCGGTAATCATTGGCATTCTGCCCGACGGCTTCCGCATTTCGGATCTGATCGTTCAAGCCCGCTATCTGACCGGAGAGGGTGTTGATCTCCGCTATGGTCATTTTGATGCTGAAATCGGCATCCTTCTGGATGCGGACCATATCGTCCCGAAACTCCTGAAACGTGGTTGCAAGGGTCTGGCTCTTGGTGGTAAGCGCTACCCGTTCAGCCTGGCCGCCTGGATTGTTGGAAAGGTCATTCCAGGCGTTCCAAAACTCTCCCATGGCTTTGCTCAATCCATATCCGGAGGTCTCATTGACGACCCCTTCCAGTCGCCGCATGGAATTCTTGTAGGCTTCCCATTGCCCCAAAGTCGTCGTTTCAAGCTGAAGCTGAGCACCGACAAAGCGGTCGTAGACACGCTGCACTTCGGCAACATCCACTCCGGTTCCCAACATTCCGGGCTTTGAAGAGATCGGTTCGTTGGGATCAAGGACCAGCCGCTGCCTTGAATATCCGGGTGTATTGACGTTGGCGATGTTGTGGCCGACAACACTGATCCCCTGTTGCTGCGCCTGCAAGGCGCTCTGCCCGGTATTAAATAAACCATAAAGTGACGACACCTTTTTCTCCTGTTCGCTCAGACGTTCTGGGACAACACCCGCCCGATCTGATTTCTGTTCTCCGTCACACCGGTTTGTCCGTACACGGTATGGGGCGACATGATGCCGGAGAGAATGTTGCAGGACGCTCCAACCATATGTATGGCATGGGTCAGCAACTCCTGGATGCCGGCATTGATATTCCGGATTCGCCCCATGATCGCCACCAGGCCCCTCCGGCAACGCATGATTCTTTCGGCATATGCTTCCGGCAGCAGCCGGGACAATGCCTTCAGACTTAATTCTCCGGGAATACAATCGAGTGTAAGCGCAACCTTTTCAAATACTTCCTTCCGCTGGTTTTCGGCATGACGGATTTTAATCTGAAGCGTTTCGATATCCTGACTGAGCCCTTCAAGTCGGCCCACATCCGCATCGATCACGGACTTTCTTTTTTCGACCAGAAGATCGTTCATGGAATTCCACAAAAGAATTTCTTGCTCCATCAAGTGAATCAAATTATCCAGTAGACTATCCATTTCGGCTCTTTTCCGTTTCACCGTCTAAAATACGGTCGTAAACAATAGGATTACCGGAAAAATCATTCCTTTCCCTATGGGTTGCCGGGAAAAACATTCCTTTCCCTATGGGTTGCCGGGAAAATCGTTACTTTCCCTATAAGTAAATATTCACGAGGGATTCCTTTATCATCCCGGTCGCGATTTTCGCAGGATCGGAATGATAGGTGCCACTGCGCAACTGTTCCTTGATCCTGGCTATCTTTTCGCTCCTCACTTCCGGAACCGATGCCATCGCTTTCTGAGCCGCCTGCAGTTCCCTGGCCTCCTGGGATAAAACGACACTGTCAGTGCCGCGGACAGCGTCTTGCACCCGGTTCGTGGAGGCCTCCGCCGCCTTGTTTTTTCCGGAATTCTTCAGATAGGCATCATTCTGAATCATCGGGGAATGGTTCGGTGTAATCTTCATGTCGACCTCTTTTTTCCTGTCAGCCGCCGTAACTCATGCCGGCTGCCGGCTGTTGTTATCAGTTCTATATTGATGGCCAATCGCCTCATTCATGGCTTTCCTCTTTAGCTGGCTTACTGGCACCACTCAGTTTATTCTCGAACAGGGCGGATATTCCAAGGCTTCGCTCCCTGGCAATCTCCTGGGCCAGATGCTGATCCATCATCGAGGTATACATCTCCTCCGATTTCCCACCGGAGATCAAACCCGATTTCGGTACCGTTGCGCGCATCTCCTTCAACATGTAGTACAAAAACAGGGACTCAAATTCGGCACAGGCCTTTTTCATTTTAAGGCGTTTTTGCTCCGTGTCCGGTGAGCCCACCCCGGTGCCGGCCCTGCTCTCCATTTGGGGAGAAGAGAGGGCCTGCATCATCGTATGGGTTGCCATCAGGTCTGACATCACATGATCTCCAGGTCGGCCTGTAGTGCTCCGGCGGCCTTGATCGATTGAAAAATAGCGATCAGGTCCCGGGGAGAAACCCCCAGGGCATTGAGCGCACGGACCACTTCACCAATGGAGGTACCCGAATCGATGATCATCAGCTTCTCATTACCCTCGGTCGCGACAGCCTCGGTTTCCGAAGTGACCGTGGTCTGTCCGTCCGAAAACGGCATGGGCTGGCTGACATTGGGCGTTTCCTTGATCTCGATACTCAGATTGCCGTGGGCGATGGCGATGGTGGAAATTCTGACCTCCTCCCCGACCACGACGGTTCCGGTGCGTTCGTTGACCACCACCTTGGAAAGGGTATCGGGAACGATATTCAACCCCTCCACGCGAGTCACGAATTCCACAAGGTTTCCGGCAAAGGCTTCCGGCACCTTCAACTCGACGCTCCCCGAATCGAGGGTTCGGGCGATACGGTCCTGAAAGGCTTGATTGATCGCGCCGGCCACACGGGTGGCATTGGTGAAATCAGGGGCTTTCAGGGCCAGGAACAGCGTCTCCTTGGTGTTGAAATTGCTCTTGATCTCTCGTTCGATAACCGCCCCGTTGGGGATTCGACCCACCGTTGGAAAATTCTTCACGATTTTGGTTCCGCCCGATCCGGCGCTAAAACCACCGATACTCATGGCACCCTGGGCCACGGCATAAATATTGCCGTCCGCTCCCTTTAGCGGCGTCATCAACAGGATGCCTCCCTGAAGGGTTTCGGCATCTCCGACGGAGCTGACCGTTACATCGATATAGCTGCCTGTCCGGGCAAATGGTGGCAGACTGGCGGTCACCATGACGGCCGCCACATTCCCGACCTTCTCCACATCTTTGGGGGTCACGGTCATCCCCATCCGCTCGAGCATGCTGGCCAGGGACTGGGATGTGAAACCCGCGCTTTTTCCATCTCCGGTACCGTTCAAACCCACCACCAATCCGTATCCCACCAGCTGGTTGTGCCGCACCCCTTTGATCCTGACAAACTCCTTGATCCTCGTGGCGTTTGCCGTTTCAAAAGAAAAAAGCAGAACCATGGCTGCCGTCCAGAATTTGATTGCCGATAGGTTGTTCATATCCCTCACCTGTGGTATTTTGCTATAGGGGCCAAACCGCATTCAAAACGCGGGCAAGCCAGCCCTGACGTTGCTGCTCATCCACCACTCCGATTCCGCTGTAGACAATCCGCGCATCCGATATCCGCGTGGATTCAATTTTATTGTCCGATGAAATATCCCGCGGTCGGATAATGCCGGCCAGCACGATAAACTGCCGTTCGCTGTTGATGGTGATGACGCGGGTCCCTGCAATTCTCAGGTTTCCGCCGGGCAGGACATCCATCACCCGTGCGGTGATTTCGGCCTTGATGGTGCCGCTTCTCTCTGTTTTTCCGGTCCCGGCAAAGGTGTTGTCCAAGCCTCCGGCAACCTTCCCGAAGGGGTTGGGTGTATCGGTGCCCGTATACTTGTTTTCATATCCCAGGAAACTGGTCACCTGGGCGGACATCTCCGATGATTTGCCCGTATTGGTTCCGGCATCATTGGAGGCTTTTGCATCTTCAACGATCTTGATGGTAACAATATCGCCCACCGCCCGTGCCTTGTAGTCCACAAACAGGGAACCCATGGCCCCGTTGGGCTGCCACAACGATCCTTCCGATGGTTTCTCGGGAGAGGGCCGAACCGGTAGAGGAATGATCTCCTGGCTCGCCTGACTCTTTTCTATGGCTACCTGCTCCTCCGGCAGTTTGGTGTGTTGGGAAAGGGACACACAACCCGTTAATATCAAAAAAACGACTGAGGTCAGAATCCGGCATATGTCCATTCGACCCTTCATGTAATAACTCCTCACTCTGCATATTCCACCCGGACGGTTTTGGCATCCACCACACGGGCATAGAGACTTCGGTTTGAATCGATGTTCACCACACGGATCCTTTCTCCCGAGCGACCGCCGATCCCCTTGATGATCCCCATGGTGCTGATTCTTAATCGCTCCGATTCGGCAATCACCTGAACGATATCTCCCCTTTTAACCATCATGGGCTGCTCCACCATATCCGTTCGGACCACATGGAGGGCTTTGATATCCCTTTTGACCTTCTTGCCCAGGACATCTTCGGTCCTGGTAATAATGTTGGACGGCATTCCGGAAACGTCCAGGGTTCTGATGGCGATGTCCGCTTCCGATATCACCCGGCCTCTTTTCAACAATCGCCGCGCCACCACCACATCGTCCACCATCTCCAGTTCGACCATCACCAGGATCTTTCTAACCCACTCTTCATCTACGTACAGGTGGAAATGAACCGGAACTTTTCGTTTGAGAAGTGCCCCGTTGAGCAGTTTCACTTTATGGGTGACCTCACCTAGCGGTAATACGGCGGAGCGAGGGACCTCAATGCTGCGGATGGTTGCAGGGCGATTCTGCCCAAGCAGCTTCGCTTCAACAAACGAACGAACGGCCTCTTCTATATACTGCGCGCTGACCTGTTCGCTCTTGCGAACAATGTTGATTTTGGGAGGTGCGTTGACATGGATTACTGAAAGATCATAACCGTTTTGTTTGATGCGCCTTTTCACCGCATCACCATCGATCTGCAATTCCTCTCCGGGCCGGGGTGCCTTGCAGATATGGATCTTTTCCAGATTACCGACCAGTTCGGGCTGCCCTCCGCTGATCTCCGCCACATCTCCAAGGAAAATGCGATCTCCACGGATCTCGACCTTTCCGGAGACATCGACCCGGGCCAGTTCTTCCGCCGTTGCGAAATGGCCCGGGTAGCTGAAAGCAGCAATGAGAAAAAGGCAACTCCAAAACCCAAGTTTTACCCGGTGCCCCCCGGTTGTCAGTGATGCGTTATCCTTTTTCATTGTCGGTTACCGTTTCTACCGTTTTATGTTGTTGGCCATCTGCAGCATCTCGTCTGCCGCCTGGATCGCCTTGCTGTTGATTTCATAGGATCTCTGGGCTGTGATCATGTTCACCATCTCTTCTACAACGCTCACGTTGGACATCTCCAGGTAGCCCTGGGCAATGGTTCCGAATCCGTCTTTCCCGGCGGTTCCGGTGATGGGATCGCCAGATGCCGCGGTGGTGACGAACAGATTACGACCAACGCTTTTCAGCCCCGCCGCATTGACAAAACGTGCGAGTTCGATATTTCCCAACTGGGTGGGTTCCGTTTCACCCGCCTGGATGATGGAAACGGTGCCGTCAGTACCGATGGTTACCGATACGGTATCGGCCGGGATGGAGATGCCAGGTTCGATCTGGAAGCCATCGGAGGTGACGATCTGCCCCTCACTGTCCAGTTTGAACGCTCCGGCGCGGGAATAACCGACATCTCCGTTCGCCTGGAGGATCTGGAAAAAACCCTCCCCCTCGATGGCCATATCCAGCTCATTTTTCGTGTGCTGGTAATCCCCTTGCTGGAAAATCTTTTGAACGGCCGCCGTTCGCGTACCGTGTCCGAGTTGGATCCCCGTCGGGATCTCGCTGCCCTCTGCAGCCGTGGATCCCGGATCCCGGAGGGTTTGATAGAGCAGATCCTGGAAATCCGCCCTTGACCTCTTGAAACCGCTGGAATTCACATTGGCAAGGTTGTTGGCAATGACATCGATGTTCAGGGCCTGTGCCTGCATGCCGGATGCTGCAATGGAAAGTGTTCGAAGCATAATGTTCTCCTTATTGAATCAGCCAATCAAGCCGGAGTTCCCACCTGGCTGATGATTTTTTCATTGGCCTCGTTCAAAAACTGTATGACCTTCTGATAGGACTCGTACCCCCGAATCACCTCAATCATTTCGGTCATCGATTTCACCGCATCCACATTGGACCGTTCGATGGAGCCCTGCATGATGACGACATTCTCCGCCGGTTGCTCTTCGGCATCGGGTCCTTCGGCGATGAAGGCGTTTTTCCCCGCTTTGGTCAGACCCGCCCCTTCGGGAAAATCGACGATCTGCAGCCGACCAACCTGATTGCCGTCCGAGAAGATATTCCCCGCCCCGTCGACCTCGATGCGATCTCCTCCCAGAAGTATTTCTCCGCCCTCTCCGAGAACGGCATGCCCATCCGCGGTCACCAGGGTGCCTTCCGCATTCATCACGAAAGTACCGCTTCGGGTATATTGAACCCCCTCCGGTGTCTGAATCTTAAAGAAACCGTCTCCTTCAAGGGCAAAATCCAGGGGATTGCCGGTGGCGATGATGTGACCCGGATCAAAATTTGTGTAGGTTTGAACCGGGTTTCCCATATAGGACTCCTGGGGGCTCGATGCCTCTGCCGTCTCACCCGACGGGGCATCCGGGTCGTTCAATTCAAAGGCCACCCGGTCCTCTTTAAATCCGCTGGTGCTGATGTTGGCGATGTTGTTGGCGAGAGTGCTCATCCGCATCTCGTGGTACAAAGCACCGGAAACCACATCGGAAATTGCGCTACCCATTTATCGACTCCGTT
>CAZWAE010000174.1:0-8640 GCA_964631805.1 uncultured Desulfobacteraceae bacterium | reverse complement strand
GCCGGTCTCATCCCTGCCGGATTAATTGTTGGTGGGGGCGCCCTGGGACTCCGGAGACCCGCTCCCGCTGCCCGCACCCCTCTCCTTCAAAATATAGGGCGTAATGAAAATCAGCAACTCGTCGTGGGTCTTTGTTTTGCTCGTCCCCTTGAACAACCATCCCAGCAAAGGAACATCCTTCAGCGCCGGAACACCCGTTTCGGTATCGTTCAAATTTTTCTTGCTCAGCCCGCCGATCATCGTGGTCTGGCCGTCAAACAGGACAACGGTGGTTTCCGCTTTCTTTTTACTGATCGCCGGCTGTCCCCCCACGGCATTGGCTTGATCGATCTCATCGTTATTGGTAATGATATTAAGCCGCAGGGTTTTGGAGTCGATGACGTGGGGGGTGACAACCAGCTTCAGCAGCGCATCCTTAAACTGGATTTTGACCTCCCCATCCTCCACCGACTGGAAAGGCACCTCTTTTCCGCTTTCGATGGTGGCCTGCTGGTTATCCAGGGTAGTGATGGAGGGAACCGACAGAATGTTCAACTCCCCAGCCTGTTGAAGTGCTTTCAACTGGACACTGAGCAGACCGATCCCCTTTTCCTGAAGTGTCAAGCCAAGGGCAGCTCCGTCGGCTGTGGCGGCGGCGATGTCAGAGGGCAGGGTGTTGACAATATTACCGGTCGAAGGCTGAATAAAATTGGGGGTCAGTCCGGCATCGTAAATATCCTGGCCCGTTCCCGGCGGGTTGCCGCCGACCCACCGGAAGGTATCCCCCGACGCATTCAGAAACAGCCCTCCCCACTGCACCCCGAGGTGACGGGCGGTATTTTCCGTTGCCTCCACGATGTGGGCCTCAATCCGAATCTGGGGTGTCGGCTGGTCAAGATCCCGTATCAGCCCGGCGAGCACCTTCACATCGCTTTCACGGGCATGGATCACCAGGGAGTGGGAATGCTCGTCCATCATCACCTCCCCGGATACCGTTGCAGCTTCTCCGGCGGCGGCTTCGCCTCCGGCTTCCGCTTCCGCCGTTGCCTGCCGGGCCTGCAGAACCTTCTCCACCGTCTCCTTCAAGGGTTCGACTTTACCATACCGGATGGGGATGACCCGTGTGACCATTGGTTCGTTTTTCTTCTGGAGAGAGTAAAGCTTGTTTCTGTTCTCCTCGGTTTTGATCTTGAACTCTTCCGATTTGAATTCAAAATCCTGGCTTTCCTTTTGCAGCTCCAGCTCTTTTCTCAGATCCTCCACCGTGACGATCCGGATAATCTTCCCTTCCCATTTATAGGTCAGACCATGGGTCCTCAACACCCCCATAAACACCTGGTCCCACGGCGCACGGCTGATGTTGATACTTGTGGTGCCCGTCACGTTCTCGTTGATCATGATGTTCTGGTTCGCAATGCGGGCGAGGGCCCGGAGCAGAACGCCCAGTTCGACATCATGCATCTTCATGTTGATTTCATCCCTGGGAAAGGGCTTTCCTGTCACCGCCTTTTTTTTTGGCGCCTCGGACACCTCGGGTTCCGGCGAAAGTGCCTCCACGGGCAGAGGGGATTTTGGGCCGGTCAACACCGCTATCAGCTCTTCCTGGGAAATCGACCCAACCCCAACCGGTTCGCTTCGCCCCGGCGAGTTGCCGAGGGAGATCTCCGCCTTCTCCTTCCATTTCTCCATCATCGTCTGCTTCGGGGCTTTCTTATCCGGCCCCACGCAACCGGGAATCATCGTAAGAAAGAGTGCGGCCAGCACCATCCCGGCGCACAACTTCCATAAACCTGCTCTCATGCCATAACGATCGTCGATTCTCATGTTCGATTCAGCCTATTGTTTTTCCGTCAACAAAAGCACAAGATCCTTTTTTCTTTCCGCCACATCAAGGATCACTTTGGTTGGTGTAATCTCCTTGATGGTATACCCCTCATCTTCCAGTTCTTCACCCACTTCGTACTCCATGCCGTTGATGATGGCCATATCCCGCTTTCCCATTTTCAGAAACCCGGAATAGCTGAGATTGGCAAAATCCAGTGGCTTCTCATCTTTGGGCGCATTGAAATCCATTTCCGATTTGAGAAACGGGTCTTTATCCCAATCGGCTTCGGCCTGAGACAGCGTATAAGCACCGCCTTTGGATTGGGCTTTGCCGGCGATATTACGGGTGATCTGGCCGACAAAATCCTCTATCTCAGCAGTCGTCTTCGGGGCTGCTGGTCGCTTGGTCATTTTGGACGAAGATTCAAAAAAGAGGACGTATGCGCCATATAAAACGGCAGCGACCATCAACACGACGATAATTTTTTCACGTTTCGACATAATATGTTAAACAATCAAGCGTTCTATTCCTGGGCAATCCACACTTTCAAGCGAAATTCCTTTTCATTTTTCACGGTCCGGATACCGATGGACTCGATGTGTTCAAGATAGGGGATCTCCCCCAATTGCAGCATCAATTTGCGGAAACTCAGAAAATCTCCCGTCATGGTGGCATCCAGCGCCAAATACCCGGATCCGTCGGTTAAGGTGAGGACATCCGGTACGATTCTCTGCACCTTAAAATTATGCTTCCGGGCAAGTTCTTGAAAAAAATCGGAGATCCCGCCGGTTTCCTCCCTGGCAAGTTTGGCTTTTTTGGGAAATGGCAGCTTTGACGGTGTCTCACGCTTCGAATTTTTCAACAGGTCCAAAAATAAGGGATGAAGTGCTTTCTGCTCATCATTTTTTTGCTGCAGCTTTGAAATTTTCAGGTCCATATTGCCCAAAGCTTTATAGCTTGGAAAAATTGCCAGCAAAGAAAACCCCAGAATCCCCCCGATACAGATCACAATGTAGCGGATGCTCTGAAGTGGTGGTTTGGGTATGGCCATCAGATAATCTCCACCTGTGCCGTAAACTTCAATACTTCTTTCTCATCAACGATCTCAAGGGATTTGTCTATAATTACAGGCCTTCCAAACAAGGGAGACCCTTCAATTTTAACCATATAGCCGGCCAGTGCGGCGTCAAACTTGAGGCGATCACCGAACATCACTCCGACCATCAGAACATTTTTTCCGTCCGGCTGAACTTCTTTTTCAGGTTTCTGCTCTTCTTTTTTCGGCTTCTCTTTTTTACGGTCTTTGCCGATCCCCCCCAGCTGGATTTTCAGATCGGCCAGGCTGATATTGGGAGGGGTCACCTTCACAATTTCGGTAATAATCGCCATCCCCTTATATTTTTCGGCAAAGGCGTCCACGCTTTGCCGTTCGCTGTAGGAGTGTGCCGCCAGCTTCAGAATCATATTCTGGTCCACCGTGGGCACATAACCTTCCAACTGCTGCTGGAGTTTTGCCACCACACTTCTCTTCTGGTCCAGACGATTATTCTGGAAGGCGAAATAGCCGATGCAGATCAACATGATCACAATGGAGACGCTGAAAATGCCCCGGTTGAATTGAACGATTTTATCCGCTTTCTCTTTTTCCTTACGGGTGTAGATAAAATTGGGCGTATACAAATTCTTCGACAACGCAATCCCGATCGCCGGGACAAAGTCGCCCCGTTCATGGCTCGATCCGGGGCTCGATACATCAACTGCCCCCGGCAGTTCGGTGTAAAAGGGATCGATGTATCTCACATCCAGGCCGATTTGGTTGCTGATATGAGAAACGAGGCGTTCATGAGAGCAAATCGGTCCTGAGATAAAAACGCTGCTGACACGCTCATTCCCGTAATTCAGATAATAATGATCCAGGGTTCTTTCCACCTGGCGAACCACTCTGTCCAGGGCGGGTGAAATCATCCGGAATACATCTTCCAGATCCAGTTCCTCACCCAGTAGTTCTTCGATTTCGGATAAATCGCCATCGATGTATCCATTTAGGACCGCTTCCGCCATCTGTGCCAATTGAGAGTCATTTTCATCATCGGATTCCACAAGGGCCAACGCTTTCTCTTCGGCGGCAGGGAGGAGGCGTGCCGGATATTGTCGTTCCAAATCTTCGGCGATGGCATCGATCATGCTTTGCAGACCGGCTTTGACATCCCGGCAAAGAATGAGGTTTTTATTGCTGAAAAGAGCGATTCGTGACCAGTCGGAACCGATAAAAAGGGTGCAAATATTCTTCCCGCCGGTCTCTGTCCAACCGGTCCTGAAGAGATTTTGGAGTGCAAAAGGAACGATGGAGACACCGGCCAGGGAATAGCCGGTTTTTTTAAAGGTCGTTTTTATTTTTTCAATTTCCAGCTTGGGAGCCGTATAGGAGATGACATCGGTTTTCGGAATACCGTCCTCCACCGTTTCCCCAATCACTTCGAAATCGAAGATACTCACCTTCTCATCTACACTGCTTTCCTTTTTGTGTGACCAGAACACCGTGTTGGCAAGCTGCTTTTTAGGTACCTTAGGAATTTTCAGAAACCGCGTTTCAACATGAGTGGCAGGAATGGTGCACCAGATATCGACTTTTTGCCGGACACCGATCAGGTCATTAAAGATCGATTTTAAAAAGACTGGAAACTGCGGGCTGCTAAGAGAAACATCCTTTGGGTAGGGGATGCTGACATAATGGCTTAATACCGGTTTTTTGTCGGCGGTTTGTTTGATACCGGCGACCCTCACACTTTTCCCGCCAAAATCCACACCAAGGGTATAGCTCTGCCGGGAACCAAATCTCTTTTTGACCCTCGGCGCCTTGGCAACCCCCGGGGAGAGAGGCTCCCCCCCGCCGGACGAATCGGAAACGGCGTCTTTGTCATCGCTTTTTCTGCGAATCAGATTTAACAGTCTCTCTGTGGAAGAAATTTCTGACTGCCTCGCCAAAGTCACACTCCGTTAAATGATTACTGTATAATTTCTCAAAATCCCATAAATGTCTAATTTAACCAATAATAATATGACTTGTCAAGGAATGATGATTCCCCGATTGAATAATTATGGAATATATTATAGAATGAACGCCTTGATAAACCCGGGAGTAAATGAAGATTGAGACTGCGGCATTTCATCGGGCTTAACAGCCGGCGGGATCAAATGGTGGAGGATCTTGATGAAAAGCAAAAATGTGAACCGTGTCAAGCTTACGGACAAAATGGTTTTGGTTGGTCTCGGACTGGCGGCAATATACTGGTTTCTGGACACCTTCCTTTTTATTTTCATGTCCTATGACGTACAGATCTTCAACGGGCTGTTCGGAATGAAACTGAGTGACATCTGGACCCGGGTTATCGTCTGTTGCTTGTTCGTCATTTTCGGTTCCCATTCCCAGGTGACCATCAACAACAGGAAGGTGATCGAGGAGGAGATCCGCAGGCGTGAAGAGCGTTATCGTACCATCATTGAAAACACCGAGGACGGTTATTACGAGCTGGACAGAAAAGGCCGGCTGACCTTTTTCAATGACTCCATTTGTGAAATATCCGGCTACAGCAGGGCGGATCTGGTCGGAAAAGAGATCCAAAAAACACTGGCAGAGGAGAGTGTCCAAACCGTAATGGACAGCTTCGAGACGGTTTTAAAAACAGGCGCCCCGGTCAGATCGGTGGAATGGACACTACAAAGGGCGGACAAAGAAATCCGCTACGTCGAATCCTCCATATCCCTGATAGCCGCCACCGATGGGGAATCCACGGGTTTCAAGGGTTTTTTAAGGGATGTGACCAAACGAAAGCGGGCCGAAGCCTTGCAACAGGAGAAGCTGGCCGCAGAAGCCGCAAGCAAGTCAAAGAGCGAGTTCCTCGCCAATATGAGCCATGAGATCCGCACCCCGTTGAACTCCATCATCGGTCTGGTGGAACTCCTGCTCGACACGAAGTTGAGCGAAGACCAGAAAGAGGACCTTTCCGTTATCAATTCAGCCGCCCACGCGCTTCTGGCCCTGATTAACGACATCCTCGATTTTTCCAAGATAGAGGCCGGCAAGCTGGCATTGGACACCACCTGCTTCCAGCTGAGAAGTTTTCTCGGTGAATCACTGCGCATCATGGCGTCAACGGCAAATGAAAAGAGGAACGAGCTGGCATTCCGGGTGGCGCCGGGGGTCCCCGATCGTCTCACCGGCGACCCGGACCGTTTCCGGCAGATCGTTTTGAATCTGGTGGGAAATGCCCTCAAATTTACTGAAAAGGGGGAGGTGGTTGTCGAGGTTGAGCGTGAGAAGGAAACAGATACCGGTGTGCTGCTCCACTTTTCCGTCAGGGATACGGGAATCGGCATCCCCACAGACAAACAGGAGGGGATTTTCCGCACCTTTGAGCAGGCCGACGGCAGCACCTCCAGAAGATACGGCGGAACGGGCCTAGGATTGGCGGTCTCCTCCCAACTGGTAGGCCTGATGGGAGGAAAGATCTGGGTGGAAAGTGAACCGGGTACAGGCAGTACATTCCACTTTACCGTCGACCTTGCCATAGCAGATGATGATGACTGTACCACTTTAAGCGAGATCGCCGAATCGCTGAAGGGGATGAAAACCCTCGTGATAGACGACAACCTCTCGGTTCAGGGTATTCTCCAGGAATTGCTGGAAAGCTGGGGTTTGCCCACCATTGCCGTATCCGGACCGGATGAGGCGATCCAGCAGCTGGACCATGAAAAAGAATCGGGACATCCCTATGGTCTGGCGATCATAGATACCGACATGCCGGACATCGATCCCCTTTCCCTGGTCGAACAGATCCGCAACCATGAACATCCGGATACCCGTCAGATCATGATGCTGACACCCAGTTCTCTCAAAAAACGTTCCCAGCTCCAAGCGATGGGCGTGAAAGCTTTCGTTTCGAAACCCGTTTCTCCTCCGGACTTGATGTATGCCATTAATGTGGCGATGGGCCTTGTCGCTGAAGTTTCCGGGCAGACCGAAGGGCTCCGGGAGGTCGAGGAAGCGAACAGGGGCAGATCCCTGCGCATTTTAATTGCGGAAGATACACCCTTTAACCAGAAGTTCATCACCCGCCTGCTGGACCGGTGGCAACACACCGCCGTGATTGCCGATAATGGTAAAGAGGCCATTGATATACTGGACCGAGAAAGCTTCGACCTGATCCTGATGGATGTACAGATGCCTGAAATGGACGGCTTCGAGGCAACGCAGATCATTCGTGAGAGGGAAAAAATGACCGGCAATCATGTTCCCATCATCGCCATGACCGCTCATGCCATGAAGGGGGACCGGGAACGGTGCATCTCCGTGGGGATGGACGATTATGTCGCAAAACCGATCTCCACGGAAGCGTTAGAGGAATCGATCCGCAACCTGATCTACAACAAGGAGCCTGCGCCATCGGCAATTGAGGCGGCCATGAAAGATGCGGAACCCGTTGCCAAGCCCGATGCGTTCGACAAATCCGCCCTTCTGGAGGCTTTTGATCATGACTGGGATTTCCTGAAGGAAACCGTTGATATGTTGCTGGAAGATTACCCGCCCATGCTGGAAGAGATCCATCACGCCATAACGGAAAAAGATAGCGTGTTGTTGAGACGCACGGCCCACGCGTTGAAGGGGATGGTGGGAAATTTCCAGGCCAAGGCGGCGGCAAAGGCCGCATTGGAACTGGAAGAGATGGGCCGGATGGGAGAAATGACGGGTGTGGAAAAGGCCTATGGCTCACTGGTGGACGAAATGAACCGGTTCAAAAGCAGCATCGGCGGAATGTTGGAAAAGGAGAAGCCGTGAACATACTGGTCGCCGAAGATGACGCCGTCACCTTGAAGATGCTGCAGCATTTTCTGGAAAAATGGGGGCATACGGTCATTCCCACCCAAAACGGGTCGGATGCTCTGGATGCCTTTCTGGCCAGTGAGGTGGATATTGTCATTACCGACTGGATGATGCCGGTGATGGACGGAATTGAATTGATCCGCCAGCTGAGGCGTCAAAGCAACGACGTCCCTTTTATTTACATCATTCTTCTGACCACCAAGAGCGAAAAAAACGATGTCATCAAAGCGCTGGATACCGGTGTAGATGATTATATGATCAAGCCGTTCGACAGGGATGAACTTCGCGCTCGCGTAAATGTGGGAGAGCGGACCGTAAAGCTTGAAAGGTCCCTGAGAGATTACAGCCATGGCCTTGAGGAGATCGTCCGCAAACAAACCCTGATCATTCGCAAAACCCAGGAAGAGACCATCATTCGGCTGCTCAGCGCGCTGGAGTCAAGGGACGAGGAAACCGGCGGACATGTCACTCGCATCGGCCTCTTCAGCGCACGACTGGCGGAAAAAAAGGGCTGGCCGGCCGATTCGGTACGGGACCTGAAACTTGCCGCTCCCATGCACGATATTGGAAAAATCGGGGTGCCCGACGCCATTTTGCTCAAAAAGGGCCGATTGACAGACCCGGAATTCGAGATTATCAAGTCGCATACCACCATCGGGGCGCAGATCCTCAAGGGATCGGAGTTCCCCATGCTGCAGACCGCTCATGACATTGCCCTCAGCCACCATGAAAAATGGGACGGCTCGGGTTATCCCCTGGGTTTGTCCGGTGAAGATATTCCGGTTCCAGGCCGCATCGTGGCGCTGGTGGATGTATTCGACGCTTTGAGCCGGGACAGGGTTTATAAAAAAGCATTCCCCATGGACGACGTCCTCAGCGTAATGGCCAAGGGCCGGGGAATTCACTTTGACCCCTATTTTTACGACCTCTTTCTCGATTCCATCGAGGATTTCAA
>CAZWAE010000173.1:0-8761 GCA_964631805.1 uncultured Desulfobacteraceae bacterium | reverse complement strand
CACCAGATGATGAAAGGGATAGTATTGCCCCCCATGGGTGTGCCCCGACAATTGCAGGTGATAACCGGCATCGGCAGCATCAAATATGCTTTTCGGCTGGTGAGCCAGCAGGAGCCGTGTGTGATGGGGGGCCGCCCCCAGGAGCGCCCTGGACGGCGATGAGGCATGGCTCGCGTAGAATGCTCCGGCATGAAAGTCGTTCACACCCGCCACCAGGAGCCGGCCGTTTCCTTTAACGGCAATTCTGTGCTCATTTTCCAATACGATCAGCCCCAATTGCCGCATCTCCTCCATCCAGACCCTGGCTCCCGAATAGTACTCATGATTACCGGTGACGAAATAGGCGCCCATGGGCGCTGTGAGGCGGGACAGTGGCGCGACATCCTGCCTGAGGCGGCTCACCGATCCATCCACCAGGTCTCCGGTCACGGCGATCAGGTCCGGGGTAAGACGGTTTACCGTCTCCACAACGGTTTCAACAAAGGGCTTCTTGAGGGTGGCGCTTACGTGGAGATCGGTGATCTGGACAATCCGTAGATTTTCAAGATCCGGCGGCAGGCCGGCAATCTCGACCTTTAGTTTCACCACGCCGGGTATCCGCCGGGCCTCATAGATACCATAGCCGGTCAGTGCGGTGGACAGCCCCATCAGCCCGAAGTTGACCGAGCCGGCAAGAAAAAGGCGTTTTCCCGGGTCTTTCGGGTGGATTGGTTTTGCACAGGTTCTGAGAATTGCCCGAATGGTTCCGGCGATCTTATTGGCCACCCGCCATATGACATTGGCGCCATCCTTCGCCAGGAAAACGAGAAAGAGGATGGAAGCATATCCGAGAACGGTATAGGAGGTCCAAAATAGCAGATCGAGATACCTGCCGCCCGGACCGTTCCCCATAATGAAGTAGGGCGACAGATGGAAAGTCGTCATGAAAAGCGGCAGTACGATTTTAACGGCAGCCGCAGCCGGCCGGGAGATCTTCGCCGGCCCCGCAATCTTCTGTCCGATGTAGAGATACATCCCGGTCAGGGTGAGAATAATGCTGATCAGGAACATTTCGATCCGCCTCGCGCTTTGAGCTCGGAAACGATCTCGCCCAGTGTCCGTATCCCCTTCTCCAGCCGGTCACTCCAGGGAAACCCGCAGCTGATACGGATAAAATTGTTGTATTTCCGTGTGCTCGAACACATGAACCCTGGCAGTATGGCGATCCCTTTCTCCCTGGCTGCGTGGAAAACCCTGAATCCGTCCACCGCCGGGTCCAGCTGGATCCACAGGGTCACCCCCCCCTTGGGGGAGCTGAGCCGCGTGTCATGCGGGAAGAACCGCGCCACGGCCATGGCAATATTGCTGGCCTGGTTTTTGAGTGCCCGCCGCAATTTTCTCAGATGGCGGTCATAATGTCCGCTTTTCAAGTATTCGGATAGGGCATGTTGGTTCAATGCAGGGGATCCGATGGATAGATTCAGCTTGAGCTGTTTGACCGCATCCAGAAACGCCCCCGGCATGGTCCAGCCGATCCTCAAGCCGGGAGCCAGGGTTTTGGAGTATGAAGAACAGTAGAGAACAAGCCCTTTCCGGTCAAAGGATTTTAACGTCGCCGGGCGCGTCTCTCCGAAGTAAAGATCCCCGTGGATATCATCTTCGATTACCGGTATGCGCTTCCGGTTTAAGAACAAGACCAATTGTCGTTTCTTTTCTTCCGGCATGACGTATCCCAATGGGTTGTGAAAATTGGGAATCAACAGACAGGCCTTTACCCGGTTTTCACGGACGGCCCTTTCAAGGGAGTCGAGGTCAATCCCGGTTTCGGGATCGGTAGGCACCTCCAGGGCCATCATGTTCAGATCCTCGATGATCTGCAGAAACCAGGGATAGGTGGGCGATTCCACTAGGATGGTATCCCCGGGATCCGCTACGGCCTGGAGGCACAGGCTGACCGATTCGATGCATCCGTTGGTAACGATGATGTCATCCTCGTGGGTCTCCTGCAGGAGATCGAGAGTTCGCCTGGCGATCTGCCGCCGCAGTTCGATGTTCCCCGCCGGGTTTTCATATATGGTGAGCAGCGTGTTCAGCTTCCGGCCCGGAATCGACTTGATGCATTTGGACAACTCCTTGCAGGGCAGCAGCTCCGGAGCAGTGAGGGTGCCCCCGAGTTGAAGAATATCGGGATCCCCCATCGCTTCGACGATGGCTCCGGCCAGGGTGTTGAGGGAAACCCTCTTGGGTACCGGCCGGTGACGCCCCATGGCCGGTCCCGGCAGGATGCGCATGGGTATGGATCGCACGAAATAGCCCGATTTGAGCCTGGCCTCCACCCTGCCCCGTTTTTCCAGTTCAACGAACGCCTGGTAAACCGTAGTGATACTGAAACCTGTCTGGGTGTGGAGTTTCCGTATGGAGGGCAGCCGTTCTCCTGCCTTGTAAATTCCATGGAGAATTTTGCTTTCGATCTCATCCGCCAGTTTAACGTAGCGGTAGGGGGCAGGCTTCTTTTCAGGTAATACCAAAGGGGTTGCCTCAATCTGTTATGGTAAAAAATATGGAAAACTGTATCTGTTATTATATTCCTTGTTTGATAAATAAGATGCGTCGATTCGTCAACCCCATTTCTGAAAAGTCGAAAAAATGGATACCGGTAATCAGATCAAAAAAGGATTCGTCGCGAACCTTCCCGTTGCCGCCAGTGTTTGCGCCTACGGAAGTGTATTGGGGGTGCTGGCCTCACAGAAAAGTGTCTCATGGCTGGAACTATTGGTCATGAACCTCTCGGTTTTCGCAGGGTCGGCCCAGTTCGTCATGGTGGAGATGTGGAACGTGCCGTTGCCTGTAGTTGAGGTCGTCGCTGCGGTTTTGATCATCAACCTGCGGTACCTGCTCATCGGGGCGTCCCTCCAGCCGGTATTCCGGGGGAAAACGCTCCGTCACAAAGCCTGCGTGATGCATCTGGTGGCGGATGAAAACTGGGCGGTGACCATGGCCCGATACCGGAAGGGCGGTGCTTCCACCGGCTTCCTTCTGGGGGGCGGGCTTTGCCTGATTTCGGTCTGGTGTTTCGGGACACTTTTCGGGCACCGGCTCGGTGCCTTTGTTCAAAATCCTGAAACTTATGCCCTGGATTTCGCCTTTGTCGCGGTTTTCACTGCACTGGCTGTCAGTCTCTGGCGGGGAAAGCAGGACATCTCCCCCTGGCTTGTGGCGGCCCTGGTCGCCGTGGTTACGGAACATCTGCTGCCGGGGAAATGGTACATCATCTTCGGCGGTATCGGAGGAGCGTTGGTGGCAGCGTTTACCGGTACTGCGGACAAATCTCAAACACCCCATCCAAAGGAGCAACCGGATCATGGCACCTTTTAGCCCGGACGCCACCATCGTCTGGGCCATCGCCGGCGCTGCGGTGGCCACCTACTCCCTTCGACTCGGTGGGCTGCTCCTTTCCGACCGATTGCCGAAAGCTGGGCGGTTTAAAAAGTTCATGGATGCACTCCCCGGCACCATCCTGCTCTCGCTGGTGGCGCCGGGGATCGTATCGGCCGGAATCTGGGGATGTATGGCCGCGGCCGCCACCGCTCTTTTGACCCATAAAACCGGCAACGTATTCGTGGCCATGCTGGCCGGCATCATCATTGTGGCGGCCCAAAGACAGCTGGGGTTATAAATTTGGAGAGGCACCCAAAGGCCAAAGTTTGGTTTAAAGATTATCGGGGAGATTTCCCATTGGCGACCGTAAGCGATTCCCATCACAGCAGATCCAAATTTTCCGGTCTCATGTTCGGCGCGTCCTCCTATATGATATGGGGCGTCAGTCCCATCTACTGGAAAACCTTGAAAGCGATCCCGGCCCTTGAGATCATCGCCCACAGGATCGTCTGGTCCTGCCTTTTTCTCATCCCCCTTATCCTGCTGATGGGAAGCGGACGGGAATTTATCCGGGCCTTGAAAACCCGTACCACCTTTTTGCTCCTGCTCGGCACATCGGTCATCGTGGGCGTCAACTGGCTGATCTACGTCTGGGCCATCAACAGCAACCACCTGCTTCAGGCCAGTCTGGGATATTACATCAATCCCCTGGTAAACGTATTGCTGGGGGTCCTGTTTTTAAAGGAACGGCTGCGAAAAGCCCAGGTCGTTGCCGTGCTGCTGGCTACAGCCGGAGTGCTGTACCTTACCTTCCAGTACGGCGAATTCCCCTGGATCGCCCTGTCTCTGGCCATCTCTTTCGGGACCTATGGTCTTATCCGAAAAGTGGCCCCCGTGGGGGCGCTGCCCGGCCTTACCGTTGAAGCCCTCCTGCTCACCCTGCCCGGCATCGTTTACCTGTTTACTCTCGATGCATCGGGTGCAGGGTCCTTTACCCATACCGGACTCGCCACCGACCTGCTACTCATGGGCGCTTCGGCCGTCACCGCCGTCCCGCTTCTTTTCTTCGCCATGGGCGCGCGGCGGCTCAACCTTTCCACCATGGGATTTCTCCAATACATCGCCCCGACGATGATGTTTCTTCTGGGCGTCTTTGTTTACCACGAACCGTTTGCCATGGCCCAGTTGGTCACTTTTGGTATGATCTGGACCGCCCTTTTCATCTACTCGGCGGACTCGGTGATGGCGCTCAGGGCGTCGGAGTAAGCCCTGACGTTGTATAAAATAGCACTAACCATTATACAATTGTTCTTGAGTTGGCAGCCATAATTGGATAGATGCTGGATGCCAGTATCTAGGATCAGCTAACGCCGATAAAGGTTTCTTAAACAGGGAAATCACGGGTATGTTCAACACCGATCTCAATACACCAAAAAAGGAGCTGGATCACAGGCTGCGCCTTTTTCAGCGGCAGCTTGCGGAAAATCGGATCGATGCCGCGATTATCCTTCAGAATGCCGATCTGTACTATTTCACCGGTACCATACAGCAATCGAATCTTTACATCCCTGCAGAGGGAACACCCATATTGTTCGTGAAAAAAAACGTTGCGCGTGCAAAAGAGGAGTCCAACCTGGAACTTGTTGTCCCCTTTGGCTCGCCCAGAATGATACCGGATCTACTGAAAGAGAAGGGCTATGAAATTCCGGGAAGGATCGGGATGGAGTTTGATGTATTGCCGGCCAATCTTTACATGGGCTATCGGGAGATCTTTAATAAAGCTGAGTTTAAAGATGTCTCCGTACCGATCCGGCTGATAAGAGCGGTTAAATCCGAACATGAAATCGAGCTCATCAAAAAAGCATCACAGTTTGCAGACCGGGTCGCGGCAGAGGTGCCGAATATTCTCCGGGAGGGGCTCACTGAAATTGAATTTGCCGGATTGGTGGAAGCATATGCCCGTAAACTGGGGCACCAGGGGATCGTCCGGATGAGGCTGTGGGGAAGTGAGCTGTTTTACGGACACATCATGTCCGGCCCCTCTGCGGCCGTTCCCAGCTACCTGTCCTCTCCAACCGGCGGCACCTCGACGAGCCCGGCCGTTGCCCAGGGACCCGGGTTCAGGAAAATTGCGCGGCATGAACCGGTACTGGTGGATTACGTGTTCGCCTACCGGGGATATATCTCGGACCACACACGGATCTTTTCGATAGGGGAAGTGCCAGAGAAATTAGGGGAAGCACATCAAAGTATGTTGGACATTCAGGATAAGTTAAAGAAGATGGCACGGCCGGGAATGGCAAGTGGGGCGCTCTATGATACCGCGATAGAAGAGATCGGGGCAAAAGGCCTTGGTGATCATTTCATGGGTGCCGACGACCAGCGAATCCGCTTTATCGGCCATGGCCTCGGTCTGGAACTGGATGAATTCCCCTTCCTGGCCCGGGGTCAGAAAATGGAACTTGCAGAGGGGATGGTCATCGCATTGGAACCCAAACTCATTTTCCCCGGCATCGGGGTAGTCGGAATCGAAAACACCCACCTGGTCACCGGGGAGGGACTGGAACCACTCACCCGCTATAACGAAAACATCACCGTCATAGATCGATAATGGTTGAGTTGAGTTGTTATCGTGCAGCCCGAATGTCCTGAAAAGAGGCGGCAACATGACGGGCAAAGCAGTCAGCCGGTTCGCTGTCGGTAGAGGGTGATCTGTGCAACACGATCTTTGCTGCGGGCAGCAGCGGGAAGCCGGCTTCCGGCCCCAGGGCCCGCAACTGCCCCGGCATGTAGCTCAATCCGATGGGGGCGACGGCCAGTCCGCTTTGCACGGCGGCAATAATGCCTGTAACACTGGTGCTGACATAGACGATACGGTGGGCCTTTCGCTGTTTTTTCAAGGCGTCGATGGCCCATTGCCGGAAGACACATCCGTGGTGATACACCGCCAACGGCAGCGGTTCCTGTTCGTGAATCAGGTGTCGGGCGGATGTCGCCCAAACCACCGGTTCGCGATGGACCACCGTTCCGTTGCCCCTGATTTCAGCGCACAGGGTGAAATCGAGTTCCCCCCGATCCAGTTTATCCTTCAGCGTCTCACTGGGTGCCACATGGACATCCACCCGAATCTCCGGATAGGTCAACGCAAACCTGGACAGCACATTCGGCAACACCATCGACGCGTAATCTTCCACAGCCCCGAAACGGATTTTTGCGGAAAGCGTCGGTTTTGACAGCATTGTCACGGCATCGTCATGGGACTGCACGATGCGGCGGGCATGTTCGCGCAGGAGTTCCCCGGCGCCGGTCAATCCCAGCATTTTCCCGTTCCGGGCGAATATCGGTCGGCCGATCTCTTCTTCCAGACGCTTCATCTGCATGCTCACCGCCGACTGGGTCCGATGGACAGTGGCGGCGGCCTTGGTGAAACTGCCGGAATCGGAAGCAACCAGAAATGTTTTGAGATATTCGATGGGCAGTACCATTTTAGCATCAATAATTTTGAAGTTAACGATAAAATCAATTCATTTGACTTATAGCAGCTGATACCCTAACTTGACCCACAAATCAAACCCTAACAATCATCTGCAAACTGTTTTGAAAATACTTTTGAAGAAATGCAGGGGAGCCTAATTCAATGGAGATCGGGAAACAGATCATTGAAACCGCCATGAACAACGGGGCCACTCTCGCCGGCATCGCAAATACAGCCGCACTGAAAATATCCCCTTCCCATTTGATATACACTCAAATTGGAGATTATGCGGGGATTGGCACTATCGCGGGCGATGACACTTTGCAGGGGCATCAATTGTTCAACTGGCCGGATTCAGCAAGATCGGTTCTCGTCATCGGCCTGTCTCATCCCAAAAACCAGCCTGAGCTCGATTGGTGGGATGGGAGGGGGACACCCGGGAACCGGATCTTGATTGATATTGTGAAGCGGACCCGGCAACAGATCGAAAACAATCTTAATGTGGCGACCCGCCCTCTCCATTATTATGTCGAGAGGGGCGGGATCTTTCTCAAGGACGCTGCAGTTCTGGCCGGGCTCGGATGCATCGGGAAGAACAACATGCTGGTGACACCGACATACGGCCCAAGAATGCGGCTTAGGGCGATTTTTCTTGATCAGGAACTCGAACCGACCGGGCCGATTGAATTTGATCCCTGCGAAGACTGCAGGGTTTACTGCAGAAAGGTATGCCCGGAGAATGCCATGATTGAAAAGGCCACCGCCTTTGAAGCAATCGATGATGCTTTGGATTTGCCCGCCAGGGACGGCGCTTTTGATAGAAACATATGCAACGTGCGAATGCAAAAGGATATAGCCGAAAGCGGAGAATACAGCTTCAGCGACCAGGCTCCGGTAAAATATTGCAGAAAGTGCGAGTTTGTGTGTCCTGTGGGAAAATCTCGTGCATAATGATATTGTTTGATGGTTGACATAAAAAACCATGTTGGGGGTAAATCATGCCGCTAGCGAAAATCGAAGTCAGAAAGTCCCGGCCGGAGGAAGAGATTGCCGATGTGATCGAAGCAGTCTACCAAGCTCAGCGCGAAGCTCTAAAAGTACCCGAAGGTGATCGTCAGATCCGCTATTTTGAGCACAAGCCAGAGCATTTTGCTGTGCCACCTGGAAAAACAGAAAATTATACACTGGTTGAAATCACATTATTTCCCGGGCGATCGTTGGAGGCAAAACGCAATCTATACAAATCAATAGTTCGTCGGTTTGGTGACCTCGGTATTGATTCAGCCGATATCTTTATTGTGTTGAACGAACCACCACTTGATAATTGGGGTATAAAGGGAGGTTCACCAGCTTCTGAGGTTGATATCGGCTTCAAACTTAGTGTCTGAACCTCTAACCACCGCCCTGCATCTGATTCGGGTAATAGGGCTTGTATCAGGCCAGAGGCGGCGGTGGTGGCGGGAGTTCCCCACGCTCGTAGGCCTCCCTTGCCGCCCTGACCGGTATACCGGCCTCGCAGGGCACGCCCACTTGGCACAAACCGCATCCATACCCTTCAAACTTGTAAGTTTCCTTGACATACTCCCGGGAGCGGCCCAGATGCAGCCGGCACTTCTCCTTATCGTGGCCATCTTCGGTGATGGCGCGGACCGGGCAGCGGTCGATGCATTTGCCGCAGGTACCATTGTGGAAAAAGAGGCAATAGGCGCGATGGTCCGCATAGGGCCGCGGGGTGGGTTCGAGGACTATTTTGGCAACCACCGATCCCGCCCGCATCGCTTTTCCCCTGGCGGTGATCAATCCGTCGCAAAGGCCGAAAGTGCCCAGGCCGGCCGCATGGGCCGCATGGCGTTCGGACCAGGAGGAGGCATATGAAAACCGCTCCGACTTAACGATGGTCCAGTTGGGAACCAGCATGGGGGCCACGGC
>CAZWAE010000172.1:2922-8890 GCA_964631805.1 uncultured Desulfobacteraceae bacterium | reverse complement strand
TGTGCCGTCAGGATTCCGCTTACAATCAGCATCAGCGCAATGATGATTTTCGAGGTGATCGGTTCGCCAAGAAGTAACCCTCCCAGCAGGACCCCCGAGATCGGCATGATAAAGATAAAGGAGTGGAGGGATACGGCACCATATCGCTTTAAAAGGGCGGTCCAGGCAACGAATCCGAAGGAAGCGGTGACCAGACCCTGGTAAAGCAGGGAGGACAACACTTTGATATTGAGGTCGGAGACCATGGCGCCGTCCCAGAGAATCCCTTCGAGGATAAAGACCGGCACTGAAAACAGCATGGGATAGAAGACCACCTGAAATGGCCGAAAATGGTGGATGACCCTTTTGACAAAAACGGCATTGATACCCCAGATAAAGGTCGCCGCTAAAATGATCATGTCACCGGTGAAATAGCTTCCGGGAATCTCCGATTTCTCCATGAATACGAATGCCACACCCAGGAACCCCAGGAGAATACCCAGCGTTTTCCGGATGGTGATACCGTCTCCGGGAATAAAAAAATGTGCGAGGAAAAGGACGACAAACGGCTGGAGATTCACCAGCAGGGTGGCCCGTGACGCGTTGGAATGGCTGAGTCCCAGGTAAAAAAGCGACAGCTGGATGGTAAAGATTAACGCCAACACCAGCAGAAAACGCTTTTTCCCTTTCTTGATTTTCAAAGGTCGGCCGGTGGCGAGCGCCCAGATAAAAATGACCACAGCCGCCATTCCGAACCGTATCCCGGCCGCTGTGAATACACCCATCCCGGAAAGGCTGATCTTGATGGCAACGGCATTGGCCCCGAAAAGAAGACAGAGCAGGGCAGTGCCCAGCCCGGCTGCAAAGGTCATGTGCCGGTTTCCCGGTTGGGGATTCGAAATGACGGGCGTACTTTTCATCTAAACAACCGTTGTATTTTCATTTCATAATCAGATGATCAGCCCGAGGGAAAGCAACAGGCTGAACCCCAGGGCCAGCATCGCCGTACCGGCCAACTGACTGTTAAACTCTCGCCCCGCAACGGTAAATATTGACCGGGCCAATATCCCGGAAACGGGCAGGGACAGCAACGGCAACCATGTGGCTCCGCCGTAATAGATCCAGTACAAAAGAACGCTGACGTAGGCTGCCGAAATCAGGGCAATATATTCTACTTTTGTCCAGGACGGTCCGATCATGACGGCCAGGGTTCTCTTGCCGGCCCTGTGATCGGTGCCGATGTCCCTGAGATTGTTGACCACGATGATGGCGGTGATCAAAAAACCCACGGGAAAGGACAGCCAGAGGGTCGCTGCATGGAAACCCAACGCCTGGACATAATAGGTGCCGCAAACGGCAACAGGGCCGAAGAAAATGAAGACGAAAAGATCCCCGAGCCCGTGGGAGGCCAGGGGATACGGTCCTCCACTGTAAGCAAGCGCCGATAGAATAGATGCGGTCCCTATGACCGCTACGGGCCATCCGCCCTCAGTGATCAGATACAATCCCACCAGTGCCGCGGTGCCGAATACCATCCACATCGCGTTTCGGACACGTTTCGGGGGAATCAGGCCGCTTTGGGTCACACGCACAGGGCCGATCCGATCCGATGTGTCTATGCGTCTGATAAAGTCGAAATAGTCGTTGGCCAGGTTGACCCCGATCTGCAGCAGCAATGCTCCCGTAAGGGCTGCCAGGGCCGGGACAGGCGCCAGAAGGTTGTGGGCGGCGGCCATTGCCGTTCCCAGGCATACCGGGGCGATGGCTGCCGGCAATGTCTTGGGGCGGGCGGCCAGTATCCAGGGATGCGGGATGCATCTGGGTATGTTATCGGTCATGCGTTAACTTTGATTGCTTTTTTACCATAGTCGTTTCGACCGGGCTTTTGAGCTGCAGAATGATTCCATCATATCGGAATTTTCCACACCAAAGAAACACCGGCTCCGAACGGTCAACCCCTCCAACACGAAGGGGAGACACGCTATCATGTTAAAAAAATCTTGACAACTGCAAAGGTGGGGATTAACGTTCGCCTAACTCTATACGGAGAGATGAATTGATGGCGACCGCAATTTCAGGCAATTGGTATTATTACTTCGGGTATTTTTATACCGGCCTGCCTGTGGTGCGTTGAGTCAGTAACGAAAACGAAAAAAGCCGCAGGCAGACACCCCCTGCGGCTTTCTTGTTTTTAAGGGGCCGGCGGGGAAATTTCTCCGGCGGCCCTTTTTCATTGGAAGAAAAGAGGACAACCGATGGACGTGCAGAGCGGGGTGATCACAGTGGGTAGAACCGGAAGTGTAGAGCCGGTCGAAGAATTTACATCAAACCATCACGGAGAAAATGAGACCATGAAACAGACCGATGACTTACGGGTAAGGGGATACACACCGCTGATGGTGCCCAGGATGTTGAAGCAGATGATTCCCATCAGTGAAAATGCGGCAGAGACTGTCACCGACGGGCGTAACGCCATGGAAGACATTCTGGCCGGGAAAGAGGACCGCCTGCTCGTCATTGCCGGTCCCTGTTCCATCCATGACGAAAAGGCCGCTTTGGAATATGCCGGGAAACTCAAACAACTCAGTGAACAGGTGGAAAAGACGCTGTTTGTGGTGATGCGGGTCTACTTTGAGAAGCCGCGGACCACCATTGGGTGGAAAGGACTCATCAACGATCCGGAGCTGGACGGTTCCTGCGACATGCTGGCCGGGTTGCGGAAGGCCCGCCGCATTTTGCTGGCGGTCGCGGAGATGGGCCTTCCCGTGGCCACCGAGATGCTGGATACCATCACTCCCCAGTACCTGGCGGATTTGGTATGTTGGTCGGCTATCGGTGCCAGGACCACCGAATCCCAGCCCCACCGGGAGATGGCCAGCGGCCTTTCCATGCCCGTCGGTTTTAAAAACGGCACGGACGGGAATCTGTCTTCAGCTATCAATGCGCTGGTGGCCGCCAGAACCCCCCAGAGCTTTTTGGGGATCGATCAGGATGGCAACACTTCCATTGTGGAGACGGGGGGAAATCCTTCAGTCCATGTCGTGCTGAGGGGAGGTAAAAGACCCAACTACGATCCCATCAGTCTAGAGGAAGCACGGTTGAAATTGATTGAAAAGGGGCTTCCCGAAATTGTCATCGTCGATTGTTCCCACGCCAATTCCATGAAAAAGCACCAGGGACAGGCTGTTGTTTTGAGAAGTGTCGTGGATCAACTCCTCGCCGGAAACACTTCCATTGCGGGTGTGATGCTGGAAAGCAACCTTCATGAAGGGAATCAGAAGTTTACCGGAGATGTCTCCGCATTGAAATACGGGGTCTCCATCACCGATGAATGCATCTCCTGGGAGACGACGGAATCCCTTCTCCTTTCTACCCATGAGCGGCTTGGAAACCGAAAACACCAATAGCGAGACATCTCCATGAAACGATTTGAAATCGCAGGGGGCACCGGACGCTCGGACATCCTGGTCGGTGAAACCCTTGGGAATCTCAGGCACCATCTACCGGACACGGATCCTGTCATCATCACCGACGACAATGTCTGGTCACTATACGGAGAGCACTTTCCCCCCGGAGAGGTCATCCGGATCGGTACCGGGGAGACCGTTAAGGGCCTTGAAACGGTTCAGGGGATCTACCGGCGGCTGGTAACGTTAGAAGCTGATCGTTCCAGCTATATCGTCGGCATCGGGGGCGGCATCGTCTGCGATATCGCCGGATTTGTGGCCTCCACCTATATGCGGGGCATTGGGTTCGGATTTGTTTCTACGACGCTGCTGGCCCAGGTGGATGCCAGTGTCGGCGGCAAAAACGGCGTGAATTTCGGCGGATATAAAAACATGGTCGGGGTCTTCAACCAGCCCGAGTTCGTGGTCTGTGACCTGGATCTGCTGAAAACCCTTCCGGAGAGGGAGATCCAGTGCGGGTTTGCCGAGATCATCAAGCACGCCGCCATCGCCGATGCCGGGATGTTCGATTTTCTCGAAACACACGTGGATGAAGCGTTGTCCCTCGACAAGGAGGTGATTGAAAAACTGGTGTATGATTCCGTCCGGATCAAATCCGATATCGTCAACCGGGATGAGAAAGAGCAAGGGGAGCGGAGAAAGCTCAACTTCGGCCATACCTTCGGCCATGCGGTGGAAAAGGTTTCCGGAATCCCGCATGGACAAGCGGTCAGCGTCGGCATGACCATTGCCGCCGCACTTTCCGCTCAAAAGGGGTTGCTGTCCGAAAAAGAGGCCCACCGGCTTTTCGGTTTGATCGAAAAATACGGTTTGCCGACACGGATCGACATCGATTTCCAACAGGCCTGTGATGCGCTGGGTAAAGACAAGAAACGGACCGGTGACCGGATCCGGTTCGTCCTTCTTACAGGACTTGGCGGTGCCGTGATCGATAGCATCCCCATTGGGGAGTTGCAGGAGGCCTGGGAGCATATTCATCGACGATGAAAGGGACCGGGCACGCAGGAACCCCGCTACAGAGAGACGTAAAATGACAATTTGCATGCGAGAAAATGGGGTGGAAAGTAGAGGACCCGAAAAAGGCGTTCCCAATACGGGGACAGGTGTTTATTGTGTTATCGGTGATCCGGTGGGCCACAGTTTGAGCCCGATCATGCACAACCGGGCGTTTTCCGAAACCGGATATAACGGCATTTTTTCCGCGTTTAGAGTGACCGATCTATCGGCAGCCGTGGCCGGAATCCGCGGTTTGGGAATCCGGGGTGTGAGCGTCACCATTCCCCACAAACAAAAGGTCATGGCGTTGCTGGATGACATCGATGATGCAGCCCGGCGGATAGGAGCGGTCAATACCATCGTCAATCGGAATGGCAGGCTTTTCGGATATAATACCGATTGCCGGGGCGCCATGACTGCCCTTGCCGAGAAAACCACAGTTGCCCATAAAAAGGTGTGGGTGCTTGGCGCCGGGGGCGCTGCACGGGCCATCGGTTTCGGCGTAAGGGACGAAGGCGGAACGGTGACCCTGATCAACCGCACACGGGAGAAGGGGGCGTTGCTGGCGGCTGAACTGGACGCCGAGTTCATACCACTTTCAGATGTTCACCGGATCGAGTGCGACATCCTGATCAATGCCACATCGGTGGGAATGGCACCGGATACCGCAGCTACTCCCATTCCACTTCAAATCACCGGGTCAGGTGTGGTGGTGATGGATGTGGTCTACAATCCGTTGAAGACCCAACTGCTGAAGGTGGCGGAAAGCCGGGGATGTCCCACGGTGGATGGGGTGGGGATGTTTGTCCATCAGGGAGCCGCACAGTTTGAATTATGGACCGGCCTCAAGGCTCCCGTTGACCTGATGCGCCGGACGGTTATTGAAAAACTCAGGGAGAAGCGATGAAAGAGATCCATACGCGCATGCCCAGGAGCGAAGAGGTCGCCGTCCCGGGATCCAAAAGCCTTACCCACCGGATGCTCATCGCCGCCGGTTTGTCAAACGGTGTGAGCCGGATCGGCAATGCCCTCTTCAGCGATGATACGCGTCTCACTATGGATACCCTATCCTGCCTGGGTGTCATCATAAAGGAAGCCGGCGACGGGTTAGAGGTGTGCGGCCTGAATGGCCGGCCGGCCGCTTTCTCCGATTCCATCCACCTTGGGAATTCGGGAACATCCATGCGCCTTCTGGCGGGTGTCGTGGCCCTTGGCCGGGGAACCTACCGTTTGACCGGCAGCGAAAGGATGCAGGAGCGGCCGATCCAGGATCTGCTGGATTCCCTTGTCAGCATCGGCATTCCCGCTGTTTCCATCAATGGCAACGGTTGTCCCCCCATCGAGATATCGGGGGGGAGTTTTGTCGGCGGACCGGTTTCCGTTGACTGCACCACCAGCAGCCAGTACCTTTCCGCCCTGATGCTCATGGCACCTTGCACCGACAAAGGTTTGGAGATCACCGTTACCGGCGGACTTGTTTCCAGGCCCTATATCGACCTGACCGTTGACGTGATGGCCCGATTCGG
>CAZWAE010000172.1:0-2822 GCA_964631805.1 uncultured Desulfobacteraceae bacterium | reverse complement strand
TTGCCGTTGCCGGTGGCCCTTTGTCCGCCGTGAGGGTGGATATGTCCGCCATGCCGGATGTGGTTCCGACCCTTGCAGTGGTGGCTGCATTTGCCGAAGGCACCACGGTGATTGAAAATGTGGCGCATCTTAGGGAAAAAGAGAGCGATCGCCTGGCTGCCGTTGCCGCTGAACTTTCGAAAATGGGGGTCAATGCCGTAGTGACGGAGGACGGGCTGAGAATAACCGGTGGTGCGCCCCGCGGGACCGTTATCGACACCTACGACGACCATCGCATCGCCATGAGTTTTGCCTTGGCGGGCCTGCGGGTGCCGGGCATGGTGATCCGCAATGAAGGATGTGTGGCGAAATCCTTTCCCGACTTCTGGGATGTGTTCGAGGCGTTGTAGATGAACCTTTATCTCATCGGATACCGGTGTACCGGAAAAACCACTGTCGGAATGGTTTTGGCAGACCGGTTGGGATTTGCTTTTATCGATACGGATGATGAAGTGATGCGTCGCGCGGGGATGTCTGTTTCCGATATGGTTGCCCGTCGCGGCTGGCCCTTTTTTCGGGAGATGGAAAAAAAAGTGATCCGCGACATCAGCGGCAGAAAAGATTTGGTGGCAGCCACGGGGGGCGGTGCGGTCCTGGCGGACCAGAACGTCCGGGAGATGAAAGGCAATGGTCGCCTGTTCTGGTTGAAAGCCTCACCTGCGACCATCCGAAACAGGATGACACTGGACCGGAAAACCGGTGAGGGTCGACCGGGATTGACGGAAAGAGGTGCCCTGGCGGAGGTCGTGACGGTCCTTTCAGAACGGCGATCCATTTACCAAAAAGCCGCCCATCAAACGGTGGAAACAGACGGTCGGACCATTGAGGCGATTGCAGCCGAAATCGGTCGGAAATGGGAGAATATGAGGCATGTCTAGTACGTTTGGCACATTACTTAAATCAACCACCTTTGGCGAGTCCCATGCCAGGGGCGTCGGGGTTGTCCTGGACGGCTGTCCGCCCTCCTTGCCCCTCGGTGAATCGGACATTCAACCGCAGCTCGACCGGCGAAGGCCCGGGCAGAGCGAATTGACCACCGACCGCAAGGAAGCGGACCGGGTGACGATTCTTTCCGGTGTGGAAAACGGCTTGACCCTGGGGACCCCCATCGCGATGCTGGTGGCCAACAAGGATCAGAAACCGTCCGATTACCGGACTCTGTCCGACATTCCCCGGCCGTCCCATGCGGATTACACCTACCAGGTCAAATACGGGATCAGGGCATCCAGCGGAGGCGGAAGGTCCAGCGCCAGGGAAACCATCGGGCGGGTGGCTTCGGGGGCCGTGGCCGAAAAAATATTAAGTCAATTTTACGATGTAAAAATCGTGGCGTGGGTCTCCTCCGTGGGGCCCATCGAGGCGCCGGCCCTGGACGTTGCCGATATCGGGCGGGATGCAGTGGATCGTTCTCATGTCCGCTGTCCGCATCCTGCGACCGCTGAACGGATGGCAGCCGAGATCGTTCGCGTGAAGGATCGAAAGGATTCCCTTGGCGGCATTGTCTCCTGTATCTGCCGCAACGTTCCCCACGGACTGGGGGAGCCGGTTTTCAGAAAGGCGGAAGCGGTCCTGGCACAGGCCATGATGTCGATCCCGGCAACCAAGGGCTTTGAGATCGGATCGGGGTTTGCCGGAACCCGGCTCACCGGATCGGTGCACAACGACCCCTTTATTAAAAAAGGTTCACGTCTGGGGACTGCCACCAACAACAGCGGGGGCATACAGGGCGGTATTACAAACGGCGAAGATATTTTTTTCAATGTGGCTTTCAAACCGCCCGCCACCATCGGGCGGGCTCAAAAGACCGTCGACTTTGAGGGAAATCCGACCCTGCTCGAGGCCGGAGGGCGCCACGATCCGTGCGTCGTTCCGCGGGCCGTGCCCATTGTGGAAACCATGGCTGCTTTGGTGATTGCTGATCTTCTGCTGATTCAGAAGGCTCGGATCAATTCGTTATCACTGCAACCTTCGGAATGAGAATCCAAAAACAGATCAGTTTGTTACCGCTTCGAGCGCTATTATTTTAAATTATCGTCCCGTTTATTGTCCATTTAAAATAAAAAAACTACCCAACGGAAAGAACCCTCATGATCGGCATCATCGGCTACGGACGTTTCGGCAGACTTACCGCACGTTATATTGCAGAGGACTACCCGGTGGTGGTCTACAACCGGTCCGAAGTCGCTGAAAAGAGGCCCAAGGGGATTCGCTTCACCGGTTTGGAGGAGGTCAGCCGGCAGAAGGTAGTGGTGCTGTGTGTGCCCATCTCCCACCTGCGCGACCTTTTAACCCGGATCGCGCCGATGTTAAAAAAAGATACTCTGGTTGTGGATGTCTGCTCCGTTAAGACCCATCCGGTCCGATGGATGGAAAACACGCTCCCCCCATCGGTTTCCATACTTGCCACCCACCCCATGTTCGGTCCGGACAGTGCCGCCAACTCCCTTTCCGGGCATAAGATCGTCGTTTGCCCCGTCCGGATCGATTCCGGCCGGTTTAAAGAGATCAAAACCGGGCTTTCTTCCAAAGGCCTTGTGGTGATCGAGGCCACTCCGGAGGAGCACGACCGCCAGATCGCCGTCAGCCTGGCGCTGACCCACTTTATCGGTCGGTCTCTGGCCAAATTTGGAGCTGATGACCTGCCCATCGACACTGAAGGCTATAAGAGGTTGCGTCATATTCTGGGTGTGGTTGAAAACGATACATGGCAGCTTTTTGAGGATATGCACACCTACAATCCATTTGCGGAGAAGATCAGGGAAGATTTCATCGGTGCCATGCAC
>CAZWAE010000171.1:1471-8906 GCA_964631805.1 uncultured Desulfobacteraceae bacterium | reverse complement strand
TGAACAATGCCGTCACCTACGGACTCGGGCTGATGGTGGGATTTTTCCTGAACGGATGGCTTTATGAAAGAATCGGGGCGGAGCTGCTCTTTCTATCCAGCGGGATGGTTGCCCTGACAGGCGGCGTTATATTCAAACTGTATGAGGGGGGCGGCCCAAAAAAAGTTTAACCGAACAGGTGCAATTTCGCCATAGATTTGGTGCAGAAAGTTTCTGATGAGACGTTTCAGAACTAAATTGTTCAAAAGAAGCGTATGTATATCACAGGGTTTTTTGCAGGTTTCGCGCAGAGGGAAACTGGAGATGGTCACAATTTAGCACCGCATTGACCACACCATCTATCCACGTTGTCCACCGGTTCTCCACAGTCGCGGCAAAATTTGATCCGGGGCTGCTTCTGGTGCCTTTGTAAATGTGGCTCAGGCGTATCTGCTTGATTACGGCCTGGGGCAATCAACCAGATAACCCCGATGATTAGAATCAAGCCTCCCACAATGATGGCCCAGTTGGTACGGGATCCAGGATCTGATCGGGAAGGATCTCCAGGTATTTGACTCCCGGTGCTCGTGCGGGGCAGTTTGTCTGTTGAAAGCTGGGTGGTTGTCATTTCATATTCTAAATGGACTGAAAATGATTGCCCCGATAGAACGGCTCTTGGCGAGAAAGCGTGGTACGTGAACCCGTCTTCGCGTCTCAAAATGTCTGTTGCCGCAGGTTTTACATCAAAAGACGTCGCTCTTTTGGGCTCCTGTATCTTTAAATGAAGGCTATTAACAGCAAAATCTGCCAGCCAGGAGTAATCAAACAAGCGCTGGTTGCCAACTACAGTGTAAGGTATGTAATACTCCACCCTAAATCGTAGATCCGGGGTGATGAACATCAGCATTTCTGATGGACCGGGAATTGACGAAATATCATCCTTCATAATGCCATCACGACCATCAATCCGGGCGACAGCATTGAGTTGAGCATTTTCAGGGAAAGGAACAGTTACTGTCGCCGGAAATCGTGTGTTGTCCGG
Organism: uncultured Desulfobacteraceae bacterium; assembly: GCA_964631805.1. Classification (GTDB taxonomy): domain Bacteria; phylum Desulfobacterota; class Desulfobacteria; order Desulfobacterales; family CAZWAE01; genus CAZWAE01. The sequence goes on along the minus strand of CAZWAE010000171.1, from coordinate 7,885 downwards.
TAATCGACCTGTCAATAAGACTAAAACTGATGGCCGGTCGTAATCGGGCCAAAGGTCGATGGTCAGCGATTCAACAGCCGTGATATCGTTCTGGGCATTTCCTTGTGCCGCAGGAATTAAAAGTAAAATAAACAGAAATATAAATATGTTGCGTTTCATGAACCACACTCCTGAATCGAACATAATAGATTGTGCGTCCTACTTAAAAAAATAGGAATTTGGATAGAAAAGTCAATAATTAAAGTAAGATCGGAAAATTGTTCTTTGATACTATTCCTCTGGTATGAACCACTCCTTTTTCCGGTAAACCATATCCTGGCTCTTGGCGATGAGTTCGCCGGTATCCCGGTTGGTCACGGTAATATCATAAAGGGCGGTGGGGCCGCCGATGAACTGTTCCCTGGCTTCTGCCACCAGGACATCTCCGGGTTTTGAGGCACGGAGGAAGCTGATGTCCACGTTGAGGGCCACCGCCGTCTGGCCGCGGGAATTCCCGGCTGCTGCAAAGGCGATATCGCTCACCGTAAAAATGATGCCGCCGTGGGTCATCCCATGGAAATTGACCATGGTTTCCGTTACCCTCAGGGTGACGCGGCTGTGCCCGGGTCCAAGGATCTCCACCTCTGCACCCAGAGAATTTGCATACGGGTCATTCTGGATATAGGCGTTGATCGCCTGGGACCTGTCCATATTCTCCATGTTTCGACTCCTTTTTTCCAACCTTTAAACCGTACCCTTTGATATTAGGGACCGGGCATATCTCTTATTTTTTCAAATTCCGTCACATCATTGTATTTCCAGGCAACGAATTTGCTTTGAATCTTGTGTTTAATTGGCAATCGGGATACAAATAGTCAACATTTGTACGTATTTTACACAATCAACAGAACGCAGGCAATATACAATCCCCCTGCTTAGGGCTCGCGCAAAAATAATTCAACATTTTATGCGCCCATGCATCCCGCCCGGCTGAGTTGTGAAAACACGGAATATATTAGACGATCGAGGTAACGCCCATTGGTGATCGACATTCAACAGATCGAAGAGGCTTTCGACCCGCGGTTCAAGATATTTCACGAACTGATGGCCAAAAAAATCCGCGAGATCCTCCTTGTCTCATCTCCCTACGATGCCTGGATCATGGAGGAGGATTGCCGGCTGTCGGAAAGGATCATCCGGGAGTACCGGGGCCTCAATCTCAGTCATCCCCCGCGGTTGATCTGGGTCTCATCGGCGGCGGAAGCACTGGCGGCACTCGAGCAGAAAACGTTCGACATGGTGATCACCATGCCGCGGCTGGTGGACATGGATGCTTTCAAGATGGGGCAGGCCATCAATCGGAAAGTCCCCCATCTGCCGGTGATCCTGCTCAGCCAGGGCGCCCTGCCCGTGATGGAATGCCGCCGTGATGGCGAAAATTCAACCGGTATCGACCGGACATTCGTCTGGTCTGGCAACACCGATATCCTGCTGGCTGTCATCAAGAGCACCGAGGATATGATGAATGCCGCCCACGACACCGCTTCAGCGGGCATCCGGGTGATCATTTTCGTTGAGGACTCCCCCGAATACATCTCGTCCCTGCTGCCGATCTTTTACCGGGAGTTGGTGAGGCAAACCCAGGCGGTGATTTCGGAGGGACTCAATGAGGAGCATCGCCTTCTGGCCATGCGCGCCCGGCCCAAAATTTTGGTGGCCGGAACATATGAAGAAGCTATCGCGCTTTACGAGCAGTATGAGCCCTACGTACTGGGGATCATCTCGGATGTCCGACTCCCCCGAAACTGCGCCCTGGACGGGATGGCAGGGGTGGACCTGCTGGACAAGATAAAAAAAGAGCGGTTTGACATCCCGCTGCTGCTCACCAGTTCGGAACCGACCAATGCCGCGAAAGCCGCCGATATTCCGGCACGGTTTGTCGATAAAAATTCTTCCTCATTGCTTTCCGAGGTGCGTTCATTTTTTCTGGATCAACTCGGATTCGGGGATTTCGTGTTTCGAACCCCCGATGGCCGGGAGATCGGCAGGGCTTCCAAGTTGCGATTCCTGGAACAGGGGCTCCAACAAATACCGGATGAATCCTTTCTCCATCACTGCGGAAACAACGATTTTTCCAGATGGCTTTTCGCGCGTTCCGAAATCGAGCTGGCGTCAAGGGTCCGCCCGATCTCCGATCAGGATTTTAAGGATGTGGATAGCCACCGACAATATCTGATCTCCATTATCCATGCCCGGCGAATGGGCCGCCAGAAGGGGGTTGTGGTCAATTTTGATCCCTCCGGTTTTGACCTGGATACCGAATTCATGAAAATCGGTACGGGCTCCATCGGCGGGAAGGCCAGGGGCCTGGCGTTCATCTCCTCTTTTCTCCAGCACAAAAGGCGATTGCAGAAAAAATTTGAAAATGTGGACATCTTCATCCCCCAGACGCTGGTGATCACCACTGACGGCTTCGATGCTTTTATCGATCGAAACGGATTGAAACCCCTGTCAAAAGGAGACTTCTCGGACGATGAGATCGCCGAAAAATTTTTGGCATCAGAATTCCCGCCGGAAATTTTAAAGGAGATCGAATTCTTCCTTACCCAGATCTCCTATCCGCTGGCCGTCCGCTCCTCGAGCCTGCTGGAAGATGCCCAGTTCCGGGCCTATGCCGGCCTTTATAAAACATACATGCTGGCCAACGACCACCCGGATATAGGGTGCCGGCTCGACCAACTCATCAATGCCGTCAAACTGGTTTATGCCTCGACCTATTTCAAGGATCCCCGGGCTTTTTCCAAACGTGTGGGGCACCGGACGGAAGAAGAGAAGATGGCGGTCATCATCCAGCAAGTGGTGGGGGAGAAATTCGGCGAATACCTCTACCCTGCCATTTCGGGTGTGGCCCAGTCGCACAACTACTACCCCTTTTCCCAGATGAAGCCGGAAGAGGGTATCGCCACCATCGCTTTAGGCCTTGGGAAAATGGTCATGGAGGGAGAAAAGACACTGCGCTTTTCACCGGGACATCCCCAATTGCTGCCGCAACTCTCCTCGGTGGACGATATCCTGGAGAATTCGCAGCGGCTTTTCTATGCCTTGAAGATGGGAGGCCCATGCCAGCTCCTGGGAACGGATGAAAGCGCCACCCTTGAAAAGAGAGAGATATTCGATGCAATAGGCGATCCCCCCGTCAAATATCTTTCCGGCACCTATTTTTCGGAAGAGCATCGAATTCGGGAAACATCTCCCGGCCCGGGAGGTTTTCCGGTTCTAACTTTTTCGAAAGTGCTCAAATACAACCTGCTCCCCCTTGCGGACATCCTCAAAGAGGTGCTTGCCATGGGCCGGGAGGGAATGGGTTGTCCGGTAGAGATCGAATTTTCCGTAAATCTCAAGGATGGCGACAGCCGCAAACCCCAGCTGGCCATTCTTCAGGTCAGACCGATGACCGCCCGGGAAGAGCTGGCAAAGGTTGACATTCTTCCGGGGGAGGTGGAAAAAGCGTTTTGCTTCAGTAAAAACGCTTTAGGGAACACCATCAATACAGAACTGACCGATATCGTGTACGTGAAACCGGATGCATTCGATCCGGCGGAGACGCAAAAAATTGCCGAGGATATCGGGAAATTCAATTCGGAACTGCTGAAGGAGGGTCGCCAATACATTCTTATCGGGCCCGGACGGTGGGGATCGGCCGACAGGTGGCTGGGCATCCCCGCATCCTGGTCGGATATCTGCGGGGTGGGAGCCATTGTCGAAACCGAGCATGCGTCTTTGAAAGCGGAGCCCTCACAGGGGTCCCATTTTTTTCACAACATCACCACCCTCGGCATCAATTACATATCGGTCACGAAAGCCCGGAAAGGCGTCCTGAAGTGGAAGTGGCTGGCATCGGTCCCGCCCGCCCTGGAAACCCCATACATCGCTCATATTCGTTTGAAGGCTCCCGTCACGATGAAAGTGGACGGCAGAAATTCAAGGTGCGTGATGTACATTTAAAATAATAAACGAATATGGGACATATTGGGTTTTTCTGGTTTGAGATCGATCATGCTTTCTCACCTCCGCAGATTGCCCATCATGGCTAAAAATTATCTGACCTGGTGCACTTTGAACCTGAATTCACCACCGACTGAAAATCCCGAAACCCCCTCAGACGCCTCCTTGCTCACCTGGGGGTCCGGTACGACTATCATCCTGGTAAGTGCCGTCTGTTTCGCTGCCGGCATAATTTACCAGCACTTTCGATTTTCTGGCACTGGCATCCATCCCGGACCCCTTCCGACCGGCGTATGGCTGCTGTGTGCGATGGTCTTTGTGGGTACCGCCGTAGCCTGGCGTGGCCACCAGCGGTGGCAGACCCGGGTTTCCGGCCTGCTGGACGGTTTCACCGCCACCATCGATGCGATTCCCGCCAATCAACTGGCCTTTTGGATCGCGGTCGCCGCTGGTTGCAGCCTGTTCACCGAGTTGCTCATCATCCGCCTGCATGCCAGTTTCTTTCAATTGTTCGCTTATTTTAAAAATGTCAGTTTGCTATCGTGCTTTCTCGGTCTTGGGATCGGTTATGCCCGTGGGAATTTGCCACAACGCCTGGCAATGCCGCTGGTCATGCCCTTGCTGGCCGTTCAGATCGCTCTCATGCATGCATTGCGGCAGCTCTTTCCGATGGTCAACACGCTTTTGCAAAATCCAATTCCCGAACAATTCGCACTCGGTATGAAAGACGCCGACCATGCCAGTCATCTGCTCACCGTGTACGGATTTCTGGCGATGATCTTCGCGGCTAACGCCATCTGTTTCGTCCCATTGGGGCACCTGGCATCGCGCCTGATGGCGCGGCAGCCCAAACTGGCAGCCTACGGCTGGAATCTGCTCGGCAGCCTGGGCGGCATCCTCGCATTTTATACCCTCTCGTTTGCCTGGGCAGCGCCCTGGATCTGGCTCGTCTGCTTTACTCTGTTGCTGACGCTTTTTTTCTATAAGCACCCGCCGAGCCTGTTGCTTTGCATTGGCGCCGGAATCCCCATGATGGTTTTTCTTAACATCTCTTTTCTTGGTCGCTATGACCAACGCATCGCTTTTGTCAAGGATATTTACTCCCCCTACCAGCTGCTGACGCTGACCGTCAAGAAATCGGCCCCGCCTCAACTGCAGGTCAACAACTTTTACTATCAGGATATTTTGGGTCCTGAGAACTGGTTCGCCCATTACAAACTACCGTATCGCTTCAAGCCGACACCGGCTGACGTGCTCATTGTCGGCAGCGGAACGGGAAACGACGTAGCGGCCGCTATCGATCACGGTGCCGGCCGCATCGATGCCGTTGAGATCGATCCCGCCATTCTCGCTCTTGGCAAGGCCCTGCATCCCAAACACCCATATCAGCACCAACGCGTCCGGCCGGTGGTCGATGATGCCCGCGCATTTATTCGCCGAACCGGCCGAAAGTACGACCTCATCGTTTACGGACTTCTCGACTCCCATACGCGTCTGTCGAGCCTGTCCTCTGTCCGCCTGGACAGCTTTGTATACACGGTGGAAGCATTCCGGGAAGCGCGGCGGCGCCTGAAGCCGGGCGGTCTGATCAGCGTTACCTTCGCCATCGAAAAAGTCCAGCTGGGTCGAAAACTATATCTCATGCTCAGCCAGGCCTTCGACGGGCGCAGCCCGAGGGTCTACCAAACCGGATACAATTACGGTCATACCTTCATCATCGGGAACACCCCGGCCACCACCGCAATCGCCGATGCACCAGGACACCCAATCGACGTCACCGCAATCTTCGATAACCCGGCCATTGAGACCGAACCGGCCACTGACGACTGGCCCTTTTTATACATGTTGGAGCGCACTTACCCGCGTTCATATCTGATCATGTTTGTTTTGTTGTTCACCATCGCATGGTTACTCGTCCGCCAGAACATCCCGGCCGCCGGCCGGTGTTTCTCAGCGCCCTGTTTTTTCCTGGGGGCAGGATTTATGCTGGTGGAAACCAAAAACATCACCGAGTTGGCGCTGGTCTACGGCAGTACATGGGTGGTCATCGCTGCTGTGATCAGCGCCATATTAATCATGGCATTTATCGCCAACCTGTTGGTGATGAAGCTTGGCCGTTTACCGACGCTGCCGGTCTACGGTGCCTTGGTTGGATCGTTGCTCATAGGTCTTTTGTATACCGCCTCGGGGCTATCCGCACATCTACCGGCAGGGGCCGGCAAGGCCTGCATGACCCTGTTGCTGAGTCTGCCGCTGTTTTTTTCCGGATTTGCCTTTTCCACCGAACTGCAGCGCTCGGCTTCCGTATCCATAGCGCTATCGTCCAACCTGTTAGGCGCCATGCTGGGCGGTTTTTTAGAATACAATGCCCTGCTGTTGGGATTTCGCGCGCTTTACGGAATTGCCCTGGCCATGTACGGGCTGGCTTTT
>CAZWAE010000171.1:0-1371 GCA_964631805.1 uncultured Desulfobacteraceae bacterium | reverse complement strand
GTTGGGATTTCGCGCGCTTTACGGAATTGCCCTGGCCATGTACGGGCTGGCTTTTCTGGCCTCCCTCCGCGGACGCGGAACCTGAGGATATTATGGCTTTTTCAGAAAGGGGAGGGAGAGTTCAAACGCTCGAAATCCCGGCCCCGACCCGCAAGCATGGCAGCGGGTGCGGGGACGGGACCCGGGGAAGCCCCTTTCGCCTGTGACGCTTATTCTCCTAGATATATCAGGAATATGACCACGTAGTAGGGCGGCAGGTGGTGGATTGGTACGCCGCTGCCGATCGACTGGGTATACGTATTCAACGAATGAGTGTGATTTCCGTTCAGCGTCGTATCCCGGCTATCAAACCATATCTGGTTATCCGCTCCTCTAAAAGCGCCCATACCTGTTAGTGTCTCGCCAAACCAGTATTGGTCATAATAACGATGAGTATGCTCCCCGCTTGTACCCGTATTCGCGCTAATATAATGCTTGTGGGATGGCAGATTTGCGATGGAAATGTCAATGCTGCCGCTGCCGCCTGTCGCCCCCTTAGGGGCTGCACCTTCTCCGATGACAAACCGGTCCGACAGGTCGGGGGTTCCGTTGGAACCGTCGCAGACCTGCCACCGCGTGTCCGCCACCCCGCCGATGACGGGATGGCCGTTACCGTCAATCTCCCCGCTCCACATGACGATGGTGCCTTTTAACACATCAATATCCCTTTCGGTCTCCGCTGCCTGCGCTTCAAGCTCTGCGATCCTGGCCTCCAGTTCGGTCAGGGATACCCGCGCGTGGGCGGTATCCACACCCCATGAGAGCCCCATGGCCAATGCGAACACCAAACCGGTGACAAGCACAGGCCGCATCGAAAAAAATTTGTGTTTCGGCATCTCTCCCTCCTTTATCTATTTGTGGCGGTTGTGGGTTTACGGCGTGTAATGAGTTTTTTTACTCAACGCCCTGCGCCTCGAAATCGTAGTCGCCATCCGTCGACCCGTTATTTTTAGCCGCCATCTGACTATACTGATGACTCGCGATGTTGCTATACCCCCCGGTGACGCTGGAGGCGTAACCGCTGGCACTATTAAGCCTACCCCCGGTGACGCTGGAATATTGCCCGCTGGCCAAACTAGTCTGACCACCACTGACGCTGGAATATTGCCCGCTGGCCCAATTAAACTGACCACCACTGACGCTGGAATATTGCCCGCTGGCTATATTCTCCCTGCCCCCGCTGACGCTGGAAGCGTATTCGTTGGCCCCATTATAATAGCCTCCGCTGACGCTGGAATAGTAACCGCTGGCAATATTATACCTGCCCCCGCTGACGCTGGAAGAGTCTACGTTGGCCGAATTACTGTATCCACCGCTGACGATGGAAAAGTG
>CAZWAE010000170.1:6370-8971 GCA_964631805.1 uncultured Desulfobacteraceae bacterium | reverse complement strand
GCTATGATCCACCTCCAAAATAAATGATTGATTTCCCATATGATTATTGCATAATAAAATTTCGGGTACACGATTTGAATCTATAAGGGTCGATGCCATGGATGAAAAACCCTCCTATGGAAAGCTGGCGCAAAAGATTCTGGAATTAGAGTGCGCTGAACGTGAACGGGAAAACGCCAGCAAAAGACTCCAGCAGAGCGAGGAGAAATATCGGAGCCTCGTCGACAACTCTCCCACCGGTATTGTCTCCATTGATACGAACGGAAATGTGTTGAGCATCAACAGCAAGGCACTGGAAATCTATGGGTCTCCATCCGAAGAGGCAACCCAAAAGGCCATCAATGTTTTTGAATACGAACCGCTAAAAAAGGCGGGTGTCACGGCAGCGGTCAGGGAATGTATTGAAAAAAACAGACCGACCACAACCGAAAATTACTACACATCGAAATGGGCTAAAAAGGCATACCTTCATTACAGGATAAACCCGGTTCATGATACCGATGGCAACGTTATCGGCGCCATGGCAAACCTTGTGGATATGACGGATCGTAAGCGGGCGGAGGAGGCTTTAAGAGTATCGGAGGCAACTTATCGCGAGATATTCAACACCGTTAACGACACCATCTGGATCCACGATATTGATACATTTAAGTTCATCGACGTTAACAATAAGGTAACGGAAATGTTCGGCTACTCGGTCAGGGAATCGCTGGATTTAAAAGTGGATGATATCAGTTCGGGCGTTTTTCCATACACACAAGAGACGGCGGTGAAATTTCTGAGAAAAGCTGCGGGCGGGGAGCCCCAACTTTTTCAGTGGCACACGAGACACAAAGACGGCCATCTTTTCTGGACCGAAGTCAGCCTCAAACGCGGAACCATCGCCGACAGAGAATGCCTCATCGCCATCGAGCGCGATATCACCGCGCGCAAAAGGGCGGAGGAGAGAATCGAAAAGCTGAACAACCTCAAAGAGGACCTACTCAGATCCGACTCGCTGCACGAAAAGATGAAACGTATTACGGATGGCGTGATCGATATCTTTGAGGCTGATTTCGCTCGTATCTGGCTTACAGAGAAGGGGGATTTGTGCGAGTCCGGATGCATGCATGCAAAAGTTAGCGAAGGGCCACACGTCTGTCGCGACCGGAACAGATGTCTCCACTTGGTCGCCAGTTCAGGACGCTATACCCACCTTGACGGCGATCACGGTAGAGTCCCGTTCGGATGTTACAAGATTGGACTCGTTGCGGCCGCCGAAGAGCCTGGATTCCTTACCAATGATGTCACCCACGACCCGCGTGTTCATAACCATAGCTGGGCAAAAGAACTGGGGTTGGTGTCGTTTGCAGGCTATAGACTTCTGTCGCACAAGGAAAAACCGATGGGGGTCCTTGCGCTTTTCAGCAGGAAAACGCTCTATTCCATTGAGGAGTCCCTGCTACAAGCGATTGCGGGCACGGCTTCTGAAGTGATCCTGGCCAGTAGATCCTTAGATGCGCTGCGGGAGAGCGAGGAAAAGTATCGTTTATTGGCGGATAATATTACCGATAATATCTGGGTATTGGATCTGAATACCTTGAAATTTACATATGTCAGTCCTTCGGTTGAGGGAATTATGGGGTATAGCGACAGCGAGGCAATGGAGCTTTATCTGCATGATGTCTTGACCCCGGCGTCTATGGAGCTTGCCACGAGTGTGCTAAGCGAAGAATTGTCAATTGAAGGTCAGAGCCCTGACCCGTCAAGATCCCGTACTCTGGAGTTTGAGCAATATCGCAAGGACGGCACGACTATTTGGACTGAAGTTTCCACGCGATTTATCTATGACAACAAAGGGCGGCCTACCTCCATATTGGGGGTTACCCGTGATATTAGCGAGCGCAGGCGACTTGAAGCTCAACTCCAGCAGGCGAACAAGATGGAAGCGATCGGAACCCTTGCAGGTGGCATTGCCCATGACTTCAACAACCTTTTAATGGGCATTCAGGGCCGGGCGTCGCTTTTAGCGTTTGAACTCGATTCCTCCGATCCTCTTCGTGAGCATAGCGAGGCTATCGAGGAATACGTTCGAAGCGCTACAGATCTCACCAAACAGCTGTTAGGCCTTGCACGAGGCGGGAAATATGATGTTAAACCCATCAACATCAGCGACCTGATGATTGCCACAGCGACAATGTTTGGACGAACCCGGAAGGCAATTCGAATCAACACCAAAGCGCATCCCACCCCTTTGGTGGTTGAAGCTGACAAACGACAGATAGAACAACTCATATTAAATTTGTTTATCAATTCATGGCAAGCGATGCCTGATGGCGGTGAGATTTATCTGGAAAGCGAATTTATCCATATAGGCGATGCAGATGTTAAGTCTCACCAACTCAAGACGGGAGCTTACGCAAAGATTTCCGTGACCGATACGGGTATCGGTATGAATGAAACCACAATACAGCGCGCATTTGATCCGTTTTTTACAACTAAAGACAAAGGTCGAGGCACTGGGTTGGGTCTGGCATCTGCTTTTGGTATTGCCAAGAACCATGGGGGGATGATTACAGTCTATAGCGAGGTTGGGCATGGGGCTACATTTAATGTCTATTT
>CAZWAE010000170.1:0-6270 GCA_964631805.1 uncultured Desulfobacteraceae bacterium | reverse complement strand
CGATCCCCGTGATTCTATCAAGTGGCTATGCTATTAATGGCCAGGCGACGGAAATCATGAGCAGAGGGTGCAATGGTTTTATTCAGAAACCATTCAACATATCCGAGCTATCCAAAAAGGTTAGACTAATTTTGGATAAAACGAAAACTGATTCATAATGCGGAATAAAATAATTTCCCTATTCGCAGCTCTAAGCATTTCTGATAAGATCGGGGATATTCAACAAATCGATGGGCCCATAGACGGGGTAATACAATCATTGTTTGTTGATCCATTCAATTAAAGGGCACATTATGGAATTAAAGCGCATTATATTTGATGAAATGGGATTTGATGGCCAAACTTTAAAAGGAGAGCGTGCTTTAGTGACAGGCGGCGCCATGGGGATTGGCAGGCAGACTGCTCTGGGCCTGGCCCATTTAGGGGCCAACGTGGTCATTGTCGACCGAGAGGTGGAGAAAGCAAATGAAACAGCAGACCGGGTTCGTCATTTGGGTGTTGAAGCATTGGTTATCAAGGCGGACATCGCCGCAGACGGACAGTTGTTGGATGCGGTTAATGAAATTTTCCACAAATGGCAGGGGCTTGATATTCTTGTCAACAATGCGGCCGAAGCATTTATCGGATCATTTTCGGAAGAGAGCGAAGGTGTGTGGGACCGACTTTTCAATACCAACCTTAGGTATCCGGCAGCGGCCATTAAATTTGTTCTACCTGGTATGCTCAAGAGGAAATACGGTGTAATAGCCAATGTTATATCCCTGGAAGGCTTAGCCTATTCTACCGCCTACAGCGCAACCAAGGTGGGTATGCGCTCGCTAACTACCTCCATATCTGCCGAAATCGGACCTGATACTGGGGTATCGCTCTTTTCTTTCGCGCCGGGAATCGTCGATACGCCTTTGGTGAACAATTATTTCTATACTGAATTGGCGGGACGCTTCGGCATGACTATGCCGGATATTATCAAAGACATCGGCGGGAATCCCGGTTACGAAGGCTTGATGCCGGCTGAGCATTGTGCAGCCTCATTAGTGAGTTATATCGTCACAGCGCCTCAATATCACGGACAACTCGTGAATCCCTTTCTGCCTTTGGCCAAAGCTGGCGTCATCCATTTTGACAATGGGCTACAAACAAATCTACCCGAGGATTTTCATGAAAATCAGAAAGGATTACCATCAGTCAGTGCCAGCTTGCGAGAATACCTTAAATCTGTGACAGAACTCAACCGCAACCTTGAGCACCGCATAGAAGTTCGAACCCGTGAACTCACCCTTGCCAATGACAAACTCAAGGCAGCAATGAAAGAGGTGAAGAAACTCTCAGGCCTATTGCCTATTTGTGCTAACTGCAAAAAAATTAGAGATGACAAGGGTTATTGGAGTCGAATAGAAGAATACATCGAAAAACATTCCGAGGCCCAGTTCAGCCATAGCATTTGCCTGGAATGTGCAGAAGAGTTATATCCGGAAATAGACATCAATAAAATTGACAGGAGTAGAAGATAATTATCCTGTCCTCGCTTTATCTGAAGCCCCGCCTCTGTTTTGCCGGAAGAGTTCGATCTCAGCCAGAGCTATCGGAAAGCACAGGAAGGGGAGAAGACATTATAGGTAGTGCCTGTTATGGACAGATACGCGCTATTCCTGCCGAAACATCACCTTTCCGCTCATACGCGTGTCATAACCTTCGAGTTGTCCTGCCCGCTGGTTGAAAGATTGCTCATGTAGATGCCCCAGGAAGATCTGAATCCCTTTCTCGAAGAATTTCTCCTTGCTTACCAGCAGGTCGTATCGTTCCCACCGGATGGAAACAAACCCAAGGCCCAGGAGCGAGGCGATGGGCCGGATCCCGGGACCGGCATCCGCCCGGCCGGCAAGGAGTTCGATACCCACATCCATGTGCCGGCTCAGTTCGTTCCGGTATCCTTCGATTTTCTCACCGGTCAACCCCGCTTTCTGCAGTTCCCTGTCAAACAGCAGGCGGGTCCCGGTGCCGAGAGGACGGTTGACGATCCGGATACCCTTATGCCCCAGGTCGGAAAACGACTTGATTTTTTTAATGCCTTCCGGTGAGAGCATCAATCCCTGCTCCCTTTTGGAAAAATTCACCACTACGGGCATCTGATCCAATTCCTTTGAGGCATAGTCAAAATTATACTCCTCTTCATCCTCCTGGAGCAGATGGCTGGCGGCAATGTGGCACAAGTTCTGTTTCAGCGCCCGAAGCCCCCCCATGCTGCCGAGATTGCCGAACACCGCCAGATGGTCGCCGGTGCGCGAATTGAAAAAATTGATGGTTTGATCCAGCAGCAGATCGTTGCTGCCGGCAATGATGAGAAGGCCGTGATAGGGCGGCAGCCGTGCAATGGTGTCCGGGTAATTGATGGTGTTGGTTTCAATCCATTGCTCCACAAGGTGTTTTGGAAACAACCATTTTCCGGTCACTTTAGTGGCCGGCAACCCTTTTTCGGAAACCAGTGTGTATACCATTTTTTCGTTCACTTCCAGAAACCGGGCAACCTCTTTTGTGGTGAGCAGCATTTTCATCCGGGTAATCTCCTGACGACCGTTGGGCGTCCTTCCCCGTACCGGTGTGGAAACGGTTCAGCGTCTTTGTAGGGTTAAAAATTGAGAAGCAGTGAATTGACGGTGGAATAGCAGGACCTTTTTTCGGAATCCTTTCCGACCCAGGGTGCCTGTTATAGTTTCATCGTAAGAATCTGTCAATCTATTCCAGCTTGATTTTCAATATTTCTTAAGATAACCGATAGGGACTGTGGCCCACAAATGTTGTCCGGGAAAATTAGCCTTCATTGCTTCATTATCGTTTCTATGAACAGCGCCTCCATTTCAACCCGCAGACGTTTGACATGACCCATTGTTTGAAGCAGATAGGAATTTTCTTCGCTGTTTTCACCCTTTAGACGATTGGTTTGGGTCGGACAGAGGTACCAGGTACAGATGAATGGGCGGACCGGGCGTGGCAGAAAACACCCCCGTCTTCCCAGATAGCGGCACCTCATTTTGAGATCGTCAATGGGCTGCCCCATGGGAATCCGGATGTCGAGGAGGTTCAAATAGAGCAAATCCTTGAAGTCAAACCAAGGGGTTGCAGAAGTGCAGCAGGGATCTGGGCACCACCTGCACGTCGCTTCACCCAATCGATCCAATATGGGAATAAGGGATGCCAGTTGTGCCTGGAGATCATTCGCCAATATTTTGAGATTGTGAAATAGTATATCGTTACGCCCGAGTTGATGGGAAAATACTTGGTTGACCTCCTGCCATTCCCGGATCGAGGACCAGGGTATGGGAGGTATTCTGGGGTTCGGAGATATTTTATGTGCCACAACCGCTTCTCTCTTCCCGGCATCCGATGACGTCTCCGTTTCAACCGGGGGCAAAACCCACCTCGGGGATGCCGCGTTTCCATCTGACCGCTATTAAAACTTGATTTGCATGCTTTTTCCGTTATATTAATCTACATGCAGGGCGTTTTGCGATATGTCCCTGCAGGTTCGGGCCGCAGTTTCGAATACATTTTCCTGCGGCTTTCCGCAACCGATTCTGGTGCCAGGACCCTAAAGCGTTTCAGGATCTCCTTAACGGCGCAAACCTATGTGAACAAGAGGAAAGATCATGCTCACCGAAAAGGAAAAACTCGACAAACTGACACAACTGGGTGTTGAATTAAACCAGGTGCGTGACATGGACATCCTTCTGGAGCATGTTTTGAAGGACGCACGGTATTTTGTCAATGCAGATGCCGGCTCCATCTATATCCGCAAGGATCAGATGCTTGATTTTACCTATACCCAGAACGACACCTTTCAAAGCCGTCTCCCGGAGGGTGAAAAACTGATCTATTCGACCTTCAGCATCCCCATCGACAAAAAGAGCATTGCCGGCTATGTGGCCACCACCGGGGAGGTGCTGAATATTCCGGATGTGTATTGTATCGAACCCACCGCACCCTATTCATTCAGTAAAAAATTCGATGAAGAGTCGGGGTATAAAACCCAGTCCGTGTTTACCGTCCCCCTGCAGACGCAGCGAGGGGACCTTTTGGGGATCCTGCAGATCATCAATGCCCAGGATGAAGGCAAAAATGTTGTTCCATTCTCAGAAGAAGATGAGACCATTATGCTTCACTTTGCGGGATTGGCGGCCGTTGCCCTGGAACGGGCCCAGATGACCCGGGCCATTCTGCTCCGGATGATCTCCATGGCGGAACTGCGGGATCCCAAGGAAACCGGCGCCCATGTCAACCGGGTGGGCGGGTATGCCCTTGAGCTTTATGAGAACTGGGCGCGCCGGCACAAAATCGGCCAGAAAGAGATCGACCGGACACGGGACAGCCTGCGTATGGCCGCCATGCTCCACGATGTCGGCAAAGTGGCGATTTCGGACCTGATCCTGAAAAAGCCGGGCCGTTTCAGCGATGACGAATTCGAGATCATGAAACAGCATACCACCCTCGGTGCCCAGCTTTTTCTGAATGCCCAGTCGGACTTTGACGAACTGGCCTGTGAAGTGGCCCTGAACCATCATGAACGCTGGGATGGGAAGGGATACCCGGGTTTTATCGACATTGCCACCGGAGATCCGCTGGAGGGTTATACCCTCCCCGACGGGAAGGCCAGGGGCAAAAAGGGCGAAGAGATTCCGCTGTTCGGAAGAATTGTCTCACTCGCCGATGTGTTCGATGCCCTGTCCTCTGCGCGGATTTACAAAGAAGCCTGGGATGAAACCACCGTTCTAACGATTATTGAAGAGGAGGCCGGCAAGCAATTTGATCCCGAACTTGTCGAAATTTTCTTCGCTTGCCTGCCGGTACTGAAATCGATTCAGCAACGCTACGCGGATCAGCCGTAAACAGATATTTTTTGCTATTGAGCCCCAATCTTTGAAAGAAGTTTTTCGATCTCCTTTTTAAATCCGAACCAGCCCGGCGGGAAATCGTTATGGCCGCAGTCATAGGACAACAATCGGCCGTTTTTTGCAACCTCCGCCAGCGCTACACCATGATGGTAGGGGATCACCTCGTCATATTTCCCATGCATAATCAAAACCGGTCCGGCAAAGGCGGATACCGCCGCCCGGTTGTCAAAAGGATCGCGAATCAGGAATTCCGGCGCCAGATAACCGTGGGCAAATGACCGGATACTCTTAAAAGCGGACATGAGGATCAACCCGGCCGCGAATCTTTCCCCCAAAATGGAACATACCGCCCCGCCGCCGAGGGAACGGCCGAAAAGCAGAATTTTATTTCCGTCCACATCCGGTCGGGATGCCAGGGCGTCGAAAGCGGCCAGAAAGGTTTCCCGGATGCTCTTTTGTGACGGAGAGCCGTCCGATCGGCCGTACCCGGGGTATTCCACCAGCAGCACACCGACACCCGACTGGGTGAAGGCCGTGAGTTCCTCGGGCCACCAGTCGATGATTTCTGCGTTGCCGTGGGCGAAAATGACCGCAGGAAAGGGAACTGCCGGATTTTCCTCTTTCTCCGGTGGCAGGTACCAGGCCTCCACATTGCCGAAACCGGTCTCCAGCCACACCACCTCCGTGCCCGGATACCGGTCCGTGTTGGCCTCGGGTGTGTCGATCATGTACCGGGGGAAGATCATCTGTCGCTGCATCAGAAACAGCAGCATGCAATAGCAGAGATAGATTCCCACGGTCCATAGCATATATTTGAGAACCACCGGCATGGAGATACCTTTCAACATCTTTCTTTATCCGGGTAAGGGCAGAGGCGGCTTAAGGGGCAACCCGGGCAATCCGGCTTTCTGGCCCTGCACACCTCCCTTCCAAAATAGACCAGTTGCAGGGAAAAAACACCCCATTCGTTTTGGGGGATAAGTTTCATCAGATCGAACTCAATTTTATCCGGATCCTTGTTTAGGGTGAATCCCAGCCGTTTTGAAATCCTCGCCACATGGGTGTCCACCACCATGCCCGGAACTCCGAATGCCGCGTTAAGCACCACATTGGCCGTTTTCCGGCCGACACCGGGAAGAGCGGTCAATTGCTTCAGGGTGTCGGGAACCCGGCCGTTGTGTCTTTCGAGCAGGGCTCTGGCGCAATTCTGGATGTTCCTGGCCTTGTTCCTGAAAAATCCGGTGGAATGAATGAGTGTTTCAATGGTTTCCAAAGGCGTTTTGGCAAATGTTTCGGGCGTGGCCAGTTTTTCAAAGAGAATGGGGGTCACGCGGTTGACCTGCTTGTCAGTGCACTGTGCGGATAAAATGGTGGCCACTAGCAG
>CAZWAE010000169.1:1685-8998 GCA_964631805.1 uncultured Desulfobacteraceae bacterium | reverse complement strand
ATGCACTGCTGCGCTGCCGGCTGGACATCCGTGTTGCCAAAATCGCCACCTATGTCGATCAGGTGGTGGATGTTTTTTATGTCAGGGATTTCTACGGCGAAAAAGTCGATATGCCCGAGCAGGTAAAGGCGATCCAGGCAACAGTGGAAAGCGTTCTTCCCGGAAGATAAGACGAGAAATTTTGATATTTAATAGAAGAAGGAGTAATGGAAAAATGAAAAAATTAGAAGCTGTCATCAAGCCGTTCAAGCTGGATGACGTCAAAGAGGCATTGAACGCCATCGGGATCCAGGGCATGACCATTTCCGAAGTCAAAGGGCATGGCCGCCAGAAAGGTCACAAGGAGATTTACCGCGGTGCGGAGTATGTGGTGGATTTCATCCCCAAGATCAAAATTGAAATCGTGGTGGACTCTGAAAGGGTCGATCAGGTGGTCGACACGATTCAGGCATCCGCCAACACCGGTAAAATTGGAGACGGCAAAATTTTTGTGCTGCCGGTTGAAGAAGCCATCCGGGTCCGCACCGGAGAGAAAGGAAAAGAAGCGGTATAGAATTTATATTCGTAAGAACCCTAAACGATTTTTAATTTTTTTTGTGAGGTTATCTGATGACAAATCGAAGAAAAGAGGAGAATTAAATCATGACACCAGCAGACGTTTTGAACATGGCAAAAGAGAACGGAGCAAAAGTGGTAGACCTTCGTTTTATGGATTACCCGGGTCTGTGGCAGCACTTGACCGTACCCATGGGTGAACTGGACGAATCCAGTTTTGAAGATGGATTCGGGTTTGACGGTTCGAGTATTCGCGGTTGGCAGCCCATCCACGCCAGCGATATGTTGTTGATTCCCGATCCGACCACGGCGAAGATGGACCCCTTTTATGCGGAGCCCTCCCTCGTTTTGATATGTGATATTGTCGATCCCCTTACAAGGGAGTCCTACAGCAGGGACCCGCGGCACATTGCTAAAAAAGCGGAAGCATACCTCAAGAGCACCGGCATCGGAGACACTGCCTTTATCGGACCGGAAGCCGAATTTTTTATTTTTGACGACATCTCTTTCGAATCCTCCACCAATAGGGCATTTTACGAAATCGATTCCATCGAAGGGATCTGGAACTCAGGCCGGGACGAAGGCCCCAACCTGGGTTACAAGCCTCGCCACAAGGAGGGATATTTTCCGGTTCCCCCCATGGACAAGTTCCAGGACCTGAGAACCGAGATGCTGCTGACACTTGAGAGCCTGGGGATAGAGATCGAAGCCCAGCACCATGAAGTGGCTACCGCAGGACAAGCGGAGATCGACATGCGGTTCAAACCGCTGCTGGAGATGGCCGACCAGCTCATGTGGTTCAAGTATGTGCTGAAAAATGTTGCTTATAGGCACAACCACACCGTGACCTTTATGCCCAAACCCCTGTTTGAGGACAACGGCACCGGCATGCACACCCACATCAGCATCTGGAAAGAGGGAAAACCCCTGTTTGCCGGCGACAAATATGCCGGGATCTCCCAGGAGGCCTTGTGGGCCATTGGTGGGATTCTGAAACACGCAAGGGCGCTCTGTGCCTTTTCCAATCCGACCACCAACTCCTACAAACGGCTTGTCCCCGGATTCGAGGCACCGGTAAACCTGGCCTACTCCAGCCGGAACCGGAGTGCCGCCGTTCGAATTCCCATGTACTCCACCTCTCCCAAAGCCAAACGGATCGAGTTCAGGACACCGGACCCCTCCTGCAACGGCTACCTGGCATTTTCCGCCATGTTGATGGCCGTCATAGACGGCATCGAAAGCAAAATCGATCCGGGTGATCCGTTGGACAAGGATATCTACGGGCTGCCACCTGAGGAGCTGGCCGAGATTCCGTCGGCGCCCGGCTCTCTTGATGAAGCTCTGGCGGCTCTATCAGCAGATCATGAATTTCTGCTGAAGGGCGATGTGTTTACGAAGGATGCCTTGGACATGTGGGTGGAATATAAGACGGACAACGAGGTCAACCCGGTGAAACTGCGGCCCCATCCCCACGAATTCTTCCTGTATTATGACATCTAGTCACAAATAAAAAGGAGCGGTGATTTTGTTACCGCTCCTTTTGTTTACATCCCCTGTTACCGGGGTTTTATGCTGGTTTTATCCGGGCACGATCAAACACCCGTTTCTGAAATCACGGACGTATCTTCCGGATCACGCCGAACCGGTTTTTCAAAACGGATCACAAACAGCAGGATGGACGGGATGACAAATACCGTGAAAATGGTCGATACGGCCAGCCCCCCCAGCATGACACTGCCAAGGCCCTTGTAAAGCTCGGTACCGGCACCGGGGAATACCACCAACGGGAGCATTCCGAAAATACTGGTGGCGGCACTCATATAGATGGGGCGGAGACGGGAACGAGTGGAGGCAAGAACCGCCTCCTGATGATCCATACCCCGGAATCGGATATTGTTGAGCGACTGGTGTACGATCAGGATGGCATTGTTGACCACAACTCCCACCAAAATAACGAATCCCAACATGGTGAAGATATCAAGCGGCTGGGGCGTGATGAAGCGGTTGAGCAGCCAGAGGCCCACAAACCCGCCTGCGCCTGCCAGCGGCACGGTTAACATGATCACCAGGGGATAGATGAAATTGCCGAAAAGGGAGGCCATGAGCAGGTAGGCGATCACCGCCGCCAGCACGAAATTCCACTGCATAGCTCGCCGTGCCAGGGTCAGTTTGCCGGCGGCACCGCTGGTGCGGACCTCTACATTTTTAAACAGGCCTTTTTCGCGAAGGGGTGTCAACACTTCGGTATCGATGCGTTCCATGGCGGTCTGAAGGGCGATATCCTTGGGCGGTGTCACCTGGAGGGTGATGGTGCGATTGCGTTCCAGATGGCGAATGCGGCTCAACCCGGTGGACCGTTCGATTTGCGCCAGAGAAGAAACGGGCAACAATTTGCTTTGGGGCGTCGCGATCATCTTGGTTAAAAGATCCTCGGGCGCTACTATTTCCGCATCGGGTGCCTTTAAAATCAGATCTACCTTTTTTTCCCCTTCAGCCTTGTATTCACCGATCTTGCGTCCATCCATGAAGACATCCAGAATTACGCCTAAATCGGTAGACGTCATCCCGTTGGCACGCAACCGGTCCCGGTCCGGGATGATGTTCACCTCCGGATACATCAGCTCGATGGATGGGACGGGACGGACCTGGACACCGGAGATCGCCCCCCTCGTTTTGCCGAATATCATACCGGCCACTTTCACAATCTCTTCGATGGCGGCCCCGCTGATGTCGATGTCGACGGTTCTACCCCGGGCGAGGCGGGTCTGGAATATACCCACCTGCATGGCCACGCCGTACATGCCCGGAAGTGACCGCACCAGACCCCTGAACATCGGTACCAGTTCACCGGCCCGCTCCCAGTCTTTGGTCATGGCGCCCATGAACATGAACCGTTCGGCGCCCACGTAGAACGTCCGCATGATCTGGGGCAGGCCCTTGTGATCGCCGGCAAGGTAGGGTGAAATCTCCCGGAAAAGATATTGGCCGATCTCCTCCCGTTCCTGGTGAGAAAGCCCGGGTGGCGGTACCATCAGGGACATGACGAAATTGCGGTTTCCCTGGGGCAGGTATTCCATTTTAGGGGTCAATCGTTTCACCAGCAAGCCGGCAATGGCTACCAGTATCAGCACGGTGGCGATGCGTGAAAACCAGTTACGGGTCGCCTGCCTTACACCGAACATCATCATTCGGGCCAGCAGGTTGCCGACGAGTACGATGGGATTTTTCGAACCGGTCCGTGTCCTGGGGCTTTTGGCGTAGATTTTCGATGCGAACATGGGGATGACCGAAACCGAAACGAACAGGCTCAAGGAGATGGCAAAGACCACTGCAATGGCGATGTCCCGGAATAACTGTCCGGCCTCTCCTTTTAAAAACACCACGGGTAAAAACACTGCGATGGTGGTCAGGGTGGATGACAGGATCGCGCCCCAAACTTCCTGGGTGCCGTCATAAGCCGCTTTGGCACCGGATTTGCCCATTTTGCGGTGACGGTCGATATTTTCGATCACCACAATGGCACTGTCCACCAGCATCCCCACGGCAAAGGCGATTCCCGCCAGGCTGACCACATTCAGATTCCGGCCCATGAGGTCCATGAAGATAAACGTGCCGATGATGCTGATGGGGATGGCGGTGGAGACCACGATGGTGGCCCTTAAGCTGCGAACAAAAAGGAGCAGCACCACCACCGCCAGGATGCCGCCGATGATAATGTTTTCCTTGATGATATTGATGGCGCCCCGGATGTAGCGGGTCTGGTCCGTGATCCATTTGAGGTTCAGTTTCTCGGGGCGCAACCGGGTTTCGTTCAGTTCCTCTACGGCGGATTTGATGCGGTCGGTCATCTCCAGTACGTTAGCCCCGTGTTCAGGCCGGAACCCGACCACAATGCCTTCTTCTCCGTTTTGAAACACCGCCCCCGTTTTACGACGGTATCCGGCTTTGACATGGGCGACATCCTTCACCAGAATGCGACGCTGCCCGGTGGATTTGATCACCACATTGGCGATATCATCAAAGGTTTTGAACTCTGCCGTTGTACGGATACGGTAATCCCGGCGCCCCACCCCCAGATTGCCGGCGGAGATGTTGACATTCTCAGAGGAAAGGGCGCGAATCAGATCCGGGATAGTGATCTGAAAAGAAACCAGGCGCTGAGGATCGATAATGATCTGAACCTCTTCGAGGGTGCCGCCGCCCACCAGGAGGCTGGCCACGCCGTCGATGCGTTCCAGGTACTGCCGGATGTCGTTTTCGAAATAGGACCGGTAGGTCGCAATGGGGCGAGGGTTGTCATTTGTGGTTTGGAGAGTGGTCCAGACGGTTGGTGAGGTGGCGGCCCCCGTAGCATTGATGACGGGGTTGTCCGCGCCGTCCGGGTATGAACTGACTTCATTGAGTTTGCTGGATACCCGCAAAAGGGCATCGTCGATACCGGTTCCGATCATGAACCGAAGCGTGACCGTACAGCGGCCGTTCATCGAATCGCTTTCCATCTCGATCAAGCCCGGGATGCTCTTCAAGACACCCTCCTGCTCCTCGACGATCTCCCGTTCCATTTCATAGGGAGTGGCGCCGCGCCACATGGTGGTGATGGTGATTTCAGGTTCAATCACCGAAGGGCTCAACTGGTAGGGAAGCCGATTCAAACTGATCAATCCGAAAAGCAGAATCAGCACAACGGCTGCAACCACGGTTACCGGCTTTTTAATCGAATATCGAATCAGATCCATTCCGTTTATCCCGATCAGATGAAAAGGTTAGCATGCGATGGTTGACAACTCATGGCAGTCGTTTCAAAATGCCAAATCCAGGCGAGAACAAAACGGTGGAAGATGCGTTTTCTAGGGCATCACCTTAACCGCCTGTCCGTTTCGAATTCGCTCATTTCCTTTGACCACAACTTGAGCACCGGCGGACAATTCTTTGCCCTGTATCCCCACTCTCGATCCATCGTACCCTGTCACGGTTATCGGTACCATCTTGGCTTTCCCATCCGCTAGTAGAAATACCACCTGCCGGCCTCTTTTCTTGATAACCGCATCCCTTGGGGCCATCAGCGTTTCACGCTTGGGTCCCACCGGCAGAAGGGCGCGTGCCTCCATGCCCTCGATGAGGCCGAAACGGTTATCAAGCCGTAATTTAATCGCAAAGGTACGCGTGGCGATGTCGCCTTTGGGGATGACCCGAATAAAACGTGCCCGAACACTGTCACCGTTAAAAGAGACATTCACGGGTGCATTCAGTTTTAAATGTGAAAGCACCTTTTCAGGGACATCCACCACCACATCGACGGTCCGGTTGACCGCCATAACCGCCACCGTCCCGCCGGGTGCAACCCACTCGCCCTTTTCAACCTTTTTTTCAGTAACGATGCCGCTGAATGGTGCCGGTATCTGTTTTTTGCGTTTAATCAGCAATTGTCGGTCAAAGGCCGCCTTCAAAGCCGCCGCCTTTTTGGCAAGTCCCATCTGGCGGTACCTGTGGTCATCCAGCATTACCTGGGAGATCGATTTTTCGCGGTACAAAGCTTCCATTCGCGTCAGATCCACCGTCGCCTTTTCCAGCTCCACCAGCGTTTGTTCGTGCGCCGCCTTTTGTGAAGCGATCTGGGTTTCCAGCAGGTCGCTGGCCAGAATCAGCAGGTTTTTCCCTGCTTCGATCTGATCCCCCTCTTCAAAGAGCGTCGCCACGACGATTCCCTGCACCTCCGTGGCCACATGACTGATACGGCTGTAGTAAACCGTACCTACAAATTCCGCCACGGGTGCAGATACACCGGCGGTGACCGGAGCTACCTGAATGGGCGCAGCCGGGGGCGCCTTCCTGGCCTTAGAAGGAGATGCCGTCTTACCTTCGGCGGCGAGACCCGTTGCCGGCAATTCCCACCAAGCCAGTACCGGAACCATTAATACAAACCAGAAGGCGATGGCCGCCCTGTTCATGAGGCCTCCTCTTACCGTTTTTAAGGTGTCCGCCATGTTGGTGAAGTTGGACACCGGACGGTGAATCCTGATGATGTCGATGAAAACCGGGAATCTGACCATAGTCGTTACTAAAGAATTGAAAAATCACCATATGTTGGAATGTTAAATTTGTCAATTACCGGTGTGTGCCAGGCGGGTACAAACTCTTTTAAACGCAATTGAGTCTTCGACGATTTACACGAGAAACGCACGGCCGTTACACGGTCCCTGTCAGTTCCCTTCCATCTTTGAATTCGGATCGGAATGTGATAGGAATCGGTACGATCCAGCAAAGTCCTTCGAAATCATATCGGGTGTCAACCGCCACCTAACCCGGGACGTGCTTGAATCCGGCAGTTTCATGACCATTTTATACCTTTTTAGAGTTGGCTATAGGCGTCATCATGGAACGATGTCCCAAATGTTATACCCATCCGAAGCTGATTCAATCCGGCTGGTCGATAAAAACCCTGTTATGCCCGGTATGCAGGGAAAGGTTTTACAGTGCCGCCGAAGTGCGTGAGAAAAAAAAGAGGGTGGAAAAAGAGAAGGATGTGCCCTCCTGGTGGCCGTTGTGGAGACAGGGGTGGTACAAAAAATAGGCCGTGTGCCCGAGATCCTAAAGGGCGAGACACATCGATATTGAACGGTTTTAAACCCGTGATGCCCCTTATGTCGGAGAGTTTCCATTTTTTCAACTTCCCTTTCAAGCGGATGGCAAAACCTTTAATCCTGGGAGATCGATATAATGAAGCGCAGAAAATTCTTAGGCATGATGGCCGGTGCGGC
>CAZWAE010000169.1:0-1585 GCA_964631805.1 uncultured Desulfobacteraceae bacterium | reverse complement strand
GGGAGATCGATATAATGAAGCGCAGAAAATTCTTAGGCATGATGGCCGGTGCGGCGGCGATGGCGGCATGTTCAGGGGCTCATCGGGATTCCTCTGCCAGCACTCCCAAACCGATGTCCGCAGCGGGTCCGCCGGACATGGTTCACTTGGCGGGTATTCGGAAAGGCTCTTCGAACCAGACCCTTCGCCGGGCGGTGCGGACGGCGGCCCTGTCGGCCACCGACTTTTCCTGGCTTTCTAAAGGAGATTCGGTTTTCATCAAGCCTGCGCACAACTCGGGAAACCCCTACCCCGCCACAACCCATCCGGAAGCCGTATCGGCATTGGTGGCCCTTCTCAAGGAAAAGGGTGCCGGAAGGGTGATTGTGGGGGATATGGCGGGCATCCAGCATGTCAAGCTCACCCCCGACAAATTGACCGGCAGTACGCGCAAGTTGATGACAAAAAGTGGCCTGGCTGACGCTATGGAAAAAGCCGGCGCCGAACTTTACTTCTGGGAAGAGGCCGGGTGGGATGCCTTCTATGAAGACCGGCCTGTTAAAGGTTCAAATTGGAAAAAGGGCCTGATGATGCCGAAGATACTCAAAGAGGTGGACCACATCGTGTTGATGCCTCGTTGCGGGCGTCACGCCCTGGCCGGCAGTACCTTGGGTTTGAAGTGTGCCGTGGGATATTGGAGAACCGATACCCGCTTGGAATATCATCGGGACGCGGCCACCTTTCAGGAAAAAACAGCAGAGGCCAACACCGTTCCCACATTGCTGGAAAAGCAGCGGATGGTGATATCCGCTGCGGATAGGGTTTTAGCCTGTTTCGGCCCCGACAAGGGCTATGTGGCCGCGCCGGCCACCGGAGTGGTTATGGCCTCCACTTCGGTGGTTGCTCACGATATGGTGTCCCTGGCGTGGCTTTTGGAGATGCACCGGGCCGCCCCGGAGGGGGAGAGGTTTTTTTTTAACGACCCCTATACCAACCAGGTCGTGGTCAACCTGGCCAACCGCTGGGTAGTGAGCAAGCTGGATGGGTGGGGGCAGGCGATGGACACTGAAAAACTCATTCGCAACGACATCAACACCATCTGGGATGATCGTGTGCTGGCCCATGCCTTCAAGATTTTTAGCGGAGCTCCCAAGATAGAACTGGTAAAAGCGAATCCTGCTGTGGACGATAAGATTGTGGGACGCCTGACCGCGCTTACCGGCTTATCTCTGTAGGGTTTCCCGACCGCCGTCAGTTTTTATTCCAGCTGCTGCGTGGGAACGGCGCCATTTCAAGAAAAAGACGGCTGGCGAAGAGGCCTCGCCGTCATTTTGACTTGAGTTTGCTGTTAGGACTGAATCTTGCAGAATAAAAATGATATGGGCGGATGTTACAGGCCCACCCCGCCTCTTCATGAGGCAATATCCAAACACAATTTATTGCGATAAAGCCAAACCCTGAGCAATTAGGGTGTTGACAGGGGCTCCGTTTTCCAATAGGTAGATGTCCATTATTGCAGGCCGAAGCCTGCGGGATGACAATACAAAGCCTAATCAGTAAACCAACCACGAAGGTGAGGTGTCAGGAAGATGCCGCTGTCGTGGTT
>CAZWAE010000168.1:4453-8998 GCA_964631805.1 uncultured Desulfobacteraceae bacterium | reverse complement strand
ATCGATTCCAGTTTTGCCGGAACCGGGGGATACCATTTCATGTTATCCATTACTGCCGGAGGAAAGCAGCGTTTGAAATTGGCGCTCACGCTTGCGTCGAGGTGCTTGACCGCATCCTTCGACGCAGTACCGTATTTTTCCTTATTGGTGAATATGGCAGCATTGTCGGGACGCAGGCTGAAATTGATCCATTTGTAAGCTGCCGCAGTATTCTTTGCCTTGGCCGGGATGGCAAATGTATCGATCCACGCCAGTGATCCACTTTCAGGCGCCACATAGTCGATGTCCGGGTTTTCAGCATTGAGCTTCCATGCCTGCTGTTCCCAACCCATGGCAAGATGGACCTCATTGGACAGCATGGACTGCAGCAGGGCGTCGCCGTTGGTCCAGTAATTCTTAACCACGGGTTTCGCGTCTATCAGCGATTTTCCGATTTTATCCATCAGGGCTGAGTATCCCTTGACATCGCCGTACTTCGCAAAAGGGTCGGTCCCGCTGGCGAATGCAAGGCCGATAAGGGTGGCCCTCTTCAAGCGGTAGCTGACGCGCCCCTTGTAGGCGGGGTTCAGCAGGTCCGAAAAGCTCTTGGCATCGGCGGCAAATTTTTTGTTGACGATCAGGCCGGAGGTCCCGAAGACATGGGGTACGCCGTATATATCGTTTCCGATGGCCGTGTTCTGCTTCATTGCACGGACCATGGCGGGAATGATCTGGTCGGTGTTGACCTTTGAATAATCGATGGGCTGGTAAATTTTAAATTTTTTCTGAACGGAGGTGATGCGGTCCTGGCTCGGCTGCGCGAGATCGAAACCGGCTCCCCTTGTTGCCCTTAATTTGGCGATCATCTCCTCATTGTTGGAAAGGGTGACCTTTACATCGATACCGGTTTCGCTTTTGAACTTGTCGAGCAGTACTTTTGGAGCATATCCGGACCAGGTCAGCAATTGCAGTTCTTCGGCCACGCAGATGCCTGCCGTAAAACAGATTACTGCCGACAGGACCATCGCCGTCATCAACGTTCTCTTCATCATGATGTACCTCCTTGTTTTGGTTATTCCGACCCGGGCACACCGGGCCGGTATTATAAATTAAGCTTCACTGCATGATTCATCCGATGGCGGCCCGGATGACCTTGTACCCTTCTCCTTCAAAAGTAGACGCGACCTTTTCCTGGAGCTCTTGCCCCGGCGTCAGCGCCACCATGTATCCTCCCCTGCCGCCGCCGGTGACCTTTGCCCCTAAAGCCCCCAGCTTGAGGGCGACGTCACAGAGATAGATCAGGGTGTCATGGGACAATCCCATATCGATGAGAATCTTGTGATTTGCCGTCATGACCCGGCCCACCGTTTCGAGATCGTAGGCTTCAAGGGCCGACTTCATCTCGTCGGACTGCTCGGTAATGGCCTTCATCCGGGAGGCGAACAGCTCGGGGTCATCATTTTTCAGTCCCTCCACGTAGTCATCCAGCTTGGAGGTGTCCGCCGTCACCCCGCTGTTGGCCAGTACGATATCCAGAGGCGCCTTGATGTCGATGTTTTCAAAGTGCTTCTCTTTATCTTTGACCCAGTATCTCAGCAGGCCGCCGTAAGTGGAAGCGGTATTGTCCACCCCGCTGGGGATACCGTGATAGGCGAATTCTCCCTCCCACCCCACATGGTTGATCTGCTCGATGGTGTATCCCAGATTGAACTCTTCGTCGATTGCCCTTGCCAGGGACACGCAGCTGGCCGCGCTGGCTCCGACTCCGCTGCCCGCCAGAAGCGATCCGCCATATGAAATTTTGAGCGGTGTTTTTTCCGCATCGATCCCCATCACTTCCAGAATACGGTTGATGGACACCGCCTGCTGCTCCTTTTTCTTCTCCTTGTAGCCCGGGACTTCCTGCCGGTTGTCCGCAAGTATCCATCCGCTGCCGTCGATCCGCTCCACGACGGCCTCGGTTTCAAAGGACAGTGCCGCGACAATGGCCGGAACCTCCTCCAATACGAATTGATCCCCGATCAAAATGGTTTTTCCAAATCCGGTTCCTTTTGCCAATGGTCTTCCTCCTTGTTTTATCACTTTGCACCGGCGGTGGAATCCCGCACCGCCAGGGCGGTTGGAAAAATGATTTGCTGCTTCTCCCCGGAATCGTCAAACAGCAGTTCCGCCGCCCGCCGGCCCATTTCGTGGTACGGAATGGTGACGGCGGTCAGGGAGGGATCCAGAAAAGGGAACACCTCATGATCGGCAAACGACACCACCGAAATATCGTCCGGAACCCTCAGGTTCATCTCCTTGATCGTTTTTACACATGAGAGCGCCATTTCGTAGTCGCCGACGAAAATGGCCGTCAGGCCGTTATTCTCGGCGATCAAACGCCGTGTCAGGTCCCGGGTCATTTGCGGCGAGTAATCGGCGCTGACCATCACCTGTTCGGAAAAAGGCAGGCGGTTATCCGTAAACGCCTCTTTATAGCTGCCGGTCATCCTCGCGGTGATCAGGGCATCTGCCGGGGGCGTTATCATGCCGATGGTCCGGTGCCCCTGAACGATGAGGTGGTCGATGGATTGATAAATGCCTCCCCAATAATCCGCACCTACATAATTGATCGCCTCTTTACCCCACCAATACTCCAGAAGGACCGCATTCACCCCTTCGTCCTTCATCTGCCGGGTGACGGTGTCGATAAACTGCCTGGTGGAAAACCGGGTGTTGGATACGATAAGACCATCAACAGCGTTTTGTTTCAAAATATTGCCCATGAACTCACGGTCCGGTTCCATACAGTTTTTCCGGCTCGAAAAAAGGACAAGATCCACACCCTTTTCATTGGCCACCTCCTGGACGCCGCCGATGATCTCCACATTGGTGGCATTGCTGAACAAAGGGGAGGAAAAAGGGATCAACAGGCCGATGGCGTTGTTTTTTCTCAGAGAGAGCCGCTGTGCAACGAGGTTCGGCTTGTAGTCCAGTTTCCGGACCGCTTCGAGAACGCGCTGCCGTGTCTCGCTGCCGACCCTTGAGCCTTCGGCATTGTTGACCACCAGGGAAACAGTGGTGCGCGACACTCCGGCAAGCTCTGCCACTTTCTTAAGTGTCATGGGAAAGCCGCCTTTTGGATCAATCCACTACAAAAGCCGTTGAAATGAATGTGCTGTTGGAATGATAACTGGTTGTTATTAGGGAAAGTTAACCGGTTAACCAAGGCAAAACATATAGAATATCCACCGGATTGTCAATACAATTGTGTGGGGGGTGAGGGTTGTGAGTTGGATTCGTAAGGTGTACCCGGAACATGGCGCACTCAACCCCGGTCAAAGTAATCGGCAAGGATGATCTCCATCTCCTCTATCAAGGCTTCCTCTTTCCCAATGGACACGGTAGTGGCAGCGGTCAGACTGTGGCAGGCATCGGAAAAACCGCCGAGCTTTCCGGTGGCCTCCGGGAGGAACGTGTCCAGACCGGGAGCCCTGCCCGCACGGATCTCCTCCTGCATCGCTTCGGAAACCCGCATGGAGATCTTAACCTGGTTGAGGGGAACCGGTCCGAAGCCTGGGATCTCGTTGGGGATGACCTGGAATCCGGCGATGAATTTATCGGGATCGAAGGTTTCCGTATCCTTGTAAATTTCACAAAAAGCCCCGATCATTTTCACCCCCATGGGGGAAAATCGGCTCTCGACGTTAAACCACTGGATTCGGTCCGATGTTTTCAACCCACCGCTTTTCAATCTTTCGATCTCTTCAGAAAAGATGCTGTCCTGAAGGGTTTTCAATTCATCGAGCATCCGGTCCGATTCGGGTCCTGCACCCTCAAGACAGACCCGAATCCCCATATCCGGCCCCTCTCTGTAGTAACCGGCAGCGCCCAGGGTATCCAGATAGGCGCCCACCTCTTCACAGGGCACCGGTCCCCGGGGGGACAGGAAAACGTAGGATTCCCCGGCATCGTGTGGATTGATTTCGAGAAATCCCTGCCGGACCGTTTCCAGGGCAACATCGCGGTTTTCGCTGGCCAGGCATCCATCCACAAAAAAACCGTCGCCCACTGCCCCGATGGCGGCGATGGGGGCCAGATCGATGTTTTTAGGATCCAGGGTGCGGGCGAATAGATAGCAGGTGGTCGAGGCGGTGATGTCGCGGTCCCCCTTCAAACCGAACAGTTCGGGATCCAGATTGTGAACCATGGCATCCGTTGCGGGGGCGGCTTTGTGGTGGTCGAGGATCAGCACCAGGTTTCGGCCTCGGTTCAGGTCGGAGATCATCGGGGCGATGCGGCCGGCAAAATCGGTGAAAACGATCAGGCGGTTCTCCTGCTCGAAAACCCGTTCCAGTACGGCCGGATAGGGCTTTTCCATGCAAAAGCGTTTGACGGCGAACCCGGCCCGTTCAAAAGCCCGTGTCAGTATGGCGCCCGAGGTCAACCCGTCCGAATCGTTGTGGTGAAAAAGCTGGATCGATCTGTCCGGCCATTGTTTTACTTCCGATATAGCTTTTTCCATGGCGTCAATCAGTTGTTTTGGCATCCCGGCATCCTTTCATCTTCCGCTTTTGTTTGACAACA
>CAZWAE010000168.1:0-4353 GCA_964631805.1 uncultured Desulfobacteraceae bacterium | reverse complement strand
GACCATATCGCCAGGATGTGGCCGGTGGATGGATTGGTGGGTGAAAACGGCGCCTTTTACTTCAGATATGATGATGAGAACAAAAAGATGATCCGGCGGTACTGGAAGACCGAGCCGGAACGGATCCATGATCGTCAAAAGATCGCGCGGTTGAGGGAAACAATTCTGAACGCCGTTCCCGGCTGCGCCGTCTCGGCGGACCAACCCTACCGGGAGGCAGATCTCGCCATCGATTTCTGTGAAGATGTACCCCCCCTTCCCCAGGTGAGCATCGACGAGATCGTGAGGCTGTTCGAAGCAGCAGGTGCTATTGCGAAACCCAGTTCCATTCACGTCAACGGCTGGTTCGGGGAGTATGACAAGCTGGCGATGACGCGCATTATGTTCCGGGAGGTTTTTGACCTCGCCGTCGATGAGGAACGGGATCGTATCCTTTTTATCGGAGATTCCCCCAACGATTGCCCCATGTTCGAATTTTTCCCCCATTCGGTGGGGGTCGCCAATGTGCTGGATTTTAAGAGCCTGCTCCCCGCCGAGCCGACATGGGTGACCGAGAAAAAGGGAGGATACGGTTTTGCAGAGATGGTGGATCACCTCCTTTCGTAACCTAAGTTTTTCACCTTTTATTTGACAAGTTACCTCCCCGGCGGTAGTTATTGAAAATTCACTTGCAATCGTAGTCACCCAACAAAAACAGGTCATCAAAATTAACGCTAAAGGAGGTAACGATGAAGCAAACGTTGTGGTTTCGCAGATTTCTGCTGTTAGGCATCGTCGGTATGACGGCTCTCGCCCTGGTTCTCAGCCCGGTTTCACAGGCTGCCGCCGACACGTGTAAAAATCGTGGCACCCTTGATCCCCGGTTTTGCGACGAGGATGGCGATCTGGTGGCCGATACTCCGAAAGACGCCGGCAAATGGCTCGATCCCGACACGCTGGTGTTTTCTTACACCCCGGTTGAGGATCCGTCGGTTTACGAGAACGTGTTTACCGAGTTCATGGATTACCTGGCCAAAAACACCGGAAAGAAGGTGCGCTGGTATGGAGCGGAATCCTATGCCGCCCAGGTGGAAGCCATGCGCTCGGGCCGTCTGCATGTGGCCGGTATCTCCACCGGACCCACCTGCTTCGGTGTGAATCTGGCCGGATACGTTCCCTTCTCCATCATGGGCAAGGCGGACGGGTCTTTCGGCTACAAACTCCAGTTGATCACCCACAAAGACTCGGATATCAAATCCCCCAAAGATATGAAGGGCAAAAACATCGCCCACGTCACCCCCTCTTCCAACTCCGGCAACCAGGCACCAAGGGCGCTTTTCAAGGCGCTGGGCGTCCAGCCGGATGTGGATTACAAGGTGACCTATTCCGGGAAACACGACAACTCCATCATGGGCGTTGCCAACAAGGATTACGACGCCGCCCCCATCGCCTCCAGCGTTCTGGACAGAATGGTCCAGAAAGGGGTCGTCAAAATGGAGGATCTTCGGGTCATCTGGGAATCCAAGCTTTTTCCCACCACTTCCTACGGATACATGCACAACCTGAATCCGGACCTCGCCCGCAAGATCGTCTACTCGTTCCTCTCTTTCCAATGGAAGGGAACCGGTCTCGACAAGGAGTTCGGGAAACAGGCGGACCGTTTCATCCCCATCACCTACATAGATCACTGGTCCGACATCCTGACCATTCAGAAAACCAACGGCGTGACTTACAGCGACGAAACGCTGAAGGGACTCAAGGTCAAGAAAAAGAAAAAAAAGAAAAAAAAGAGTTGATAGGCTCATAAACGAACCGTCGGTTTTCCTAAGGGACCGACGGTTCATTTGTTTTTTGTACCGCTGCAAAAACTCGATAGGCACACCATGCTCACCATTACGGATCTCAATAAAGTCTATCCGACGGGTGCCAAGGCGCTCAGCAACGTCAGTTTTACCGTGGACCAGCCCCAGGTGATCGCCATTATCGGCCCCTCGGGCGCCGGGAAAAGCACGCTGATCAGGTGTATCAACCGCCTGGTCGAACCCACATCCGGCCGGATTTTGCTCGACGATGTCGATATTGCGTCGTTAAGCCGGCGCAAGCTGCGCCGTGTGCGGCGGCAAATGGGCATGATCTTCCAGGAGTACAACCTCGTGGACCGCCTGACGGTTATGGAGAACCTGCTTTCGGGCCGGTTGGGGTACGTGTCGTTCTGGCGCGCCTGGCGCCGGAAATTCCCGGCCGAAGATGTGGTGGCCGCCTTTAAGCTGCTGGAACGCGTGGGTTTGGAAGGATACCAGGACACGCGGGCCGATGCCCTTTCCGGCGGGCAGCGCCAGCGGGTTGGCATCGGGCGGGCGCTCATGCAGGCACCTGATCTCCTGCTGGTGGACGAACCCACTGCAAGCCTCGATCCCAAGACCAGCCGCCAGATCATGCGGCTTCTCGTGGAACTGGTGGAGGAACGCGGTACCCCGGCACTGGTCAATATCCATGACGTGGCCCTGGCGCAGTCTTTTTCAGACCGCATCATCGGACTGCGCGATGGTACGATCGTTTTCGAGGGCACTTCCAATGGGATCACAGAGGAGGTGTTGACCGAAATTTACGGGGAGGAGGACTGGAGCCTCACCATCCGAAAAGTGGATGAAGAGGATGAGGCCGACGGAGAGAAACCCAAAAAAGACAACGACTTTATAAGAGAGGCCGCCGCCGGATGACCGCAACATCTGAATCATCTGAAAACGGGGCAGTCACGCCGCCAAAGTGGAACCAGATCCGCATGATCGAGAACCCGGCCCTGCGC
Source organism: uncultured Desulfobacteraceae bacterium (assembly GCA_964631805.1). Classification (GTDB taxonomy): domain Bacteria; phylum Desulfobacterota; class Desulfobacteria; order Desulfobacterales; family CAZWAE01; genus CAZWAE01. Next base: position 1,568 of record CAZWAE010000168.1, on the reverse strand, counting down.
TACGGGCTGATTATCCTCGGGTTGATCTACATCTTCTGGTCGGTCGGCGCGCTGGATATCAGCTGGCATCGCATCTCAACGGGCATCCCCCGGGCGGCGAACATGTTCTCGCGCATGATCCCCCCCGATTTCAGCCGATCGTCGCTGCTGATCAAAGGGGTTGTCGAGAGCGTCCAGATGGCTCTTGCGGCCAGTTTTTTCGGTATGATCCTGGCCATCCCCCTGGGGCTCTGCGGGGCGAGCAACCTGGTCCCGAAACCGGTGTATGTCGTTGCCCGCACTCTGATCATTCTATCCCGTACGTTCCATGAAATCATCATCGCCATTTTTTTCGTCAAGATTTTCGGCTTCGGGCCCCTTGCCGGCGTCATCACCCTCATCGTCGCCAGCACCAGCTTTATCTCCAAGATGATCGCGGAAGACGTGGAGAACATGCCGCCTGGACAATTGGAAGCGATTAGGGCAACCGGGGCGACCTTTCCCCAGCTATTGATTTACTGTATCTCCCCCAATTCCCTGCCGAGATTTCTAGGGGTGTCCATCTATCGCCTGGATGCCAATATCCGCCACTCCACCGTTGTGGGGATTGTGGGCGCCGGCGGGATCGGGCAGGTGCTGGCCGCCACCTTCAGTCGCTACGATTACGATTTCAGCCTCGCCATCCTCATGACCATCGTATTCCTGGTCTTTCTGGGTGAATTCTTTTCGAGCTGGGTGAGGGGGTACGTGCGATGACACCCGCCGAACACGCCCAAAAATATCCGGAAGTGTGGAAACGCTTCTCGCCAAAGACAACGTTGATCCGCTACATCTGGTATGTCGGCATCGTGGCAACCGCCGTCTGGTCCGTCAGCAACCTGGATCTGCCGTGGTTCTATTTCCTGGATGCCCACGTGCAGGCCATGGATCTTGCGGAACGGATGTGGCCGCCGGATCTCGAGTTCTGGGAAACCCTGGCCAAACCGCTCATAGAAACGATCCACATCGCCACCCTGGGCACGGTGGTGACCTTTGTCATCTCGTTTCCCATCGCCTTCCTGGCGGCCCGCAACACCACCTTCAACAAGGCCACGTGGTTTCTGGGACGGTTTATCCTGGTGACCTCCCGGTCGGTCAACACCGTGGTATGGGGCCTTTTTTTCGTGGCCATCTTCGGCCCGGGGCCCCTTGCCGGCATCTGGGCCATCGCTTTTCGGTCTATCGGTTTCATGGGCAAGCTGGTAGCGGAAGCCATCGAAGAGATCGACGAAGGCGTCGTGGAGGCCATCGAGGCCACCGGCGCGTCGAGACTCCAGGTGCTCTGGTACGGCATCCTCCCCCAGGTGCTGCCGGTGATATACGGCACCGCCGTCTACCGCTGGGACATCAACATCCGGGAATCCACCGTCCTCGGGTTCGTCGGGGCCGGCGGCATCGGCATCCTGCTCTACTCCTCCATCAACCAGTTCCAGTGGCACGAGGTCTCCCTGATCCTCACATCGGTTTTCGGTGTGGTGCTGGTGAGCGAGTTTGTTTCGGCATTGGTTCGCCAGCGGATCAGCTAGTGTGAGAGTTGAAGGTTTCCTTTG
>CAZWAE010000167.1:6135-9019 GCA_964631805.1 uncultured Desulfobacteraceae bacterium | reverse complement strand
AATGGATTATTCTTCCATCCGGGTTAAAATGTGCCCGGGTGCTGTTGGATACCCAGATCTGTGTTCCTTCTTTTCGCTTAGCTCTGAATTCATAGTTTTCCACCTTGCCGTTTTTGTGGAGAACGTGTTGATATTGGCGGCGATCTTCCGGGTTTACGTAATATTGGGTTGCAATATCGGTTATTTCTGAAACGAGGCACTCCGGTGACTCATATCCCAGCATTCCGGCAAATGCTGGATTTACTTTGACAAATTGCCCCTCCGGTGTGCTCTGAAAAAAACCAAAAGCAGAATTTTCAAAAATCCTGCGATATCTTTCCTCGCTTTGCTTTAACGCCACCTCCGTTTGCTTGCGCCCGGTGACGTCGAATACAATACCATCTATGCCTAAAAACTCCCCCTCTTCAGAAAAAAGTGATGCCTTATGGTCCTCAATCCATCGAACCTCGCCGTCTTTTGTCAGGATTCGATAGGTTTGAATTAAATCTTTGGCCTCTTTTGATAGCCGATGACCTTCCTTGAATACTTCCTCTATATCGTCAGGGTGGATAACACTTAGCCAGTTTTTCTCTTTTCTGTTTAATTCGGCAGACGTATAACCGGAAATCTTTTCACAGCCACTGATAATCTCTGCTGACCAGTCTTTATATGCCCTATAAACCATACCGGGTATATTTTTTATCAATGTCCTGTGTTTTATTTCGCTTTTTCTCAATTCTTCCTCAATCTGTTTTCGTTCAGTGATGTCTCGATCAATTCCTCTAAAACCTAAAAACGCTCCTTCTGCAGAAAAAAATGGAACCCCGCTGGTTTCCATAATGACAATATCACCGTTTTGGTGAAGATTTGTATTTTCTAAAGATATAAAAGGCGCTTTTGATGTAACAAAATTATTAAAAATTCTGGATACGCGTTTAGCTTCCTCAGAAGGCATAAAGTCAAAAGGCGTTTTCCCTACGACCTCTTTCGGTTCATAACCTAAAAACTCTTTGACCTTGGGGCTGGAATAAGTATACACACCCTCTTGATCTACCTCCCATACCCAGTCGCTTGTGCTTTCGATCAAATCCCGAAACCGTTGTTCACTCTCTCGCAGTGTTTTTTCGGTCTGCTTGCGTTCTGTAATGTCGGTGATGCCGCCAACCCACCGCACGGGTCGGCCTTGACTGTCCAGGACCGGTGTCCCATGGTCATGCCAGTACCGCCAGGTGCCATTCTTATGTTTCACCCGGTAGTAATAGTTGATAGACTTGGTTGAGGTACGGTGTTCCTCAACGGCGCCGGCCAATTGGGGGCGATCTTCGGGATGTATCAGATTTATCCAGCCGTCGATAGTCGGCGGCACCTCACCTGTAGCGTAACCCAATTCCGCTTCAATATCAGAGAACCATTGTAAAGAGTCCGTCTGAACGTTCCACTCATAGAAAACATCACTGGTGGATTGCGCCACCATTTTGAATAATTCTTGTGAACGACGGCTATCGGAAACATCGGTGTGCACACCCACCAAACTCTGAATTTTACCGGTTTCGTCAGTGACGGCGTAGGCGCGCAAAAGAATATCCAGCACCCGTCCATCGGTGGCATACATCTGAACCTCACCGCTCCATTCACCACCCGCCATGATCGCTTCAAATACCTCACGGCCCACTTTTTCATCACAGTACAGTGTTGACGGAGGGTCTTCGCCGATTTCCCCGAACAGGGCATCGAAGGCTGAGTTTTGGTACCAGTGCTGTCCTTCCGGTGTTGAGATGCCAATGGCATCCGTTGCACTTTCCACCACTTTTTTGAATAGCTCCAGGTGTGCCTCGGTCTGTTTGCGGTTGGAATCAGATGGCTCTAATTCCCTGACGCTTTTTTCCAGTTCTATACGGGTGGGTTTTTCAGACATGAATTTAAATACTCATCAAATTCCATTTGAGTTACGCAGAATGGTTTATGCCTGTATTCAATAAAATTTCAGCATGCTATATGTATTCTCGCTTTAACTGTAGCGGGTTAACACGTTTAATATTCCGATGAAGTTTAAACCAATGTAAAAGAATGGGCACTGTAACATATGGGATTTGAAAACACAAAAAATGGGATTCCGGAAAATTCGAAATTCGTTCGACACGGGTAGATAATAGAATACCAGAAATATATATCACGAAAAAACACTGGCGAGTCGCTACTTCGAGATATGGTGCTTCTTGAGCAACTGGTAAAACCTTGCACGTTTTAGTCCTGAAATTCTGCAGGCCTGTTGAAAATTCCATTTCGTCTGCACCATGAGATCAGACAGGTATTGTTTTTCAATCCTGGCCATAAATGTTGATCTGTGATCTTTTAATGTCTGTTTGATTAAATACGCATTCGGTTTAACATCTTCAATCATTGTACCATCGGTGGAAGAGGTCTCAACCGCTTTAACCCGGATGTAATCCGGCAAATGTTTTGAGAACAGCATCTTGCTGAATGGATCCACCGCTACGGCACTTTCCATGGCACTGATAAATTCCCTTATATTCCCGGGCCAGGGGTATTTGTGGATCATATCGAAAAAGTCTTCAGATATCGTTTTCACCTCAAACCGGTAATCCCCGCACAATTTTTTAACATAGTGCTCTGCCAGGGCGTCGATATCTTTTTTTCGTCCCCTGATGGGGGGGAGTTCAATGACAAAGGTCCTTAGCCTGAACAAAAGATCCTGTCTGAATTTTCCTGATTGGGCGCGTTCCTCAAGATCCTTGTTTGTGGCGGAAACCAGTCTGAAGTCGCTCTTAATCTCCCTCTTGCTGCCGACCGGTCTGAATTTTTTCTCCTGGAGAACGCGCAGCAGCTTTTTTTGCAGTGACAACGGCAGTTCGCCGATTTCATCCAGGAAAAGCGTTCCCTGGTC
>CAZWAE010000167.1:0-6035 GCA_964631805.1 uncultured Desulfobacteraceae bacterium | reverse complement strand
TTCTGTATTCCAGCGCCCGGATCAGGGAAAGTTCCATGGTCCGGATGTCGGACGGTTTCTGCAGATAATCCCATGCACCGCTTTTCAGGGCCAGATCGGCTCCGCCCGGTTCCCCGTAGGCCGTGATTATGATAATTTCAGGGGGGAATGCAATGGACCGGATTTTCGGAATAATATCAATACCGTTTCCATCGGGCAGCCGCACATCTAAAAAGACGACATCATAGTTACCGGACAACGCCTTTTCAATTCCCTCCTTCAACCTGAAGGCCGTATCCGCCAGAAGACCCGCTTCTTCAACCATTCGGACCAGGGTATAAGACATGCCCTTATCATCATCGATAATCAGAATCCGGTATTCCGGATTTTGTTCCAAGTTATCTGTTTTGTTGTTCATCAATCACCTTTCTGATGGCAAACGAAAGTTCTGAATTTAATAATGGCTTTTTCAGAATCTTTTCAAATCTCGGCTGATGGAATTCTGTTTTTTCAAGACGGACTTCGTCAAGGCCTGTCAAAAGGATGACCGGGATATCCGTATTCTTTGCCCGGACCTCGTTGACCAGCTGTGTCCCCGTCAGATCCGGCATCACCTGATCCGTAATTAAAAGGTCGAAATAATCTGTCTTCCGTGTAAAGGCTTCAAGGGCCAGGGTGCTGTCATGATATGCTTCGACATCATAACCCAGGTTGCTGATAATACGGTTGAGCACGTCGAGCAGGGCTTTTTCATCATCTACAAGCAGGATTTTCTCATTTCCCGTCGGCAGTTCAGTTGCCTCTGAAGTTGTGATTTTAATATCCTTATGCTCAAGCCGGGGCAGCAATATGCTAAAGCAGGCGCCTTTCTCGTCAGCATTTGACAGGATGACGGCGCCGTCATGTTGCTTGACAATTCCGTGAACCACTGAAAGCCCGAGACCCGTTCCCTCACCAACCCCCTTAGTCGTGAAAAACGGATCAAAAACCTTGTGTTGAATATTCTCCTCTATACCCGGTCCGTCATCTTTGATCTCAATAACCACATAATGACCCGGTTCTATTTCAGGCGGCAGATCAGATCTTTCTGTAAAATTTTCCTTTGAAAGGCTCACCTCTATTTCACCTCGGCTCTGCCCAATCGCCTGGGAGGCGTTTGTACAGATGTTCATTAATATCTGCTGAATCTGGATGGGATCAGCCAGGACAATGCCGGATTCGGTTCTCTTTGTATATTTGATTTTTATGTAATTCGGCAGCGTCGCCTTTAAAAATCGGATAACCTCCTTGATAAAGGGAGACAGGGTGAGTGGTATTTTTTTCGTTTCCTCCTGTCTGCTGAAAGTCAGGATCTGGTTGACCAGTGATTTGGCCCGCAACCCTGCTGTCAGGATCTGTTCAATATCCTTGACGGCTTTATCGTTTTTGGGAAGGCTATTTCTGACCAGCCCGCTGCATCCGATGATGACTCCCAGGATATTGTTGAAATCATGAGCAATCCCGCCCGCCAGGGTTCCGATGGCTTCCATTTTCTGGGACTGGCGAACCTGATCTTCATACCTGGCTTTCAAGGTCACATCCCTGTTGATGGAAACGTATCCTAAAAATTTACCCGTCGGACTTTTTATGGGGGAGACAATGACATCCTCGATCAAGGGTTCATTGTTTTTCTTTTTGCTGGTGAGCCGGCCTGTCCAGACCTCATCTTTTTTTACGGCAGAAAGGATCTCATCATACTGCTGCATTTCAATGGGGTCCGCTCCCAGAACGCTGTTGGGTTCATTATAGATTTTGTCCAAAAGATACCCGGTGTTGCGTTCAAAGGCTGGATTAACGTACTTGATCCGACCGGTATCATCCGTGATAATAATCGTCTCCGCCACCTGCTCCACGGCAGTGGAGAGCCGGGTCAGTTCGATCTGTGCTTTTTTCCGCGTCGTAATGTCCTGGACGAGGCCTTCAATATGCAGTAATTCGCCGCTTGGATTATAGATGGGCAATGCATTCAGGGAAACCCAGATGACCCTGCCGTCTTTCCTCTTGAACTCGACTTCAAACGCTTTGACGACCTTGCCCGTTTTCAGGGTGCGGATGTAGGCATAACGCTGTTCCGGGTCGATATAGTGCTGTTTTCCGATGTTCCTAACTTGTGAAACCAGCTGTTCCGGGGTGTCGTACCCCAAGATTTCGGCAAATGCCGGGTTGGCGTTGATAATTTTACCATCCAGCGTCGACTGGAAAATACCTTCAGTGGCATTTTCGAAAATACTGCGATATTTTTTTTCTGCTTGTTGCAGCTCACCCATTTGCAGCTGGATTTCATTTCCCATCCTCTGCAGGGTATCGGTGAGGGGGACAAACTCCGAATAAGGGATGTGCTCAGGCAGTTGACCTTTTTTTCCGGAACTATAAGACGCCACGATCCGGCTGAGCAGTTGCAGTGGTTTGTTGAGGGACCACCGCAGAAGGAAACCGGACATGATGATCAAGGAGAGCAGATTGATCAGGATAATAAAGCTGAAATACCATAAGAACTGGCGGTTCCAGATATTAAAATATCCCGAGGCAAGCGTAATTTCGACCGCCCCCATGGGTTGGCCATAGTATGTTAATTTGACCGATCGTTTAACCAGTGGGACAACATTTTTCTTTTGTTCCGCCACACAGGTTTTATTGCGGCTGTCCACAATGGTGATCCCTGCGATAAAATCATTCTGCATGAATGATTTACCAATGACATCTATGGTTTCATAGTCATAATTCCAGATGGGCAGGATCAGGATCTCTTTCAGGTACTGGATGTATTCATCTGCTTTGGCATTCAGCTGCTCATGCGCTTTTGTCCTTGCAACGGAATAGGCGATAAAAAAAGATATGGTCGAAACCAGGAGGATGGTGAGGATCAGGCCCATGGAGACTTCTTTAGAGATGGACCTGCGGGAAGACGTCGGTCTGCCTAACAATTGAATTTTGCCCCCCCTTTGTGACATGTTAAACTTCTAAATGGTTAACCAAATGCATCTCCTGTGTCAACCTTAGGGTTATTTCTGCTGCATCCGTTTTTTAATATATTTTATCACCACCGGTGCCACGAGGCTGAGAAATGTGATGACCCACAATCCGATGGCGATGGGGGATTCATAAAAGGTCGAGAACTCTCCATAGCTGTAGGTGAGAGCCCTTCTGAAATTCACCTCGATGAGACCGCCGAGTACGAGCCCAAGGATAAGCGGGGCCATGGGAAAACCCGTCTTGCGCATAATAAATCCCACGACACCGAAAATGAGCATCAGTATCAGGTCAAATTCACTGCCGTTTAGGACATAGACCCCGACGATGCTCAGGATGGCGATGACCGGCATCAAAATCCAGCGGGGAATGAGCAGAATCTTGGCCAGCCATTTGACCATGGGCAGGTTGAGGACAATCAGCACCAGGTTCCCTAAGAACATCGAGGCGGCAACCCCCCAGAACATGTCCGGCTGGTCCGCCAGCATGGTGGGACCCGGTGTGACCCCAAGGGTGATAAGGGCGGCGAGCATGACGGCCGTGGTTTCGCTTCCAGGAACCCCCAAAACCAGCAGGGGTATAAACGACCCAACGGCTGAGGAGTTGTTGGCAGATTCGGGAGCGGCAACGCCACGCAGGTCTCCTTTACCAAACTTACCTTTGGAACCGGCCATTTTCTTTTCGGTGTTATAGGCGAGAAAGCTGGCAATGGTGGCACCGGCCCCCGGGAGAACGCCAACCACAAAACCGGTGAGGGAACTGCGAACGATCCCTGCCGCAGATTCCTTTAACTCTTTAAAGGTCATCAGGATCTTTTTAACAGGAGCCACCGTTTGCGCAGTATCCGCTGTCAATTCCGAAAGAAAAATAAACAATTCACCAACCGCAAACACCCCGATCACAACGACGATAAAATCGATCCCGTCCCCCAATTCCTCGATGCCGAAGGTGAAGCGGCGCATGCCGCTAAAGCTCAGCTCATCGATCCCCACCGTGGCAATGGCCAGCCCTAAAATGGCAGAGAACACCGCCTTGATGAAACTGCCCTGGGAAAAGCTGGTGAGGGCGGTAAAAGCGCAGACCATCAGTACAAAATACTCAGCGGGTCCGAAATCGATGGCCAGTTTGGCGAGGAGCGGTGCAAAGAAAATAAGGAGAAAGATCGACATGACACCACCGGAAAAGGAGGCCACGGCGCTCATAGCAAGGGCTGGCCCCGCTTTTCCCTGTTTGGCAAGTGGATTGCCGTCGATACAGGTCACGGCTGAGGAAGAGGTGCCGGGGACATTGAGCAGGATACTCGATATGGAATTCCCATACTGGGATCCGTAAAAGATCCCGCCAAAAAAGATCAATGCCGAAGATGGCTCCAGTTCAAACTGCAGGACAATGGGAAAGAGAATGGCGATCGCGTTGATGGGCCCGATACCCGGCAGCATACCAATGATCGTCCCCAGGAAACAGCCGATAAAAACCAGGAAAACGTTCAAACCGCTCAACGCGACGGAAAACCCATGCATTAAAAGATCAAACATAGTCACCTAACTTTTTAGTCAATTTGGTTTGGATATCAGACAAGGATTTTTACATTAACGGTAAATCCTTACCGGCATTGAGCATATCGAACCTGGCCCCTGAATGATCAAATAAAGTTCAATAATCCGGCGGGTAGGTTCAACCCCAATAGTCGGTCAAAAACAATATAAAAACTGATGGCAACGATGATCGAAACCGGTACGATCCATTTCCGCTTTGCTTCAAATACCCACATGCAGATGCCCATCAGTACGCTGGCGGAAATGATGAATCCAATCTTCTGAAGTACGAAGCAGTACACCAGAATCGCAAAAAAGGTGAGGCCGATCTTCTGTACATTCCTACCCTTGGGCCACGAAGTCGTGTGTAGTGAGGGCCGGATGAACAGCCCGATGGATGATACGATCATTAGGACAGAAAGGACAAAAGGATAAAATTTTTCATTTACCGCGTCGAAATCGGCATCCAGTGATAAAGCGGAAGCGCAATAGATAATGCTCAATACCAGCATGGCCACTGCGTATTTTCTATCGGCTGTCAGATTCATGATATCACCTTGTTTCAATTAGGGCGGCTTTCGGGTTTGATTTCCTTTAAGCCGCCCGATCCACTGATTTTTATTATTTGATGATGCCCAACTCTTTGGAGAGCTCGGCTGTGTTTGCAATCTGCTTTCTGACAAATCCATCAAAATCCTTGCCAAAGGAGGTGAACTCGGCAAGGCCGTTTTTCACTCTGAGTTCAGTCCATTCCGATGACATGGCAACGGCTTTGACCGCTGATACCCAGTAATTATAGGCTTCATCAGAAATGCCGGCCGGGGCATAAAATGCCCGCCAGTTACCGCCCACCACGTTATAACCCTGTTCCTTGGCGGTTTTGGCGTCGCCAAGCGCGGGGACGCGATCATTGGAAAGGACCGCCAGCACCTTGACCTCTCCGGCTTGGAGCTGACCGATGATTTCAGAAGAATCTCCTGTGAATGCGGCTGCACGACCGGCGACCACTTCCAAAAGGGCTTTACCGCCATTATCAAACGGAATATAGTTGATGCTTCTCAAATTTTTTATCCCAGCCTCTTTCGCGACAATAAGGGCCTTGAGATGATCCCAGCCACCTTTAGAACTCGCACCCACGATCGGTGCTTTTTTCGGATCGTTTTTGAGTTTATTCATCAAATCATCGAGTGTTTTGTAGGGAGATTTTTTCCCAACCACAATGACACCGTAATCCATACCGAGCGCCCCAACCCATCTGACGTCATCAGCCTTGTAATTGCCGTACACCTTTTGGGCCAGCCGTGTCGCCGTTGCAGCGCTTGCCGCGACAATCAGTTTTTCATCCTTGTTACGGGTGGTCACCACATGGGAAAACGCTTTTCCACCGCCAGAGCCGGACATGTTGATAACCTTCATGGAGCCGTCGATCAAATCCAGTTTTTGCATCATCTGTGCCGCGGGTACGCGGCAGGTAAAATCCCAGCCGCCGCCGGCACCGGCAGGTGCAAGACA
>CAZWAE010000166.1:0-9060 GCA_964631805.1 uncultured Desulfobacteraceae bacterium | reverse complement strand
GGACAAGCAAGAAAACCCGCGGCCTGTCGGGGCGTAGCCTGAAAGGCGAAGACCGAAGGACGCCGCTCAGGGGAAAAAGGGCCTTTTCTGGACGGACACGGGCTACAGGTACGACCGTGCCCCCACAAAATGCCGGCGGTAATAATCGCTTTCAAGACTGCTGATGCGGATGGTTTTGCCCCTTCTCGGTGCATGAATGAATCGGCCGTTGCCGATATAAACACCGACATGGCTGACCTTTTTGCCGCGTTGTATGGCAAAGAACACCAGGTCCCCCCGGCTGATGGCGGTTTTCGAAACCGAGGTTCCTGTTCGGAATTGTTCTCCCGAAGTCCGGGGCAGCCGGTAACCATTGAGACGATAGGTGGTCATGGTCAGCCCGCTGCAGTCAAAACCGGTTTTTGTCGAAGCCCCCCCCCATCGGTACGGCAGGCCCAAGAAACCTTTGGCCGTCTCAACGAGACGGCTCCTGACAAAAGCGTCTCCGCGCTGCTGCCGCTGGGCGGCGGCCTGTTTGCCGGGAGCTACGATATAGTAGGCGTCGATGGTTCCCTGCCGCAACAGGAGGTCGGCGTACCGCCGGGCAGCGTCACCGGTGGGAAAATCACCGAACCGCACCTTGAACAGACCGTCATTGTCTTTGAAAAAGGTCGCCGGCTGCCCTTTTTGCTGAAGGGATTCGGTCAGACGGACCGCATTGTCCAGTACGGAAAATGCACCTGCCTGTATGGTATGCCCAAGAAGGTTCACACGGACCGGGGTCGGAGTCGGGGGCGGTACGGGAGCGCGGCCGGCACACCCCGCCAGAAATAAAAGCAACATCAGCATAGTGAATCGTTTCATGCTACCATTCTAATCTATCGGGAGGCATTTGTTAACCGATTTCCTCCAATACCGGGTTGTCACTTGAAAATAGAAAGCGGCTCTGGTACTCCGGCAGCATGAAGCCGATCTTGAAAGCGAATCTGTTGACACTGGTTTTTATCCTTTTTATGCCGATCCTGGCCACGGCCTCTCAGGAAAAGGTATTCACGATCACCGGCGAAACCATGGGAACCACCTATCATGTTACGGTGGTGACCGCCCATCTTTTCAGAACAAACGGTTTGAAAGAAAAAATAGAGAGTCGGCTCCATGAGATCAACCGGAGCATGTCCCCCTATTTAAAGGAGAGCGAGATCAGCCGGTTCAACCGGCTGAAAAATATCGGGGAGATGTTCTGTCCATCCCCGGATTTTTTTTCGGTCATGCGGAAATCCAGACATCTGCATGGTTTGACCCATGGTGCGTGGGATCCGACGGTGGGCCCCCTGGTGGATCTCTGGGGTTTCGGCCGGGTTCGCAGACAACCTGTGATTCCCTCGGCAGATGCCATCGATAAGGCCCGGCAGGCTGTGGGATTCGCTAAAATCAAGCTGATTCCGGAGGGATGCCTGGCCAAAGGGAACCCCGATCTTACCCTGGACCTCGGCTCCATCGCCAAGGGGTACGGGGTGGATGCCGTCGCCCGGGTGGTGGAAGAACAGGGCTTTGAAAACTTTTTGGTTGAAATCGGCGGAGAGGTGTTTGTCAAAGGGGTTCGATTAGACGGCGCCCCCTGGCGGATCGGAATCAATACACCGCTGAAAACCGCGGCGTTCAATAGCATTTACAGGGCGATTCCCCTGGCCGGCAACCGGGCCATGGCCACCAGCGGCACCTACCGGAATTTTTTTGAAGCGAACGGTAAAACCTATTCCCACGTCATAGACCCCCGCACCGGGTTTCCGGTTCAAACCGGCGTGGTCAGTGTGTCGGTGATTGCCGGCAACTGCACCGTCGCGGATGGACTGGCCACCGCATTGATGGTTCTCGGGCATCAAAAAGGCCTCGATCTGGTGAAAAAGCTCCCCTCGGCAGAATGTCTGATCATCGTTCAGGACAAGAGTGGAAAACTGATCGAATTTGTCTCACAGGGATTTTCCTCCCCATAGCCGGTTCCGTCTCTTCATGCTCATAGGTAACCCTCGTGTCTAACCGGAAGTCATTGAATTCTAAATTGACATCCAGGAGACAACACTTTATAAATTTGAATAGAATTTTTTTCCCTTCGAATTCAATGACCCTAAATTAAAAGATCAAGAGAATGGCCTATGATGCTCAAACAGATCTTTCGCAAGATCTCCCTGCAGAATTTTCTCCAAAAGATCATCGCCCGCCCTCGAACCGTTATCCTGATCATCCTTACCATCAGCGCGCTGTTCGCCCTGCAGATCCCCAGGCTCAGTTTTCAGACCTCCGTATACGATCTTGCCATTGAAGACCTCCCGGAGGCAAAAGCACACACAGACTTTAAAAAAGTCTTCGGCTCGGACGAAATCATCCGAGTGGTGGTCCGGGCGGACAATGTTTTCAAGGCGGCCACTTTCAAAAAACTGCAAGCCCTGGCCGATGCGGCAGCCGGTATTCCCGGTGTCCGGCGGGTGATCAGCCTTCCCGGCATCAAAAAAGCGGTGGACGTCTCCGGGAAATGGCCCATTGATAAATTCTCTACTGTGGTCGCCCCCATCGGCCTGTTCAGGCGCAACATCCTCTCGGACGATCACAAGACCACGGTGTTAACCCTGGTACTGAAAAATGATGCCGACAACGAAACGGTCATCCAATCGGTCAAGACGCTCATTGCGGAGAGTGAAAAGGATCTCTCTATTTACCAGATCGGGATGCCGCTGGTTTCACGGACACTCGCGCAGTTGACGGAAAAGGATTTCTTTCGCCTGCCCCCTCTGACGGTTCTTTTGATCGCCGTTGTCCTGTTTCTCCTGTTCCGAAATTGGCAAGGGCTTTTGTTACCCCTTACCTGCGTGATGATTGCCTTGACCTGGACATTCGGCCTGATGGCCTGGAGCCGGATCCCGCTTTCCATGCTGACCATGGTGGTGCCTGTTTTTCTCATCGCCGTCGGGACCGCTTACTGCCTCCACATCATTTCGGAATATATCGCCTGCAGCCGTGATGCCGCAGCCCCCTCGGAAGCCGTCTCCCGAACCTTCGACAACATCGGTCTTCCAACGATTCTGGCGGTGGCAACGACGATCATCGGCCTGGGTTCACTCCTGATCAACCGGATCCCCACCATACGGGAATTTGCCATTTTTTCCTGTTTCGGGATGTTCAGCCTGCTGACGGTGGTCCTGACCCTGCTCCCGGCACTGATGTGTGTGATACCGCCGCCCAAAACCGCAGCCGACCGTAAAGAGAAAAAAAGCCGGTGGTTCGATCGGGCCATCGAGACTATCATCCATCTGAACCTGAATCGCCAGGCCGTCGTTTTTTCCGTTCTTGCCGCCTTGATGATCTTCTGCGGCATCGGGATCTTCCGCATCAAGGTGGAAACCAACCCCATGGGGTATTTTAAGGAGGATGTCCCGGTCAACCGGCATTTTCATGATATCTATAAAGACCTTTCCGGCAGTTTTCCCATCAATGTCGTTATGAACAGTAACGAGGCGGATTATTTTGAGGATCCCGGGAACATCGCCGATATCGCCCGCCTCCAGACGTTTCTCGAGACCCTCCCCGGTGTGGACAAGACCGTCTCCTTTGCCGACTACCTGAAACTGGTCAACTATTCATCCAATCAATTTAAGCCCGAAATGTACGATCTGCCCAAAGAGGGCTGGGCGCTCCGGATGGCGTTGAACAATTACAGGGCGGTGCTGGGGGAGGAGATGTTCAACCGGTTCATGACCACCGACCTCTCCTCCGCCAACATCGTCCTGCTGACCCATATCTCCAGTTCGAGAGATTTTTTAAAAACCCGCGAAAAGATCCGGGCTTATGTCCGCAAACATTTCTCAAAAGATGTGACATGGGAGGTAACCGGTTTCGGCATCGTCATATCCGCCAGCAGCCATCTCCTCACCAGCGGTCAGATCAAAAGCCTGTCGCTCACCATGGCCCTGGTGTTCGGCATGATGTTTCTCCTGTTTTTGTCCAGCAAGGTGGGGATGATCGCCGCCGTCACAAATCTGTTCCCCATCGTGACCATTTTCGGTGTGATGGGGTGGTTGGGAATCGAATTGTCCATGTTCACCGGGCTTGTCGCCAGCATCGCCATTGGCCTGGCCGTTGACGACACCATTCACTATCTGGTGCGTTTCAACCGTGAATTCAGAAAAAATCTCAATGACAAGGAAGCCCTCCGGTCAACCCTGAGGCATGTGGGCCGGCCGATCCTCTTTACCACCCTGACCATCAGCATCGGGTTTTCCATACTGCTCCTGTCCGGGTTCAAGGCCACCGCCGTTTTCGGCATCCTGATGGTCGTCACCATGATTTCGGCCCTGGTGGGTGACATGGTGCTTCTGCCCTCTCTGATGATGCACGTCGAGCTGGTCACCCTCTGGGACCTGGTCAAACTCAAACTCGGTGCGGAACCCCGCCATGGCATCCCTTTGTTTCAGGAGATGTCCCGTACGGAAGTCCATTACATCTGTATGGCCGGTGCGCTGCGGCAGATTGACGCCGGAGAGACCCTTTTTCGCAAAGGAGACCCGAGCAATTCCATGTATGCCGTCATCTCCGGGCAGTTGGATGTGTTTGATCACGCCGTCGACGAACGCACCGGGCACCCCGTAGGTTTGACCAAGCACCTTTCCACACTCAGGGCCGGCGATGTCGTTGGCGAAATGGGTCTGCTCCGTTCAGCCCCCAGGTCTGCCACTATCCAGGCAGAACTTCCCGGGGAACTGCTCCAGATCAACCTGAAGATGATCCAGCGGCTGCAGTGGCTCTACCCGCCCACCGCCCATAAATTTTTCTTCAACTTGATGACCATCCTGTGCGACCGGGTCGAAAATATTTCCCATTGCCTTTATGAAGCAAGCGTTGTGGACGACCTGACCGGACTCTGCAACCGCAAGAGCCTGCTGTCATGCCTGGAAAAGGAGACGCATCGCTCCTATCGATATGGTTCGAACCTTTCCCTTTGCCTGATCCGTGTCGGCAAGGGAAAAGACCCCGGTGAGGCCGGCGAAGCTCTTAACGCCCCTCTTTTGAAACGCCTGACAGATGCCATTTTCGATCAACTGCGCAAATGCGATACCTTCGGCCGGCTGGATTCAAGGACCTTCGCCCTGATCATGCCGGAAACCGCCAGCGAAAAGGCGGAGATGATCCGCTGCCGCCTTCAGGAGATGCTGACAGAAAGGAAAATCATCACCCCGGACAACGGGCTGGGTTTGTCCTTCAGTATGGCCAGTCTGAAAACGGGTGAAGATGAGACCAGTGACTCCTTTTTCTTAAGGGCGGCGGCACGCCTTGATCCATTTAAAGAGGTATCCTGACCCTGATGCGCCTTTAGACAAACCTCCAACGCCCTATATCACCACCGATTTGACCGATCCTCATGACACCCTCTATTTGGTATTCAAACCCTGTGATTGCTGTTGACAATGGGTGAATAATCCCTCACTTTACCGCAGGGCGATATTTCAGGAGGAAGCCGTGAGATTACATCTGATCAGCCTGGGTTGTGCAAGAAATCTTGTGGATAGTGAAGTGATGCTGGGCCGCCTGAAGGATTCGGGGTGGACCGTTGTCCGGGAGCCGGAGACGGCGGATACCATTATCGTCAACACCTGTAGTTTCATCGAGTCTGCCGCCGATGAATCCATCGATACGATTCTGGAAGTGGCGAAACTGAAAAAAAAGGGTCCTTTAAAACGACTGATCGTTGCCGGCTGTCTTCCGGAACGTTACCGCGAAGAGATCCAGGATGTGCTTCCGGAAGTGGACTGCTTCCTTGGGACGGGCGCTTTTAACGAAATCGTCACGGCGGTTCAAAATGATCCCGCGATGTCTCGATGCCATTTGCCGGATCCGGATCGTCAACCCGTACAGGGGACGGACGTTCCGAGAGTCAGGGAAATCCCCTTCGCCGCCTACCTGAAAATCGCGGAGGGCTGCAGCCGGAACTGCACCTATTGCATCATTCCCCGGCTTCGGGGCCGGCAAAAAAGCCGCCGGATGGAAGATATCGTCGCTGAAGCGGAAAGCCTGATCTGCAGGGGGGTCCGGGAGGTGACGATGGTGGCGCAGGACACCACCTTTTACGGCCGGGATCTATCCCCTGCCGTCGGTCTTGACCGGCTGCTGCAATCGCTGTCAAACCTTTCCGACAAGGTGTGGTTCAGGGTCCTGTACGGCCACCCGGAAAGCCTCGATGGAAAAGTGCTGCAAACCATTGACAGCCGATCCAACATCTGCTCCTATTTCGACATCCCGATTCAGCATGCAAGCAGCGGCGTTTTGAAACGGATGGGTCGAAATTATACGGAAGAGGACCTCTACCGATTGTTTGATCAGATCCGGACAGGGGTGCCGGGTGCCGCCCTGAGAACAACCGTCATCGTCGGCTTTCCAGGTGAAACCGATGAGGATTTCAACCGGTTGTTGGAATTGATGGAAAAGGTTCGATTCGATCACCTGGGGGCTTTCATCTATTCGGATTCGAGGGACCTGCCCTCACACCGTCTTTCCGGACATGTCCCAAAGTCGGTAGCGGAACATCGCCGGGATGAAGTGATGATCCGACAGCAGGGGATATCCCTTAACATCAACCAGCAGCGCATCGGACAAACCTTTACTGTTTTGTTGGAAGAGGAGGCCGAACCGGGGCTATTTATCGGACGCACCACCTTTCAAGCTCCGGAAGTGGACGGTGTCACATATGTACGCCCGGGTAACCGGGACGAGGGAATGAAAGCCGGCGTTTTCGCCGATGTGAAGATGACGGATGCCATGGAATATGATCTGGTCGGAGAGAGCGTATGATCGGTCTGAAAGAAAAGTTCCAGTCCCTGGTACAAAAGGACCTGGAAGAGATCGAAAGAGAGCTTGAAAACAATTTGAATCCCTATCTCGATCTGGTCAGGGAAACGGCAAGCCACCTTTTATTCTCAGGCGGCAAACGGTTCCGGCCCCTATTAATGGTGCTTTGTGCCAGGTTGTGCGGCTATAGCGGAAACAACGACAAATTGTTTTCCACGGCCTTTGAATATCTCCATGCCGCCACCCTCCTCCACGACGACCTGGTGGACGGTGCGGATCTCCGCAGGGGCAAACCGGTGGCTCATTCCATCTGGGGAGCCCCCACAACGGTTCTGGTGGGAGATTTTCTGTTGGCACGCGCCCTTTCCGTCGGGGCAAAGACCGGCCGTATGCAGGTGATTGAGGCGTTGTCGGAAGTAACAGAGCAGATGTCACAGGGGGAGATCCTCCAGCTCCTCAGGAAAGGTCGATTGGAATTGACCGAGGAGGAATACCTGGATGTGATCTTTCGGAAAACCGCCGTTCTGATACAAGCGGCCTGCAGGGTGGGGGCCATCATTGCCGATGGGAAGAAAGCCGAAGAATCGGCGCTGTCTGCATATGGCTTGAACATCGGATTTGCTTTTCAGATGGCGGATGATCTTTTGGATTACACCTCCGAAACAGAGGTCCTGGGAAAGGCTACCGGAGCAGACCTGAGGGAGGGAAAACTCACCCTGCCGCTTATTTATGCATTAAAAGCGGCTGATGGCCAGGACCGGAAAGAGATGCAAAAGATCGTTCAAAACCGGAATTTCTCGCAGGCTGAGTTTCAAATCCTCGTGGAGTTGATGAACGCATACGGCGGATTGGCGTACACCCGGGAAAAAGCCGCCGCTTATATCGATACGGCAAAAAGCGCCCTCGACCGGTTTGAACCCTCTGAGACAAAAGATATTCTGCTGTTTGTCGCCGATTATGCCCTGGCCCGAAAAACCTGAATAAAACCGGAGGAATTAGAGCAAATGCAAACTCTGCTGGCAGTATGCTTGCACCGCACCTTCCTGATAGGAATTATCCTGTTAATCGGTATCGCCGGATCGGATCGGGCAGTGGCAGCCGGACCGTCACAAATCAAAACGGTTGCCGTCATCGGGAATGGGGATATCTACAGGGATAGTCTGGCGGCGGCACGGCAGGCGGCCATTAACGACAGCCAGGTGTCAGCCGTCAAGGCAGTGGTATCGGAAATGTTGTCCGTCGATGCGCTGGTCCTTCATTTCCCGACGCTCAATCAGGTTCTATTCGAAAAAACAGGGCAATTTGTGCAGGATTACAAAGTGTTGACGGAATTTAAGCATGGCCGGAAATACCGGGTGCTGGTACAGGCTTCGGTGATGATGGACCGGGTGGTACGTGAACTCTCCAGTGTCGGAATTGTTTTGGAGGAACAATTCCTGCCCAAGGTGCTCTTTTTCATCACGGAACAGAACCCCAAAAACACTTGGCCGCAATACTGGTGGGCCGGGGAGAATGCCAGTTTTCTAATGACCGCTGCAGAACAGGCTTTGAGTGCTGCCATGATTAAAAACAGTTTTTCGGTGGTGGATCACGGATTTTTAGGGCCCGATACGGGGGTTGAGTCGATCTATGGCCAGTCGGGTCCCGATGACACAATGACCGCGGCGATCGGCGCCAGGCTGGGGGCAGAGGTGGTGATCGTGGGAATTTCCAATTCCCGTGATGCACTGAATACCAAAGGAGAAAGCCTGAAAACCTATAAGGGTTCCGTTTCGCTCCGGGCGATTCGGACGGATACGGGGGAGGAGATCGCACGAACCGATCAGACCGCCATCGCCGCTCACGCCGATGAAGCGGCCGGGGGGCGTGCCGCCATTGCCGCTGCCGCGGGACTCGCCGCAGCGGATCTATCCCGCCGGATTTCGGGTCTTTGGACAAAAGAAACCGACGGACCCGGCGTTCTGGAGATCAAGCTCACCGGCACCCGGGACTTGGTGGGATTCGTGAAACTTCGCAAAATCATCGCCGGCCTTCCCGGTGTTGACGGCATTCGGGTTAAAGAGATCCGGGTCAACGAGGCCACCATTGCGGTGGCGTACCAAGACGACGCCGACACCCTTGCTGGGGATCTGATTTTAAACGATTTCGAATCGTTCGGCATCAATATTTTCGATATTACCACGGAGCGGATCCACATCGATATTGTTCCGGCGGCAGCCGGAACCGAAGACGGATCCGTTGACTGAA
>CAZWAE010000165.1:0-9080 GCA_964631805.1 uncultured Desulfobacteraceae bacterium | reverse complement strand
CACGGGGGATTTATCTTTGGATTGGCGGACTATGCCGCCATGCTAGCGGTAAACCACCCCAATGTCGTCCTCGGTGCAGCGGAGGTCAAATTTTTAAAACCGGTGCTGGTGGGTGAAACGGCAACAGCCGAAGCCCGTGTGAGTGAAACATCCGGAAAAAAACAGATCGTTGATGTAACAGTGACCAATGGGGATGATATGGTTTTTGTGGGATCTTTTACCTGTTTCGTTCTCGACCGTCATGTTCTGGAGTAAAAAATCCAAGCCCCGGCGGCGTGACCATACAACGGCGAGTTTGTTTCGGGACAATCGTGAAAGGAGATCAACATGGGGAATAAGGTCGGTGTGCTGTTATCTGGATGCGGCGTGTTCGATGGGTCCGAAATTCATGAGGCGGTGCTGACCCTTCTCGCCCTGGACCGGGAGGGGGCAGATATCATCTGCATGGCGCCGGACATGGAACAGATGCACGTGATCAACCATCTGACCCAGGAGGTTTCGGCGGAAAAGCGCAATGTGCTGGTGGAATCGGCCCGGATCGCCAGGGGAGAGGTCCGGGACCTCGCAGAGGTAAGGGGTGCTGACCTGGATGCCCTGATCATTCCCGGTGGATTCGGTGCGGCCAAAAATCTCAGTGATTTTGCCGTCAGCGGGCCGGCGGCGACGGTACACGATGAGGTGATCCGGATCCTCGATGAGATGTTGGACGCCGGAAAACCGGTAGGGGCCATCTGCATTGCACCGGCAACCCTTACCCGGGCAACATCGGAACGGAACCCCGTGGTCACCATCGGAAGCGATGCGGATACGGCCGCTGCCATCGAAACCATGGGCGGGCGCCACAAGACCTGTACCGTGGACATGATACATGTGGACGAGAAGAATCGAATCGTCACCACGCCGGCCTACATGCTGGGACCGAGCATCAAGGATGTGGCCGTGGGGATCGAAAAGCTGGTGAGCAGGGTTCTGGGAATGATCACGTAAGGGCGGGTGAGTATTTTGAAAACCCATTTTCCCCATTCAAATATGGAGCATACATGAAGGAGATCATCAGCACGACAAACCGGATTCTGGATGTCGATCTAACCACCAAAGAGGTGGGCGAGTTCGAGGTCACCGAAGAGGATCGCCGAATGTATCTGGGTGGTAAAGGCCTGGGACTCAAATATCTGTAC
The DNA here is from genome assembly GCA_964631805.1 of uncultured Desulfobacteraceae bacterium. Taxonomy (GTDB): domain Bacteria; phylum Desulfobacterota; class Desulfobacteria; order Desulfobacterales; family CAZWAE01; genus CAZWAE01. Next base: position 7,902 of record CAZWAE010000165.1, on the reverse strand, counting down.
GACCGAATTCCTCCCGGAACCGATCCGTTGGGGGAGGGAAACATCCTGGCCTTCATGATGGGCGTGCTCCTGGGGACCGGTGCGCCCTGTTCCGGACGCTTTTCTGCTGTGACCAAATCCCCGCTTACCGGCATCTTCACCGCATCCTCATGCGGCGGCCCTTTCGGGATGGCTTTGAAAACCGCCGGTTACGAAGGGATGCTCATATCGGGCAAGGCACCCCAACCGATTTATCTCAATGTCAGCGATGAAGGCGTTGATTTCCTGGACGCCACCGACTTGATGGGAATGTGTACCTTTGAAACCCAGAAGGCTTTAAACCTCGAGAAGGCGCACGGGGCGCTGGTGATCGGACCGGCGGGAGAAAACCGGGTCTTGTTTGCCAACATCGCCAGCGGGCACCGGTTTCTGGGTCGGGGCGGCATGGGAGCCGCGATGGGTTCCAAAAACCTTAAAGCTGTGGTGGCCCGGGGCGGGACATTTAAAATAATTCCTGCCAACCCCGGAAAATTTGAAAAACTGAAAAAGAAAGCCACCGCCTACATCAACGCCAACATTGTGACATCCGATCTATATCGCAATTATGGCACCAATTCGGGGACCCGTTTCTGCCAGAAGAGCCGGATTCTTCCTGTCAGAAACTTTAAACAGGGGAGCCACGAAAACGCCCTTGACGTGTCCGGCGAGGCGATGCAGAAGAGACATAAAACCCGTTACAGCACATGCAAACCGTGTACTATTTTGTGCGGACACAAGGGGGATTTCGGAGAAGGGGAGGTCCGGCAGATCCCGGAATATGAAACCGTGGGAATGCTGGGATTCAGCATCGGGATATTCGACAGCCGGTTGATCTCCGAATTCAATGAGATCTGCTGCCGGACAGGCATGGACACCATTTCTGCAGGGGGAGCTTTGGCGTGGGCCATGGAGGCCGGTGAAAAGGGGCTTTTTCACTCTCAACTGTCATTCGGCTCCCCTGATGGGGTTGCCGATACCCTGGAAAAGATGGCCCTGCGTAAGGAGCATGGGGACGAACTGGCAAATGGCGTCCGTCGCCTTTCAGAGACATACGGGGGACGGGAATTCGCCATGCATGTCAAGGGCCTGGAACTTTCCGCCTACGATCCCAGGGGCGCCTGGGGGCAGGGTCTTGCCTATGCCGTTGCCAACAGGGGGGGGTGTCACCTGTCCGCCTATCTGGTGGCCATGGAGGTGTTTTTTGGATTGCTCAATCCCCGACGGTCCGGTGCCAAACCGGAATTTGTCCGTTTTTTCGAATCGGTGACCTGCTGCATCAATGCCCTGCATACCTGCCAGTTTACCATGTACGCGTATATTTTGGAGACGCCCCTGACCAAATATACACCCGATTTCCTGTTGGGCTTCCTGATGCAGAATCTGCCCAGGCTGGCCATCAGTCTCACCGATTTCGGACTCTACACCCGGCTATGGTCTCTGGCCACCGGGATTCGGATGTCAAACCGGGCTTTTTTTCGGGCAGGGGACCGCATTCATGTGCTGGAACGATACATGAATACCCGGGAGGGCATCTCCCGCAAAGACGACACGCTGCCGCCGCGCTTGATCAAAGAGGGCAGGGCGGATGACGATAAAAAACTCACCGTACCCCTCGATTCAATGCTGGACCGGTATTACCGGATTCGCGGATACGATAAAAACGGTATTCCCACCGCTGTGACTTTAAGAAAGTTGGGTATCCTCCCACGGGAGAGGGGCTCCGCCGTCGCGGAAGCCGGAAAGTTTCGGGAGGTGAGACCCGGGAACAAACCGTTCAAAAGCGGGTATGTGGCTGTCATGCTCTGGTTTGTTGGAAAGGCCATCCAAGCGGCCTCCCGGGTGGACCGTGAGATCAAAGAGGAGATGAACCGGTTACCGGAAGGGTTTGCTTTTTCTTTGGGAGTGATGCCGGACGGACCCGCCATGGTCGTTGGCAAGGATGAGGGCGGGCGATTCAAGTATCTCGGGTGGAAACACGAGGGGAAGAAAATCGACCTTTTTTTGAAGATTAAGAATATCGAGGCCGCCGTTTTGCTGTTCACCTTCCAGGAAAGCACGTCCCGGGCCGTGGCTCACGACCGCCTGGTGGTGGACGGCGACCTGGGGTCGGTTTGTGCAGTGGTGAGGATCCTTGACTCGGTTGAGGTTTACCTCCTGCCGAAAATCCTGGCGCAGCTGGCGGTGAAACGCTATCCCACCTGGTCTTTGGGCCGAAAAGTGTGGGGAAGATTTTTGGTATATGTCAGAACGATTCTTGGATTTTAAGGAGCTTATGCGATGCTGCAGGATGAATTTGCGTTTTTCTGTTCTGTCAAAATCAACTCCGGGAACAAGGCCCTGGAACACCTGCCCTTTGAACTGGCGGCGTTGGGCTCCGGAAAACCACTGATTCTGACCGGCAGCAAGGCCCTTCGGAAAAAACTGTTAAAGGCCTTTAAGGATTCATCATTAACCGTCTGTATCTATGATAAATTAAATCATAAAAATGATGCGGCAATAATCCGGAACCTGGCCGATTTATATCGCAACAACCGATGTGACGCCCTCATCGTCGCCGGAAGTGGTCCGGATGTGGATTTGGCCAAAGCGGTGAACATCCTGGTAAGCCACAACTGGGAAAGCCTGGAACGCTATACGGCAGAAGAAGCGATTCCGGGACCGCTTAAGCCTTTTATCGTCATTCCGACCCTCACCTGCAACGGGCTTGAGACAACCGGGGTTGTGGATGCCAACGGATTCACCATGAATTCTCCTTTCCTAATGCCCGACCTTGTGGTGGTGGATTCCCGGTGTATCAGCAAGGAGGATCTTCCAGGTAAACCCGATCCGTTTTTAATGGCTTTGACCCATTCGGTGGAAGCTTGCGCCGGCTCCCAAAAAAATCCGGCCGCCGAAGTCTATGCATCCGCGGTGGTGCAAATGCTGGCAGAGAACCTGCTTCGGGTGGCCAGAAATCCGTCGGACCGAAAAGGTTTGCTGCAACTGGTCAATGCGGCCGTCATGTCCGGTTGCGCGTTTTCCAACACAACCCCCGGAATGGCCCATCGTCTCGGCCGGGCCGCAGGTGAATTGTATGACCTCCCGCACGGTATTTGCATGGGTCTGCTGCTACCTTACGCCCTTCAATATCGAATACTTAAAAATGAAATCGGTCTGTCGGACCTGTTGCTGCCGATGGCCGGAACGGATGTATTCGCACACACGGCGGACAATCTCAGGGCGCCGGTGGCGGTGAACATGATTTACGCCTTGCTTTACGATCTCAGCAAGGTCTGGAAAGGCGGGCTGCCCCTGACGTTGAAAGAAACGGGACTTGAAAAGGGCGCCCTTGAGAATATATCCGCCCGGGCGATTGAAAACGCTTCGGAAGGTTTGGAATTAAGCGATCTCAATACCGTTTTGCATCATGCGTGGGATGGTCATCCCATGGTGTCGCTTTAGGGAACGAATGTCGGACATCACTCAGAGTGACAAGGAGATATCGTGTATCTGCCTGATTATTTCGAATATTACTGCCGGGTGAAATTGGTATCCGGATATCGCGTCCTGGAAGAAATTCCACGGCTTTTAAAGGACCTGAATGCCTCAAGGCCCATGATCGTGACGGATAAGGGCGTGACCGCTGCCGGGTTGCTGGAGATCGTGACGGGGGCGATCTCGGATGCGGTCACCATAGGTGCTTTGGCGGACGATGTCCCCCCCGATTCGGAATTGAAAGTGGTGAACCGTCTCGCAGGAGTTTATCAGACGCAGGGATGTGATGCCCTCATCGCCCTGGGCGGTGGATCGGTTCTGGATACGGCCAAGGGAGTCAATATCGTCGTGTCGGAAAATGCCGAAGATCTGATGGATTTTACTGGCGCTGGCGCTCTCAAAAGGCGCCTGAATCCCCTGATTGCCATTCCCACTACCGCGGGTACGGGTTCCGAAGTGACCCTGGTGGCCGTTGTCGCCGACCATGAAAAACGGCGAAAAATGCTGTTCACCTCTTATTTCCTGCAACCGGATGCGGCTGTGATAGATCCTCGTATGACTTTGACGCTGCCACCGGGGATCACTGCTTTTACTGCCATGGATGCCCTCTCCCACGCCGTTGAAGCGTATGTGTGCCTTGCTAAAAATCCCTTGAGCGATGCCGCTGCCAGGAGCGCTATCTCCCTGATCAGCGGGAACCTCCTGAATGTCCTAAAAGATCCCGGGAATGAACAGGGACGCCTTTCCATTGCCATTGCCGCCACCCTTGCCGGTATGGCGTTTTCCAATTCCATGGTGGGGATGGTGCACACCCTGGGACACAGTGTGGGGGCGCTCTGCAGCGTCCCCCACGGCATGTGCATGGCGATTCTTTTACCTTACGGGCTTGAGTACAACCTGCACAAGATCGGGAATCATGCGGCTGAGTTGCTCCTGCCCATGGCCGGTCCGGAGGTCTATGCCCGAACCCCGAAGCATCTTAGGGCCCGGGAGATGGTGGCGCGCATCCGGCGTTTGAACCGGGAGTTGAAGGATGCCACCAACGGCGCCCATCCCTGTTGTTTCAAGGAGGTGCGAGATGGAAAAGGCGATTCGATGGTGAAAGAGGATCAACTGGCGGCCATCGCCGCATATGCGCAAAATGACAGTTCGATCATGTACAACCCGGAGGAACTGAACCGGGCGGATCTTTTAACCGTCTTAAAAGCGGCCTTCGAAGGTGATCCGCTTGACCCAATGTAGGGTGCATTGATGCCGGGTCTCATCGTTTATTCCGGAAACCGACTTGAAGTTCTGGTGGAGAAGCTGGCTGGGGTAATTCGTCAGCCGTCGGGATCGGTCATCGCCCCGGAGGTGATCGTCGTACAGAGCAGGGGAATGGCGCGTTGGCTCTCTTTCCAACTCGCCTCCAGAAATGGCATCAGTGCCAACTGCACCTTTCCATTTCCAAACGCTTTTCTCCAAATGCTGTGTTCGCAGATCTTTGCCGATATGGACGACGCGAATGCTTATGATCGGGAAAACCTCACTTTCAGGATCATGGCGCTGCTCCCTGAACTTCTCGATCAAAAAGGTTTTGAGGCGCCAAGGGAGTACCTGACAGCCGATCCCCTGGGTCTTAAGCGCTATCAACTCTCCTTGAAAATTGCCGATACGTTGGATCAGTACCTGGTATTCAGGCCCGGGATGATCTCCGCCTGGGAAAAGGGTGAGGACACGCATTGGCAGGCTGTGTTATGGCGGCGGCTCACATCCGGGATCGAAACCCCTCACCGGGCCCGGCTCCAGAAAGACCTTCTCGGGAAACTTCGCACCGGAGGGCTCGATAACAAAATAGATCCGGGCCGGGTGTCCCTGTTCGGCATCTCATACCTGCCGCCGTTTCATCTCCACGCCTTTGCGGCGATTTCAGCCCTCCTGGAGGTCAACCTATTCATCCTGAATCCCTGCATGGCTTATTGGGCGGACATTGTTTCCGAGGGAGAGATCCGACGGATACAAAAAAGATATACTGCTACCGGAGCAGGCGTTGATTCGCTTCATCTTGACAAAGGTAACCCTTTGCTGGCCTCCATGGGCACACAGGGGCGTGACTTTTTTACACTGATAAATGGGATCGATGCCGAGTTCGACGAATATTTCTTGGAAAGTGACGGCGACGGACTGCTGCCGAGCCTCCAGCGGGATATTCTCTTTCTCGTGGACAGGGGAGGTGGCCGCGGCCCCGAAATCACTTTTAAGAAGGTGTCGGTGTCGGACCGGTCGATACAGATCCATTCCTGTCACAGCCCCATGAGAGAGGTAGAAGTCCTGTACGACAACCTGCTGGCCATGTTCGATGAGGATCCAGGTCTTGAGCCCGGTGACGTTTTTGTGATGACACCCGATATGGAAACCTATGCCCCTTTTATCCAGGGAGTGTTTGATACACAACCCGAAGAACACCTGCGGATCCCCTTTTCCATCACCGATCAGGCTGCCGGGATGGAGTACCCTCTTTTAGAAGGATTCTTCCGATTGCTGGAAATGAAAGAGGGCAGGCTGGGGGTCCGCCAGGTGATGGCCCTTCTTGAGGCGCCAGGCGTTATGAAAAGATTCGGGATTACCATACCGGATCTGCCGATGGTCGAGCGATGGTTGAAAGACACAAGGATCTGCTGGGGACGTGATGAGATGACGCGGATGGAATCCGGTGTCCCCGGATTCAGGCATAACACCTGGCGATTCGGAATGGACCGGCTGCTTCTTGGGGTAGCACTTCCCGGAAGCAACCGGCGGCTTTTTTCAGGAATTCTACCCTATGACCACATCGAGGGACGGAATACGGCTGTGTTGGGATACTTTCTGGATTTTCTGGAATGGATGTTCTCCTCGGTGGAAATGATGGGACGTAAACGGTCCCTGGTAGAATGGAGCCGGTGGATCAATCGGATTATCGGGGAACTATATGATTCAAATGAGAAGATGGAGTCCCAGTTGCAGATGTTACGGGATGCTTCTGTTGAATTGAAGCGGATACAGGAGGTATCCCGGTTCGAGGAATCTGTGGAGGTGGAGGTGATCCGCAGCGTGATTCTCGAACATCTTCAGCGCAGGCGGTCCGGGGGCGGTTTCATCGGAGGCGGCGTGACCTTTTGCGCCATGCTGCCCATGCGAAGTATTCCGTCGAAGGTGATCTGTATGATCGGCATGAACGGAGACGCCTTCCCGAGGGACAACCGGGATGTGGGTTTTGATCTTGTCTCCAGGTTTCCCAAAGCCGGCGACCGGTCCCGGCGGAATGACGACAAGTATCTCTTTCTCGAAGCCATTATATCCGCAAGATCAATACTGTACGTCAGTTATACCGGGCAAAGCGTACGGGACAATACCCCCAAACCGCCATCTGTCCTTGTCAGCGAACTTCTGGACTACCTCATGGAAGGCTTCGGCGTTTCCGAAGATCGTCTGGTCACGCGCCACCGGCTCCAGGCATTCTCACCGGCCTATTTCAAAGGGGAAAAGGCCCTGTTCAGCTATTCAAAAGAAGATTGCCATGCTGCCGAAAACCTATGGGCAACACGCCGCCGGCCCATATTTATAAAAGAGAAGCTCCCGGTACCTCCCGAGTCGTGTAAAGATCTTTCCTTGGAATCACTGTGCCGGTTTTTCAGCCATCCGGTTAAATATTTTTTTCAGCAGCGGTTGGGTCTGTTTCTGGATGATCCGCTCCCAGGGCTGGAGGAGCGGGAAGCCTTTGCGCTGGATCCCCTGGAACGGTATCTCATCGGTCATGAGATGCATCAATCCGGCCTTGCCGGAGAGAATTGGCCGGAATCCTACCGGATGATCAATGCTGCCGGCGCACTTCCCATGGGGAATGTGGGGGAAGTGCGGTTCCGTGAAATGGATTCGGAACTTTTCGATTTCCTGAAAAAAAAAGAGAAACTTCGAGTCGAAAAGGAGATTGATCCCATGGAAATAGACCTCAGGATCGATGGGTTCCGCCTCACCGGGAAGATTGATGGCCGTGTCCCAAACGGGTTCTTCAGGAGCCGATTTGCCAAAACCCGATCCAAGGACATGCTCTGTACATGGATAACGCATCTGGCACTTTGCTCATCCACACCACCGGAGGACTCGGTGCAAAGTGTGTTTGTCGGAAAGGATTTGCTTCTGACTTTTCTTCCGGTCCAGGAGAGCCGGAAACTTCTCGGTGCCCTCTTATCCTTGTATTGGATGGGGTTATCAGAGCCGGTACCGCTGTTTCCGAGCACATCTTTGTTCTACGCCAGAAAACGGTTCCGGCTGAAAAAATCAAGGAGCGTTGCACTGACAGCGGCACGGTACAGATGGAGCGGCACCGATTTTTCAATGGGGGAGTGTAACGACCCCTACCACGCACGCTGTTTCGGAGAAACCGATCCCATC
>CAZWAE010000164.1:0-9106 GCA_964631805.1 uncultured Desulfobacteraceae bacterium | reverse complement strand
TACGAAGGCAATATGATCCGGCCGCCAAGCGAAGCCAACAGCATCCTGCTTCAGGCCACCGTGGGGTGTTCTCATAATAAATGCACATTCTGCGGAACATACACCGGGGAGCGTTTCAAAATCAAGCCGGATGACATCATCATGGCGGATATCGCCTTTGCCGCCGAGTACTGCAGGCGGCAGCGCCGTGTTTTCCTCTGCGATGGGGACGCGTTGATCATTCCCCAGAAACGGTTGCTCCATATCCTGGATGAGATTAAAAAACAGCTCCCCTGGGTCACCCGGGTCGGGAGTTACGCCAACTCCAAAAGCCTTGGCATGAAAAGCGATGCGGAGCTCGCGGAACTCCGCAAGAGAGGACTCGGCATCTGTTACATGGGCCTTGAAACCGGCGATGACGTAACACTCAAACACATTCGAAAAGGGGCTTCCTCCCATCGGATGATCAAGATGGGTAAGAAAGCCCGATCCGCAGGAATCAAACTCTCCATCACCGTCCTTCTCGGAATCGCCGGAAAAGACCGGTCCGACACGCATGCCAGAGAAACCGGCCGGGTCCTTACAGCCATCGACCCCGAATATGTAGGTGCGTTGAGCCTGATGCTGATACCCGGCACGCCGCTGTTCGGTGAATACGAAAACGGAGATTTCAAATTGCCAGAACCGCATGAAATGCTTCGGGAACTGCGGACCATGATCGACCACACACATTTGTCAAAGGGCCTTTTTCACGCCAACCATGCCTCCAATTATCTGCCCATCCGGGCCAGGCTGCCCAAGGAAAAGGAAAAAACCCTCGATTTGATAGACGAAGCCCTCTCCGGGGGTGTGGCATTGAAGCCTGAATATTTAAGAGCATTATAGAGGCATCCCCGCTGAACCCCCTTGTCGGGAATCACCTTTAATCCATAGGATCGATCTACAGGAGCCGCTAATGACCAATGAAAAAAGCCCTAACCAGCCTGATCCCATAGATGAGATCTGCATCAACACCATTCGCACCCTGACCATCGACGCCATCGAAAAGGCAAATTCAGGACATCCCGGCGCCCCCATGGGACTGGCACCGGCTGCATATGTCCTGTGGACACGATTTCTCAGGCATTGCCCCGAAAAACCGGACTGGCTTGACCGGGACCGGTTTGTCCTGTCCGGAGGCCACGCGTCCATGCTCCTCTATAGCCTCCTTCATCTCACCGGATATGATGTGAGTCTTGAAGATCTGAAACAGTTCCGTCAGTTCGGCGGCAAAACCCCGGGACATCCGGAGTTCGGCCATACGCCCGGAGTGGAAACCACCACCGGCCCCCTGGGGCAGGGTTTTGCCAACAGCGTCGGTATGGCCATTGCGGAAAGGCATCTTGCCGAACGGTTCAACCGTCCCGGTTATGATATCGTGGACCACTACACATATGTGATGTGCGGGGACGGAGATCTGATGGAGGGCATCTCGTCCGAAGCCGCCTCCCTTGCCGGCCATCTCGGGTTATCCCGTCTGATCTGTATTTACGACGACAACCGCATCTGTATCGAAGGGGGCACGAACATCACCTTTACGGAAGATGTCGGGAAGCGGTTCGACGCCTATGGCTGGCAGGTTCTCAGGATCCCTGACGGCAACGATACGCTGGCCATCGACCGGGCGATAGCAGCGGCGAAGGCCGACGCAAAGCACCCCTCCCTGATTGTACTGACCACTGAGATCGCCTGTGGAAGTCCCAACAAACAGGGTTCGGCTGACGCCCACGGTGCACCTCTGGGTAACAAGGAGGTATGCCTGACCAAAGCGTGTCTCCATTTCCCGCCGGAAGCCTCCTTTTATGTTCCGGAAAAGGCATTGGCCCGCTTCCGGGAATGCAGCGAAAAGGGAAGCAAGGCTGAAACGGCCTGGGAAAAGATGTTCAGGAGTTACGCCAAAGAGGATCCGGAAACGGCAGATCAATGGCTCAACGCCGTCAGCGGGTTCCTGCCGGCAGGATGGGATGGAGAGATCCCGGAGTACCACCCCGATAATGCCCCCATTGCCACACGGGCCGCCTCGGGCCAGGTACTCAACGCCATAGCGAATAACTTGCCCACTCTCATGGGCGGATCCGCGGACCTGGCACCCTCCAATAAAACCTATCTCAACGATTTCGGCGATCTTAAGCCGGATCATTTTGCAGGACGCAATATCCGCTTCGGTGTCCGGGAGCATGCCATGGGCGGGATCCTTAACGGGATGTACCTCCACCACGGGCTGAGGCCATACGGCGGCACCTTCCTCGTATTTTCCGATTATTTAAGACCCTCCATCCGCCTGGCCGCCCTCATGAAATTGGCGGTCATCTACGTTTTCACCCATGACAGTATTGCGGTCGGGGAGGATGGTCCCACCCACCAACCCGTCGAACATCTGGCTGTATTGCGTGCCATACCAGGATTGACCGTGATCAGACCCGCGGATGCCAATGAAACAGCAGCCGCGTGGCGTCAAGCGGTAAGGACCACCGGAGGACCGGTAGCCCTGATATTAAGTCGCCAGAAACTGCCCATCCTCAGCCCGGAAGATATCCGAAACGGGGTGATGAAAGGCGCCTATATCCTGAGAGACACGGAGGATAATCCGGAGCTGATCCTCATCGCCAGCGGGTCGGAAGTCCATCTGGCACTCTCGGCTGCGGAAATTTTGGAAAACCGGGAGGTCGCCGTCCGGGTGGTCAGCATGCCGAGTTGGGAACTGTTCGAAAAAAATCCGAAGGGATACAAAAACCGAGTCTTTCCACCGGACGTCACGGCACGTATCGCCATCGAAGCCGGATCCCCCATGGGATGGGAGCGATATGTCGGAGATGCCGGCACCATCGTGGGGATTGACCGTTTCGGAATTTCCGCTCCCGGGAACAGGGTAATGGAGGAATACGGTTTCACCGCTGACCGTGTGGTCGAAGAGGCCATGGCGTTGTTAGATAAGAGGAAAGAATGAATCCCTACCCGGAGGGCAGGGCTTTGGTAATCCCAAGAGGGGATTTGCTTTGTTGGAAGTTCATTGACTTATTGAAATCCCAAATAACAAACAAATTCCAATTTAAACACGAAATTCGAATATCGAAATCCGAAACAAATTCTAAATTCGAATGCTTAAATACTCTAAACCATCAAGATGGGTTTCAATACTAAACGGTTAGTCTGTTTGGGAAATTAGAGTTTTGGTCATTAGAGTTTGTTTCGTATTTCTTGTTTCGTGCTTCTAATTTTGGTTCAATGTATTTCGGCAGCGCCATCTATCTCTGACCACGCCCGGATCCTTTACTTCACCCCTCTACCACCGCAGGTATTTATCCGGGAATCTTTATCTTACGCCGCTTTTCATCGGATTGCGGCCGGTAGAAAATGGCCGTATGACCGATCATTCCCGCCAGCGCGCATCCGGTTTGCTGTTCAATGGTTTCCGCCATGGCGCTTTTTACCTCCTTTTCTTTGAAATCCACAAATTTCAACTTGATCAGTTCGTGATCGTCGAGTGCACCATTCACAGCCTTGATGACCGCTCCGGTGATGCCTTTCTGTCCGACGAATGCCACCGGTTTCAATTTGTGTGCAAGGCCTCTCAGATATTTTTTCTGTGCCCCGTTCAGATGATCCGTCATCTGTTTTCTCCTGTGGAAAGTGGTGGCAGGGATGCCCTGTGGATGTCAATAATCCGCGAGTTTTCCCCATATCGGGTGGATTTATATTGAGCGATATTCTGGAGCTTTCGGGTAATATCCGCCATGCGATTCACTTGGGTAATAATCTGGTGAGGAAGTTCGGGCGAGATCTCTTTATCATCAACGCACATCATGGCCAGTTCCGCATATCCCGACAATATCTGCAAGGGTTGGTTCATTTCGTGGCAGACCGCACCCGCCGTTTCCAAAACACCCTGAAATTTTACTTTTTTCATCTGGTTGCGCGCCGCCAAATTCTTTTCAGTCAGGTCGGTCATGATGCCGATACTGCCGGATACCGCTTTCCCATTTTCCGAAACCGGCGTTACAATAAAAAGAAACTCCCTCAGTTTCCCATCAGCACAGCGGATACCCGCCTCAAAGAATTTATTGGTACTCCCGGTGTGTTTTTTTATTTCAAATTTAGTGATGGCATCGGTCAACTCAGTACCGATTCGACCTGCCAAGTCCTGGGGTTTGAAGCCGATGACCTCATCTCGGGATAGCCCTGTTATATCTTTTGAAAAAGCCGTGTTGCATCCCATAAAAGCCCCCCCGGCATCCCGGTAGTAGATGGGTTGTGGGATGGCATTGATGAGTGTATCCAGCAGGCGCATGTAATGGCGCAGCGTTTGCTCAGTTTCACTGGACGACATGCTGGCTGAAGATGAGTTCTTCTTTTCCGCACGGTGCATTTCGAACCTTTGACAGCGCCCTCGCAAAACCGCTAAGCGCCTTTTCAAGCGGGTGCGGCTTATTAAAAGCCAACTGATCAGACAGGCTACTCCCAAATAGAAAATTAAATCAACAAAATACAAAATCTCTTCGCCGCCCGTTCAGATGACCCCAATTCGCGTAATAAATGCAGGTTGCCGAACTAAAATGATCGTTATCCATTGCAGGCCCAATAGCCTGTACTGCCTAAAGATTCATCCAACCATCACTAAAGACATCGACTTTCGGATTCGGTCAGTCCAATGCGGGCTGAACATACCTGTGAATAAATAGTTTTGCAACCCTTAGAAAAGAGGGGATGAGTCAATCTTCGCAATAGATGCGGGTACGAGTTTCCGACGCAGGCTGTAGCAAAAAAAGCGGATCATCACTTGGATTGTTGCGGTCGGATCCCGGTGTTTTGCCCCGGTTAGCAGGACCGTCAAACATGTTTTGAATGACGTGCCGGGAGACCGTGATGAAAATGCACGGACCTGTACCTGAAAAAAACTTCCCCACCCCTCTCCAACTCACAAATTCACAACCAATAAGACGCGTACGGATACGCAGTCAGCATTCACTGAACCTGTGCGAAATGGGCGCTCAATTCATTTCGTGCGAATGGATATTGAACTGGGGGTTGAGATGTCGACAAATCTTTATTTCATTGAATTGATGGCCAGGGAAAAACAAAAACAAATAGAACGTGAAGCGCAACGGCTTCACCATGTTGCAATGGCAAGGCATTCAGAGCCCGGAGTGGTGTCACGTCTGGCAATAGCCATCGGAAACTTGCTGATAACGGCCGGGACTTTTCTTCAGAAGCGGTATCGTCCCGTCTGTGGGAAGTAAGACCTTCTGAATCTGTCCACTGGCATTGGAGAGGTATCCCTTAGTGGAGATTCTGCGACCGTTTGAAGGACATCGTTCGCTGGCGGGTTAACGCTTTTCAGCCCTTCTCTCAAGGGCTGCAATTTCCGGTTTGATCCGCCAAGTCCACACGGGTGAAAGGACATAAAGCACCATGTAGAGAAAACAGAAGTGCCCGAAATAGGGCGTAAAGAGCAGCACAAAGACGATAAACAGATTGGTGATGGAAAAAAGCGGGTGCCGGTTCATAAAACGGCCGAAATGAAGATAGCGGATGGGATAAAAGTTCATCAGAAGCGCTGTGAAGATCATCAGGCCAAAGCAGAAGATGCCCCAAAAGCGGACCTCCTCCGGTGCTTGGGAAATCGCCTGGTTCAGCATGACCAGAGGTGCTGCCACAAACAGGGCGGCAGCCGGAGTGGGGAGCCCCTTGAAAAATCCGGGTATCGGTTTCTTATCCATGGTAAAGTAGAGCAGCCTCAAAAGACCCATCAAGGCGAAAAGCCATGCGATAAACGCCGCCGGAAGATGGGCGATGACCGGGTCCGTCACTTCGGAAATCACGATGAAGAAAATCCAGGCCGGAACGATACAGAAACTCACCGCGTCTGAAATGTCATCCAAAATGCCTCCCAGGCTGATCCGGTTCGTTCCGGAAGCGCCATTGGGCGGATCCACCAGACCCAGTTTCCTCGCCACGGCGCCATCCAGTTTGTCGAACAAGGCGGCACCGATGAGAATGAAATACGCCTCTCTGATCCTGCCCTGATAGGCAAAAAACACGGCCAGAAGACCCATCATGGCATTCATCACCGTCAGGGCATTGGGGAAAAAAGTTAGAATCCGTCGACGCAAAGCCGTATCCCCAAGGCAAAGTTCATCCAGGCAGAAGGTTCCATATTTTCTGCAATACCCGGCGATGGAACCAAAGTTTATCACCAGAAAAGTGATCTCGATGAAAAAGAGGAACCGCAGGGGAAGATTGCCAAGGAACGCAATCCATTCATATATTCTGTTGGAGGGGCCCCCGGGAATATAAAATACGTACGCGTAAAGCAGGGCACCGACCGGGGCCGCCACGATGGTCCTCAACCTCGTAAATTCACTGGGCTCCGGTTCCTGGCCCTGGTTGATGGCAAACCCCCTCATGAAATGGGCGAAATTATCCCGAACCAGTACGGTGACGCACAGCAATAGGATAAAAATCCCATGGAGGAGTTCAGCCCTTGTATACGCCGGTTTGAGTATAATCAACCGCCACATGCTCCCCACGGCAACCAGAGGGAAGATAATGGAGTATACGACCTTGTCCATGAGCCGGTCCGCCAGATTGGCCAATTTGGCACCCGGGTGGAACCTCGCGGCAAACCAGCCGTCCACCAGGTCAAATCCCATGGAGATGAAAAGAAACAGGACTCCTGAAAAGTAAACCAGAGAGTTGCGGGTCAACATCACGCCGATGGCGCAGAGCATACCACAGAAAACCAGTGGTGGACGGCTGTAAACCAGAATGGTCGTCAGCTTTCTCGAAATATAGTACTTCTTCTCGTCCATCACATGTTGTCCTCTATGAGTTTCCGGAAAGAATAGTATACAATATCGTACCGAATTTTAAAATCCGAAAAAAAATCTGAAGAATCCAATAGATCGGATCAGTGGAGGGAACACCTCCTTACAATAATATTCCCCACCGAATAGCCGGCTCCGAAGGAACAGATGATGCCAAGGTCACCCTCAACCAGATCGTCATGATATTTATGAAAAGCGATGATGGATCCGGCGGATGCGGTATTGGCATAAGTGTCCAGTATCGTCGGGGCAAACTCAGGGGTGATGTCGGTTTTAAGCACCCGTTGGCACACCATTCGGTTCAGGTTGATATTCGCCTGGTGCAGCCAGACCCGCTTCAGGTCGGAAGGTTTGATATCATAAGCCTCAAGGTGCGACCGGATCAGATCCGAAGCCAACGGAACGATCTCTTTGAACACTTTGGGACCCTTTTGAATGAAAAGTTTGTCTGCGGCATCGCGTGTTTCGGGGCAAGTCCGGTTCAAAAAACCGAAATTATTCCGAATGTTATTAGAAAACCGGGTTTTCAACCGGGTCCCGATAATCTCGAACACATCGGTGCGGGTGCATTGGTCCCTGCTTTCTAAAACCACAGCCGTACAGACGTCGCCGAATATAAAATGGCTGTCCCGATCCCTGAAATTCAGATGCCCCGAACAGATCTCCGGATTTACCATGAGGACGGCCCGGGCGTTACCGCTCCGAATGGCGTCGGCACCGGTCTGGATGCCGAAAGTCGCAGTGGAGCAGGCCACATTCATATCAAAGGCATAGCCGTCGATACCCAGGGCTTGCTGCACCTCTATGGCGACAGCGGGATAGGGTCGTTCGATGTTGGAGCAGGCGACCAGAACTGCATCGATATCCTCCGGTTTCTTCCCGGATGCCTCAAGCGCTTGCTCCGCGGCGGCAACGCTCATCTCACAAAGAATGGACATCTCGTCGTTGCTTCTCTCTGGCAACCGTGGACACATGATGTCCGGATCGAGGATCCCCGCCTTATCCATCACATACCGGCTTTTGATACCCGAGGCCTTTTCGATGAATTCGACACTGGAGGAGAGGTGCGGTTCAATATCGCCTGCCTCGATATCGGTCTGGTGCTCTCTGTTGTAGTCCTCTACATATTGATTGTAGGAAGCCACGAGTTCCTCATTGGAGATCGACTCTGACGGGGTAAACAGTCCGGTTCCGCTGATCACGATATTCTGCATAAATCATCCAATCTTCTAAGCACTGGCCATCTCCCCCTCTACATCCGGAAAGAGCAGCGCGTTCCAGTTTAAGGACTCCACCAGACAAACCAGAGCAGCCATATCATCATAATCAGGTGAATTACCAGCCATTTTTATGGTAGCTAACCATTTTATCCTATAGAACCCATTGATATGAAGGCATTAATTCCAAAAGTAAAAAAAATGTAATACCGGACAGGGATCAACGACGGTTATTAAGGATACGGCGGACGGGGGGCTTGCGGTATACACGCCCATTTCCGGTGAATGTTTCTCTAAACCGTTTGAAGGGAAGGAGGATTAATTTGCATACCCGAAAGTTAAGATCGCCAACGGCTCGATGTTGTCGGCCAGTTCAAGTCCCTTTATGATCCGGTCATTTCTGAAGCTGACCTGTGTGAGCATCTGGACATGGTAGGCGGCTCCGACAACATACATATTCTGCGCAGCGGATCCTGCCGACAGGAAGGCCACGTTTTTGACGTCCTGGTTATAGCTCGGCATTTGGTTGAGATCCGCTGCGATCATAATCACACCGGAGGCTTCCGCCCCATCGGAGCCGCTTTCCGCCATCAGGTTCCGATCGGTTATGTACCGCAACCGATGCCCTTTCGGCAAATATTCCCATGCCCCGTTTTCGAGTAGCAGATAGATCTTCAAATAGGGATCACCCCACCCCCAGGGAATGGTATATCTGTTCTCAGAAGTTGCCCCGGATATGGCATCAAAGCCATGGATGGTTTTATACCCCTTGTCCAGAATAATGCCGTTTCCCGCCCATAGGATGGCGGCAATGGCCTCCATGGACACCTTTCTGCCATCGTAAGCCCGGGATGTCGCACGTTTTTCGATCGCTTCCACGACATCCATTCCCGATTTTACGGGTACACTGGGAAGCACCATTTTTTTTTCACCGCCAAAACCGGGGATCGAAATCCCAACGATTAGTGCAATAATGATGATGGTCTTCATTTATCCTCCTCATTCGGTATTGAATTCCTTTGGAACGTGGGTTCAACTCCTATACAA
>CAZWAE010000163.1:7301-9124 GCA_964631805.1 uncultured Desulfobacteraceae bacterium | reverse complement strand
ACAGCGGCTATATGGCGTGGAAGGACGAAAACGGCAATATCGGGTTCGGCAACGTGCAGTATCCGGAATCCGGGGAGCCGGTATCCATTTACGTGGATGGCAAGTGGCAGAAGTTCGAAAAAAGCAAATCTTTATAGCGGGGGACGCCATGCGGAAACTCATAAATGATCGGACAAACCCCATAGGGAATCAAGCCGGTTTTACCTTGGTAGAACTGCTGATGGCCTTTTTGATTATCAGCATTTTGGCAACCATGGGGGCCATGTACATGGCGGACCTGAGGAATCGGTCCAGTGATTCACATGCGTATACCGAGGGCCGCCATATTCTCACGGCGCTGAACGATGCCTTTCTGGCGGACGAGGATGTGGATTTTGATACTTCTAACGGGGGAAGTTTTACAGCCGGCATTTCGGGTGATATCGGTGCAGTGACCGTGGGTGACACCCCCCGAACCCCCATTTTTACGGTGTCGGACAATGTTCGCGTCAGGATGAGCGGTTCCAATGGGAAGGAACCCAATGATGGCGATGTGACGATGTATATCTGGAGCACTCAGGGAACCCCCGATGATGATGCGTTCAACGATGACGGGAAAAAAGAGTATCAGATTATCATTGTTGAAGCCACGGGAGATATGGATATCCAGTCATTTTAATTAGACCTTGAAAAACACGTCTAATGGGCCTGGGGATTACCAAAACCCTGCCCTCCGGGTAGGGAGTCTTTACTTTTCCGGTGAACGAAATGACGCTCCGGGACTGATGCTCTCATCCGAGCGGGTGATCAGAACGGTGGCATTGTCAGGTTCGGTGTGAAGCACCAGGAATGTTCCGAATTCTACCGACGGGAGGATATTCGATTTCCAGGATCTATTGGCTTGTCGCTTTTTTTTCTCATTGTAAAACAGGGTGTAATGCTGGCCGGTCTTTACACCGTTCCGCTCGCCTTTGTCTATGAATGCGATGGACGAATTGCTGAAAATCGTTTCGTTCTCTTCGCTGCCGATGAATTTTCCCCGGAGCCCCTCCACACTCTCTGTCAATACGATTTTTCCGGAACGTTTCTCATACGGCAGGAGAATGTTTCCAACCTCAATGGTCCGGTATGAGCGTACGACTTGTGCCATGATGATCCCGGATTCCTCTCCCGTTATCTCCACGACTCCGGTCGGGTAGTATTGATAACCATTGAAATTACCGATACTACGAATTTTCTCAACTTTTAATTTGCGAAACGCGGTGTACCGGCTGCCGCGCCTGAAAGCGGCGTTACCCTCTCCACGAATATAGATTCTGTCCCCGGTCCCGAGCAATATGTCATCTTTGGACCCTTTGTAAATGATACCGCTGACCGGTATGGGCGTTCTCTTTAGAAAGCTGATGGTGTCCATGGCACTGTAATAGAAATAGGGCGGTTCCTTTTCCGGCTCCACCGAGGCGACGGCAATATCTTTTTTGACGACCTCATCTATGTTTTTCACCCCGCTTTTCAAATAGAGGCGGATTCGCTCTCCAGGATAGATCCAGTGAGGATTGGCAATTTGGTCGTTTTTCCCCCATAGATCAGGCCACAACCATGGGGAGTCTGCAAATCGCTCCGACAGGTCCCACAGGGTATCGCCCTTTTTAACGGTATAATAAAAACCGGTTTCATGTTCGATCCTTTTTTCTGCGGCCATAAGATGGATCGGAAGGATAAAAAGCAAGGCCAAGAGAAGACAGGTTTTAAAGATTCGGATGGTCACACGTTTTACCGTATGGGATGTGAGAATACGGCGATCAGTTGAAAGGCGCGTTTGGCTGGTATTCATAGCATTCCCC
>CAZWAE010000163.1:0-7201 GCA_964631805.1 uncultured Desulfobacteraceae bacterium | reverse complement strand
ATTGTGGAAGAGTTTTGAATCTACTTTTATTACTCTCTAGTAGCCTGCATCGGATTGATTTGTCAAGCTTTTCGGGGCGTTCAACACAATTTGCAGAATATTTGGGGGATTTTCTATCTCTCCGGCCCTCTGTCATCCGGAAACACCTATCCAGAAGCAAGTATCCAGGATCAAGTATCCGGCGCAACACAGGGGTTACGAAACGGGTCATCTTCGGCAGGTGGATGGAGATAAAAAAAACCCCCGTGCCAGACACGGGGGTTTTATTGAAAGCTTATGGAAGAAGGGTTACATCATTCCACCCATTCCACCCATTCCGCCCATTCCGCCTCCCGGAGGCATGGCCGGCGCGGCTTCTTTCTCTTCCGGTTTGTCCGCAACCATCGCTTCGGTGGTCAGCATCAGGGATGCCACACTGGCGGCGTTCTGCAGCGCGAAACGCACCACTTTGGTGGGATCGATAACACCGGCTTTCAAAAGATCCTCGTAGTTATCCGTGGCGGCATTGTAACCGTAGGAACCTTCTCCGTTTCTGACCTTGTCGATCACGACGGATCCCTCAGCGCCTGCATTGTTGGCGATCTGGCGTACCGGCTCTTCAATGGCGCGCATCACGACCTTGACGCCGAGCTTCTGCTCCGCCTTGATTCTGACTTTGCCGAGGGTCTCCAGGCAACGAACCAGTGCAACTCCGCCACCGGGGACGATACCCTCTTCAACAGCTGCACGGGTGGCGTTCAGAGCATCCTCGACCCGGGCTTTTTTCTCTTTCATCTCGGTCTCGGTGGCTGCACCGACATTGATGACGGCCACGCCGCCAATCAGTTTGGCCAGGCGTTCCTGCAGCTTTTCCCGGTCGTAGTCCGAAGAGGTCTCATCGATCTGTGCCCGGATCTGCTTGACCCGGCCCTCTAACGCCGAACGGGCGCCGGCACCGTCAACGATGGTGGTGTTGTCCTTGTCGATGGCAATACGTTTGGCTTTTCCGAGATCGTTCAGTGCGATGTTTTCAAGTTTGATGCCCAGATCTTCTGATACCATCTGGCCGCCGGTGAGAATGGCGATATCTTCGAGCATCGCTTTTCTTCTGTCACCGAAACCGGGAGCTTTGACGGCTGCTACCTGGAGAGTGCCTCTCAGTTTGTTCACAACAAGCGTTGCCAGGGCTTCACCGTCCACATCCTCTGCAATGATCATCAGGGGTTTCCCCATTTTGGCCACCTGCTCGAGGACAGGGAGAAGATCTTTCATGTTGCTGATTTTTTTCTCGTTGATGAGAATATAAGGATCGTCGAGTGAGACGACCATTTTATCCGGATCGGTGACGAAGTAGGGGGAGAGGTAACCGCGATCAAACTGCATACCCTCTACCACGTCCAGGGTGGTATCCATTGATTTTGCTTCCTCAACGGTGATAACACCCTCTTTTCCAACCTTGTTCATGGCTTCTGCAATGATGTTGCCGATAGTGGCATCGTTGTTTGCCGAAATGGTGCCGACCTGGGCGATTTCGCGCTGGTCCTTGGTCGGTTTGCTCATTTTTTGAAGCTCTTTGACCGCTGAGTCCACCGCTGCCTCGATACCGAGTTTGATGGCCATGGGATTGTTGCCGGCGGCAACCAGTTTCTGGCCTTCCTCATAAATACCGCGGGCAAGCACGGTGGCGGTGGTGGTGCCGTCGCCGGCCATGTCGCTGGTCTTGCTGGCGACTTCCTTGACCATCTGTGCGCCCATGTTCTCAAATTTGTCTTCCAGTTCGATCTCCTTGGCCACGGTGACGCCGTCCTTGGTAACCGTGGGGGAGCCCCAGGATTTGTCGATTACAACGTTTCGTCCCTTGGGACCCAAAGTGACCACTACGGCATCTGCAAGGGTTTTAACGCCGTTTAGCATGGATTCACGTGCCTTCATGTCATATTTGATTACTTTAGCCATCTTGATTCCTCCATTCAAAAACGATGAACGATCCTTTTATTTAAGATCGTGTGGTTAAGTCGCTATCCGGTTTGTTTATCCAATGATACCCAGAACGTCGTCTTCACGCATGATCAGGTAATCCTCACCCTCAATTTTTACCTCGGTACCGCTGTATTTCCCAAACAGAATCCGGTCACCCTTTTTGACTTCCAAAGGAACCCGTTTGCCGTCGTCGGCAAGCTTGCCGTTACCCACGGCAACCACTTTGCCTTCGGCCGGTTTCTCTTTGGCCGAATCGGGAATAATAATGCCTCCCTTTGTTTTTTCTGCTTCTTCGACACGCTGCACCAGAATCCGATCCTGCAAAGGTCTTAGTTTCATGGTTTCAACTCTCCTTTTCTTTCTTAATCTTGGGTTAATAAGAGTAGTGTTTTAAAGATGGCCGCTATGTCATTGCCATCCTTTTTTAGAAAAAAACTTTCTAACTATTTTATGCCAAAACTGTATTTGTGCTAATAAATTTGGTAATGAATTACACGGCTTATACGGTTATCAGGTCATTTTAAACTGAAATAATAACCATACATTTCAATTTGTAAAGGGAATGCGGCTTCAATTTGTTTTGATCGGGTAATTATTTTGCTGCCACCCGGCCCTTGCGTCGAGATTTCCATGCTCCGGCTCATTTTCATAATGAGACGGACTGGTGAGATCCCACTGTTTTCTCAAGGCGGGTTAGTCTGATTTTTCGGAATCGGAAGTTGCCGTTTTTGCTGTTTTCGTCGGTTTTTCGGCGGCTCCTTTTTCCTTCGAAGGAGTGGAGGCCCCGGATTTCTTACCAGCGTAGTCGGTCACATACCATCCGGATCCTTTAAGATGGAAACTGCTTTGGGAAATAAGCTTGTGCAGCTTTCCGGAACAGTGATGGCATTTTCGGAGAGGTTTGTCCGAAAACTTCTGGAAAGCCTCTGCAACTTTTCCGCACTGTTCACATTCATACTCGTAAATCGGCATACCCTAGCTCCTTGTTGATCAAATCGTCTTAAATATCAAGACCCCTCAAGTATGATTTTCCATCACCCCAAATTGAAACTGGCTTAATATAGAGCATCTTTCAGACTTGTCAAGAACCTTTGCAACAGTGTCATTTTTTTAATAAACACGGAGTTCGCCGAAAGGTTCACGCCACTGGTTGAAAAAATCCAGGACCTTTTCCAGGCCTGAAATACGGACATCCGCCAGAATGTCGTGGGTTTTGCTGTGAACGCGTTTCTCTTCCGCCATCATCTCTTTTTCCGATGCGTCGAAGTTTTGTACGAACATGCTGAATCGAACGATATGCACCAGTTCGTGAATGACCACATAAAGAGTAAAGGGCATAAGGGTGATTTCCGGATATTGCTCCAGAGCGAAAAGAATCGAGTGGTCCTGGAGACAAATTTTATAGAGATCATAGGTGGCGGATCCCAGGGCACTGTCCTTTCGCTGTCCTTCATAACGAATGAGTTGCGCAAACGGGCCGTCTACAATTTCATGCGGCGTCAGATCGCTTAAAGTCTTGACATCGTATTTTCCCCGAAGCCACTGGCCGGTTGACATTTTATAGGCGTTGCTGACCAGTTCCTCGGACATCACCACGGCGTTGTCCACCGTTTTTATATGGTCCGGGGTGAATGTTTTTAATTTTTCCATGAAGATGCAACACTAAAAATAATTGTAGACAAACGATTTGATTTGGTGGTATCTAAACAAATTCTAATATCCGAATCATAAACTATGAGAATATGACAGGAGGTGATCTGTTGGGTAGTGTAGTTAAAAAACGACGCAAGAAAATGAGAAAGCACAAGCACCGGAAACTTTTGGCGCGAACCCGTCATCAGAGACGGAAGGGCAAATAACTTCCCTGAATTCCTAACGTGATCAAAAGCACCGAAGCTTTTCAAAGGTTCCGGTGCTTTTTTAGTTGCTTTCCGTTGCCGGAGTGTATCCCTTGAGGTATTTTAAAAACTCTGAATCGGTGGAAAGAACCAGGTCGCTGTTTTGATCAAGGGTCGTACTGTATATATCCAGTGTTCGGCTAAAAGAATAGAATTCCGGATCCATGCCGAATGCATCCGCATACAGCTTGGTTGCCTCGGCTTCCGCCCGCCCCTTGATCTCCTGGGCTTTGCGATACGCCTCGGAGGTGATCCGTTTTAATTCCCTCTCCTTTTCACCGAGGATTTTGCGGGCTTCCCCCTGGCCTTCGGAGCGGAATTTTTCCGCAATCTGTTTTCTCTCGGCCACCATGCGCCCATAAACCGATTTCCTGACCTCTTCAACATAGTTGATCCGTTTGATTTTGACATCCACAATCTCGATGCCAAACGGCGTCAATTTGGGCTGGGCCTGCTCCATAATCATCTTCGTAATTTTTTCTCTGCCGGTTGAAACCGAGTACAGCGTCCTGGTGTCTTTTTCGGCTTCTGTCTCTACGTCAATACCCGCCTCAAAGGTATCCATTGCCCTGTCGGTTCTTCGGACCGATTCGATAAGCTGGTAGGAGGTGATGAAGTTCCTGACGGCGGGATCGATAATGTCGTCCAGCCGTCCCTGTGCTCTTGTCGTGTTGTTTACGGTCTGGAAAAACTTAATGGGATCGATGATACGCCATCTGGCAAACGTGTCCACCCATATGTAGGTTTTGTCGAGGGTCGGAATCTGTCCCGGGTCACCGTCCCAGTGCAGGAGGTTTTTGGGAAAGTAGGTTGCGTGCTGGATGCCGGGAATTTTGAAATAGAGGCCGGGGCTATTCTTGGGGATTCCGACCACCTTGCCGAATTGTGTAACCACGACCTGTTCGGTCTCATCCACGATATAGGCCGAGGCGTAGAGCACGACCCCTATGGCGATGGCAACGATGAGAAAAATCATGCCTTTGGGTTTCATTATTTTATCATTTCCTTGTTTCCGAGATTGAGAAAGGGCAGAAGGCTTTTCTGACTTGAGTCGATGATGTACTTATGGCTCAGTTTCGGAAAAACCTCCTGAAGCATTTCGAGATAAAGCCTTCTTTTGGTGATATCCTTTGCTTTGGCATATTCGGCATAAAGGGATTTGAATCTGGCCGCATCACCCTTGGCGCGGTTGACCCTGTCCAGGGCAAAGCCCTCTGCCGCCTTGACCGTCCGTTCCGCCTCGCCCAGTGCCGCCGGTATGGCTTTGTTGTAATCCTCCCGGGCCTGGTAGATCACCTTTTCCTTTTCCTGTGTCGCCTGGTTGACCTCGTTAAAAGAGGGCTGCACCGGTCCGGGGACGTTGGTTTTTTTCATTTCGATGGTTTGGATGCTGATGCCGGCTTCCGCTTTGTCCAGTTCGATCTGCAGGGCATTTTTTGCATCGATGGCGATCTCTTCGCGTTTGCTGATCACCTCGTTGATACTGCGATCCCCCACCACCAGTCGCATGGCAGCTTCAGACAGGTCCACCAGGAGACGCCGGACATCCCGGACCTTGAAGAGGAAATTGTAGGGGTCCTTGATACGGTATTGAACGATCCATGGCACCAACGCCACGTTCAGGTCCCCGGTCAGCATCAAGGACACGTTGGATGTGTCACCGTCCGAGCGAAAACGATCCCGCGCATCGGGTCGTACGGATCGGAACCCGAACTCCTCTTTGTAGACACGGCGCACCTTGACCTTTGTCACCTTTTCGATTCCCGAGGGAAGCTTGAAGCTGAGTCCGGGCTGGCTGGTCCGCACATATTTTCCAAATCGCTGGACCACCCCGACCTCGTCAACCCCCACAGTATAAAAGGTGGACGATCCGAAGAACACCACCACGAGGATGAGTATGGCGATGGGCCCCCCCGGCAACTTGAACTTTTTAAATTGTTTGACAATCTCATCTAACTGAGGTGGCGGAGTCCCTCCGCCTTTCCGTTGTTGCTGATCTTTCAGCTTTTCCCAATCCCAGCTCATGGTTTTCCCGTGGTTGAAGTTTTTAACTTGTCCAACAGTTTTATTCCTGCTAGAAGACAATTACCAAAATGGTATATCCGGAAAAATGTAAGTCAACAGCTGGTTCAAGTCAAGTAAAAAGCAAAAACAGCAACCCGCGGCAGGATTGGCATTAGAAGGGAACCGATGGGTTGTGGGTGGAGTGACGATGAAGGGGAAAAAACAAAATAAGGTTGTGCACATCGGCACCATTCTTCCCGGACTTTTGAAATCCTGCCGCCGCAAACCCGATACGGAGTTGGTTAAGATCTGGGATGTCTGGGATGATATTGCGGGAAGTATGATCGCGGAGAATGCACGACCCGCCGCTTTTAAGGGAGATCTGATTTTGGTGCATGTCGAAAGCCCTGCCTGGATCCATCACCTGCAATTTCTAAAACCGGAACTGATTCAGAAAATAAACAAAACCCTGGGCAAACCGTTGGTGAAGGATATCAAATTCAAGATCGGCCCGGTTTAGGATGCAAGACATGGAGCTTGTTTCGCATGGGGAGTGATACATCCGATACATTCCTGAATGGCCGAATTCAGGTGAGACAAACGCAATCCGGATATCGTTTTTCAATCGATGCCGTTCTGCTTGCCGCTCATATCCGGCCGAAACCGGGGGACAGAATACTGGAATTGGGAACCGGATGCGGCATCGTGTCCCTGATTCTTGCCTATCGCCACCCTGATCTTGCCATCACCGCTGTTGAGGTGCAGCCGGAAATGGCGGATATGGCAAAGCAGAATGTGCGGGCAAACCGGATGTCCGACCGAATTACCGTTTTCTGTCGGGATCTGAAAACACTTCCCACCCCGGATATCCGGGAATCGGTAAACTGGGTCATCACGAACCCGCCCTACCGGAAAAACCGATCCGGCAGAATCAATCCGAACCGGCAAAGGGCGATTTCAAGGCATGAAATCCTGGCTACCCTTGGGGATATTGTATCGACGGCACACCGGATGTTAAGAAGGGGTGGAAAATTTGTCACCGTATATCCGGCGGAGCGGTTGACCGATCTGTTCACTCAGATGCGAAACGCGGGTATCGAGCCCAAAAGGATGAGAACGGTTCATTCGATCCGGGGAGCGAATGCGAAACGTGTGATTGTGGAAGGTGTGGCGGGAGGCAAGCCGGGTGTCGAGGTATCCCCCCAACTTGCCATTTATCAACCCAATGGGGATTACACTGAAGAGGTGGCCGGGATGATCAATTCCTGATGCATGGAGATAGTGTCCATCCATAAATGGTCTTTTTCCGCGATATCGGCGTCGGGCGCCATGATTTAACT
>CAZWAE010000162.1:0-9133 GCA_964631805.1 uncultured Desulfobacteraceae bacterium | reverse complement strand
GTAAAAATGGTTTGACACATGGCATTTTTTCGGTAAAAATGCCAACTATGATCAAAAGATTACTGGAAAAGCCCACCGGGTCCATACTGCTTCTGGGACCGCGAGGTACCGGAAAGTCCACCTGGATTCAGCATCACTTCAGAGATGCGGTCATCTATGATCTTCTAAACACTTCCGAATCGCTGAGGCTCAGCAGGGAGCCCGAAATGCTCTATCGAGAGCTGCAATCCCTCCCCGCTGAACGCTGGATCGTCATTGATGAGGTGCAGAAAGTTCCCGCACTGCTTGATGAGGTGCATCGGTTGATTGAGAACAGGGAACTGCGTTTTGTCCTGTCGGGTTCCAGCGCCCGTAAGTTGCGTCGCGGCGGCACAAATCTGCTTGCCGGCCGGGCGATCATGACCCACATGTTTCCCTTTGTGTCGGCAGAGCTGGGATCCGATTTCCAGGTTTCCAAGGCGATTGTGAACGGTACGCTGCCCATGGCTGTTTTGGGTGAAGATCCTGTGGCCTACCTTTTCACCTATGCGGAGACATACCTGCAAGAAGAGATCAGGGCCGAGGCGTTGACCCGGAACATCGGTCATTTTGCACGGTTTCTGGAAGTTGCCGCCAGGCAGAACGGCCAGGTGACCAACGTAGCCGGTATTGCCCGTGACGCTGCTGTCAGCCGCCAAACGGTGCAGAACTACTTCAGCGTTCTGGTGGACACCCTGATCGGCTACTGGGTCGAGCCCTGGAAATTGAAACGCCGCACAAAACAAGTTCAACACCCCAAGTTCTACCTCTTCGATTCGGGTGTCGCGCGTGCGCTTTCCGGAAGGATTGCCTATCCGCCAACCCAGGAGGAAAGCGGTCCCTTACTGGAAACACTTCTGCTTGGTGAAATCCGGGCATTTTTATCCTACACAAAGCGTCACTATGGGATCCATTTCTGGCGGAATTATGATGGTGTTGAAGTCGACTTCCTTTGTGAGACGGCCCAAGGATTCGTTGCCGCCGAGTTCAAGGCATCCACCCGTTGGGAGAAACGATTTAACCGCAGCCTGCACCGCATGCAATCGGAACTGGGAAAGCGTCTGATCGCGTGCTATGGAGTCTATCTGGGCGACCGCGAGGCTCATTGGGACAATGTTCATGTGCTCCCCGCAAGGGATTTTCTAAAGCGGTTGTGGGATGACGCTGTCCTGAATTGAACGGAATGAGGAGAAGTCCCTCTCAAACCCTTCGCCGGGAATGAAGGCCCTCACCCGGCCGGCAACCGCTTCAAACGGGAGCCCGATGGTCCTGATATCCGCACCTTGATGCCGCATTGCATTATCCGATTGAACAGCGCTTCGAAATTGGGATATGGTGGTTTGTCGCGTTGAACCCTGAAACCCTTATCCGATCCGGACTCAAAATGCAAAAAAGCGGTATTGAACGTCTCTTTCGTGCGGCCGGATATGTTTTCCTTTGGGCAGTGTGCCTGCTGCTCCTCTGGGCCTGCAACGGCTCGGGGCGAAACGCGGAGAAACCTGCCGGAGAATTCGACAACACCCTGCGGTATGATGTGAACTTCCACATTGATACGCTTGATCCTCTAAACAATGTAACCGGGGGAGCCACCTACATTTTCCCCCTGTTGTACAGCTACCTCTTTGTCCCCGATGAAAACGGGACGCTTATGCCGGACCTGGCAACGGAATGGCGTTACGATACCGATGACCTGACCTGGACCATCTGGTTGCGGCCAGACGCCAGTTTTCACAACGGAAACGCGGTGACCGCCAGAGATGTCAAATATTCCCTGGAGCGATACCTGGCAGCTTATCCCCGCGACCTGAAAGGCATAATTGACCGTCTCGATCCCGTTTCCGATAAGATAGTCCGGATTCACCTAAAAAAAGAGGCCGCGGATCTGCCGGGGAAGATCTGGGATTTTGAAATTTTTCCCGAACCGGGGGACGAGAAGATCGATTGGGTCAATCGTCCTGTCGGATCCGGCCCCTTCATGTTTCAAACAAGGGAAGGCCAGGACAGGATCTTTCTTTCAGCTAATCCCGACTATTACGGCGGGCGTCCTGCCATAGACCGCATGATCTTCTATTATGTTCCGCGAAAGGAAAAATCCTGGACCCGGCTATTGCGCGGGGAGACAGATATCATTCCCGAGATTACCCCGAGGAACTACCGGATTATGGACAACATCGCGGACAAATTTTACTTCAACCGCTATTTGCTTCGCCACTACACAATCCTGCTCTACAATACTCATGACCCCCTCTTTGAAGATGTTCGTGTCCGACGGGCGCTGACCCATGCCATCGACCGAGAATATATAGTGGAGCATATCTTAAACGGGTACGGCGAGGTGGCCCATGGCCCTATGGGTGTGGGCTCGCCCTTTCATAACCCGGAGGTGGTGCCGCTTGCCTATGACCCGAAAAAAAGCCTCGATCTATTTCGTTCGAGCGGGTGGTTAATAAATGAAAAGGATGGATTGCTGTATCATGATGGTAGGCGGTTTGAATTCACAATCAACTATATGAAGGGTTATGGTGTTGAGGAGAGCGTGGTTCGTTATATCCAGCTCTGTTTTGGCGAAGTGGGGATAAAGACCTATCTGGAACCGATTCCAGATCTGAAGCTAATGAATAAATACCATATAGGTAAAGCATTTCAGGCTATATTAACCGAATTTACCGGGATATATAATAACCCGGAAAAACTTAGTGGCCTGTGGGGTTCATCACCTGTGGAGTCTGCCGAAGGATATATTTTTGATCATCCCGAAGTGTCGGCTCTTTCAACCAAAGCTTTGTTTCAAAAAGACCCTGAACAGCAAAAAGTTATTTTTCACCGGATCGACGCGCTGATCGCCGACCTACAACCCGTTACTTTTCTATTCCACAAAACAGCCATCGACGTCATGTCGCGCCGTGTCAAACTGCCCTCCTCTTTTTCTTTAACTTACGAAGGAATCTACCGACTACAGCACGCCGCCATCCTGCGGAAATAATTCGAAGGTGCAAAAAATCTGACGACCGATTGAGAACGCTGATCCCTTCCATGTTTGAACTGGGCGTTTGAGGTTCGAACCTTCCTTTCGCCATGTTCGAACATAGTTTTCCTTCTACTTTTCTTGCCAAAAAAATACTTTTAAATCAACAGGATACAAATAGAGAACAAAAGCCTCATCCTTGGCATGCATCGTGCTCTGTTATTATGGCAAGTCCGGACGGATCGGCTGGAGACAAACCATAACCCTCAAATCTTCAAGGAGGTCGTCATGGCTTTTAAAAGAATTGAAAAAGGGACCTGGAACGCCCGGAAGCAGGCCATGCCCTGTTGCTACAGCGGTCCCACTGCCCGCAACTAGCGGAAAAACCCATTTCCCGGGAGTGCGCACTCCCGGGGAATGATGACCCAAGACAACACCCACCACCCGGGTGAGACCAGTTTACCCGGGCCCAACGGATCCGGGGTGTTGGAGGATGAACGGCCCGCCGGCCCAGTGCCGGTGCCCACCCTTCAGCCCCCCGTTTCCCCATCCCGCAACCGGCCGGCAAACGGTCCGAATAAGATATAGATCCGTTTGCCTATAACGCGTTCCATCCACAAATGGTTTTTCCGCCCAGTTCCGCGCCCCGATACCCCTTCCATCGTGAGGCTGATGATTCTGCTCGCGCCATTTCCGGACGGACACCTGAAGTCATTTTAACCATAAAACCGGCGAACAACCGCCAAAGGAGAATAGATATGAACCCCCATACCCTGTCCCGTTACGTTCTCGAAAAACAGTTCACTCACAACGGGGAGACCGCCGTGAGCCTGTTTCATACCATCACCGAAGCGTTTTACACCATACCGGATCACCAGTGGCATTCCCTTCTGGACCCCGGCGCCCCCGATACGGACCCGGATATCGCAAAGGAGCTGTATGGCAGCGGCATCTTAATAGAAAAAGGCGCAGACGAAACCCCCGCCTACCGGCGATGGCGAGCCCGGCACAATTACCAGCAGGCCTTTCTCAGGTTCAAGACCCTGGTCACGCGGATCTGCAACAACCGCTGCACCTACTGCGTCATCGACGCGGAGGCCAAAATCATGACCCCGGAAACCGTCCGGGCGGCCAACCGGTTCGTATTTGAACAGATCGATGAAAAGTCGCCGGAATCGGTCCACGACGATTTTTCCGGGGGGGAACCGATGCTGGCCCCCGGCATCATTCTCCAGGCCGCCCGGGCGCGGCAGCTTTACTGCCGGGAAAGGGGGATCGACTACAGCTTTTCCATCACCTCCAACGGCACCCGGCTCTTTCCCGAAGTTGTCGATTCTCTTCTCACATTCGGCCTCGACCACATCCGGGTGAGCCTGGCCGGGCCCGCACCGCTCCACAACCGGCTGCGGCCCTGCGTGGACCACGACAATCCCTATGCGATCATTTTAAAGCATCTGGAAAAGGTGGCCCGTATGGTGCCGGTGGGGGTCGAGTGTCAGTACGACGCCGGTGCGGCGGATTACCGGATCATTCCGGAGATGCTGGACGAGCTGGCGCAGCGCGGCATCCCCATCAAAGAGGTCGCCTTTACCCACATCATGGAAACCCGGCGCGACACGCCGTTCAAGGCGGGCGGGAACATCGACATCCACCTTTATCTCCTGGAAGAGGCCCACAAACGGGGATTCCCGGAGTACGACCGGCCGCCCCGCAGCGGCTGCATGGCCGACTTTGAAAGCACCTTTGTCATCGATACCGACGGGTCCATCATCCCCTGCCCGTCGCTTCAGGGGGGAGAGCTGACCTACGGGAATGTCTTCACCGGCGTCGATTTCCTGGCCGAGTCGGCCCTCATCGAGCGCCGGTTGCCCCGCCGGTGCCGGACCGCCTGCGAACTGCTGCCCCTGTGCGGCGGCGGCTGTCGCCTCCAGGCCCAGACGAAAACCGGCGATTTCAACGCTGTGTACTGCAACTACGACACCCTGCGCATCATGACGGAACACTGGATGGAAAAAAAGGCGCTGGCCTCCCTGGCTGAAGAGGGTGCCAATGCCGGTTGACACATTGAATCTTTTTTTCGAAGAGATCCGTCCGGATTCTATTCCAGACGGATCTCTCTGCATTGGGTTGAAAAAAAAGGGTTCCAAAAAGAGGGAGCGTATTCCGGAGGGAAGAAGATATGATGCCTTTAACTACCCGATATCAGATCATCGCCGCCGAATGCTGCTTTGACCTGGCCAGGCAGTTCGTTGGCTTAAGCGTCCTGAACATGGTTTTTTTCGAGGCCGCGGAAGGGCTGTACAACCTTTTCACCCTCTGCTTCATCGAGCAGGCACCGGCCATCTTCTTAAGCCCCGTGGTGGGATTTGCCATGGTCCGTGCCGGGGAGAAAAACGTGCTGACCGCCACCGGCGTCTTAATGGCGGTCCTCTCATTGGCGCTGGTCTTCATCGAGGCTAGATGGATGACCCTTGCCACCTACGTTGCCGTGACCGTGGGGGCGCTTTTTTTCCTCATCGGGCGGCAGTCCATCATCCCCAAGATCATCCCCAAAAACGGGTTGATCGCCTTTAATGCCCTGAACGAGCGGGTGGCGCTTTTCGGGCAGGTCCTCGGTCCTTTTTTCATCGGTTCGCTTATAGCATTCTATGGAAACGGAATCGCCCTATTTCTGTCGGGCCTCCTGTTTTTTCTTTCTGCCGCTGCCTTTACCCTCCTGCCGTCCACGGAAACATCAGGTGGCGTTCCTGAAACCGGTGCCGGCAGGAGGAAAGACGGCGTTTCGTGGACAAGCACGGGCCTGTCCGGGGACCGGAAGTCCCTGATGGTGCTCTGTTTCGCCATTCTCGGGGTGGTGCTGTTTGCCGGCGGCATGCAGTGCCTTGGGCTGCCCGCCCTGTTCAAGGCCAGCTTTGAAAAGGGGATCGCCGACTGGGGGGTGGTCATGTCCTGCTTCCAGGCGGGGGCGTGCCTGGCCACCTTCCTGCTCTCCAGGGTATTCTCCCTGGTCGGATACCGGACGATGCTGATCGGGATGGTGCTGGGAATCGGCGCCGCCCTTTTCGCCCTTGGATTTGCCCGTACCGCCACTGAGACCGCTGCAATCATGTTTGTGTCCGGGTGCTGCTCCACCTTTATCCATATCCTCCTGGAAAGCCTGATCCAGCAGGCAAGTCCCGCTGCCCGTGTTACCGGGGTGATGGCGCTGCTCAATGCGTACAAAGGGGCAGTCTACCTTGGCGCCATGATGCTCACCGCCCTTTGCATCGCATGGCGGGGTCCTGCAACCCTGTTTATTGGCGGGGCGGTGGTTTTTCTGGCCGTCGCCCTGCCGCTGCTGGCTTTTCGGGGGAAACGATTGGGTCACATTTTGAGTTGCGGATAGCGGGTGTTTTTTCACGGAATGGCCCATTCTGCGGTAGTATATTAAACAGAAAAAAAGGACTCCGAAAATGGAGCCCGGTGGTCCGGTCCCGTGACCTGAAACGGGTGTTCAATACACTTTCTAAGGGTCAAGCCTTTCAAACCACCGATTACTGGAATTCCCCCCTGATCACTCCTATGCTGCAGGGCTTTTATCTATTGAAGCACCGCGCAGATTCGGAATATGATGAACTGCTGTATTGATGCATCAAACTTTCGTCCGATTCGAGCTGAAAATGCAAACGGGTAAAATTGAACGCTTTTTTACTGCGGCCAGTACCTCTTTCCTTCTTGGGATGTTGATGCTTCTCATGGCTTCCTGTGACGGTCCCGCGCAAAACGCACCGGACACGGAAATAAAAATCGGCAACACCCTGCGGTATGACGTGAACGCACAACTCGGGACGCTGGAACCTCTGGGAGATATAACCGGGGGGGCGACCCATATTTTCCCTCTGCTTTACAGCTACCTGTTCGTCCCGGATGCCGAGGGAAACCTTAAATCAGACCTGGCAACAGAATGGCGTTACAACCGGGACGATCTAACCTGGACCTTCCGGTTAAACCCTGACGCCCGGTTCCACAACGGAGAGGTGGTGACCTCTGCGGATGTCAAATACTCCCTGGGGCAGTTTTTTACGAAATACCCTCGCGATCTCTCGGATACCATAGATCGGATTGAGCCTGTTTCCGACACGGTTATCCGGATTCGCTTAAAAAAACATACCCCCGATTTGCCTATCAAAATATGGGATTATGAAGTTTTCCCCAAGCCGGGAAAGGAGAAGATGGATTGGATAAATGGCCCCATCGGGTCCGGGCCCTTTCGGTTTCACGCAAGGAAAGGCCATAAAGAGGTCACTTTAGAGGCCAACCCTTCCTACCATGGCGGACGCCCGGCTATCGATCGCGTGGTTTTTTATTATGGGCCGGAAAAGGAAACGTCCTGGACAAGGTTGCTGCGCGGAGAGACCGATATCATAAGGGAGATTGTACCGTGGAACTATGAAATCATGGGCAATATCGCTGACAAATTTCACTTCGATCGGTATCCACTCCGAGCGTATTCCATCCTGCTGTACAACACCAAAGCCTCCCTATTTGCCGATGATAGGGTAAGGTGGGCGCTCACCCATGCCATCGACCGGGAATACATGGTTACCCATATACTGGGTGGTTTCGGTGAGGTGGCGAACGGTTCCATGGGTGTGGGTTCGCCCTTTCACAACCCTGAAGTGGTACCGCTCCCTTACGACCCGGAAAAGAGCCTCGCTCTGTTTCATGAGGCAGGATGGTCCCGAAATACACCGGATGGACTTCTGACTCGGAACGGCCGATCTTTTGAGTTCACCATAGATCATGTGGCGGGGAATATGCTTGAAAGGCGTGTGGCGAATTATATCAAGCTCAATCTTGCCGAGGTGGGGATAAAAACCCATCTGAACCCGGTCACCCATGAGGTGTTAATGAAGATGCTTCATCAGGGTGATGCATATCAGGCCGTATTAATTGAATTACAGGGCGTTTACAGAATGCCGGAGAAGATTGGCGGTATATGGGTTAATGCTCCAGAAAAAGAAACCGGCGGACAAGCATTCAACCATCCAGAGGTGTCGGTTCTTGGGGAAAAAGTGCTCTCCCAAAGTGACCCTGAACAGCAAAAGGTGCTACTCCACAGGCTCGATGCTCTCATCTGCGATCTCCAACCGGGTTCCTTTCTGTTCCACAAAACCGCCATTGATGTCATGTCCCGCCGGATCACGCCCATACAGCCCTTTTCTTTGACCTACGAAGGCATCTACCGATTGCAGTACGCTACCATTCAGTAACTTGCCGGTTGACAAACAATACTATGACATTGATTAATAGAAGGTATGACAGAACCCCGCAAAACCAAAATCCTGAATCGTTTTTTGAAATTCATCCTGCCCTTCGGAATTCTCTGCGTGATCGTGACCGGCGTGGTGATCTCATGGACCAACTACACCCATTTCCGCAGGTCTGTCACCGAAGACTACCGCAACATCGTGAACGCATCCGCAGGAGAGATCCGGCAGTATATGGAAAATGCCCGCACCGACCTTATGAGCCTGGCCTGGATCCTTCGGGCGACGTCGCCCGATGCGTGGAAAAGGGAGCTGACCCTCACCGCCTTTTTACATGCCAAACCCAAGTTCCAGGCGGTTGTGCTGAAAAAGGCCGGCGGGGAGAAGACCGGATCGGCAGATGGGGATGCCGCCAAAATTGCCGAGCAGGGTCGTATCGTAAAAAAAGCGCTGTCCGGAGAGACCGCTGTCTCACGTGTGGTTGCCGGGAGGGACAACCTGCCGATGATCTACCTGGCGGTACCGGTAAAACGCCTGGGGAAGATCGAGGCGGCGCTCTGCGGCACCCTCGACCTCAAATCGGTGTGGGAGGTGCTGGAGGGGATCCGCGTCGGCAGGACCGGACAGGTCTACCTCATCGATCCGTCGGCCCGGACCATCGGCCATCCCGAGATAGATAATGTGGTTAAGGCGCCGCCCCTCGAAAAACCGGAGATCTTAAATGCGGTCCGTACCTCTCCGGAACCCGTGGAATGGTTCGAACATCGGGACGGGAAGGCTTTTTTTTGCCTCGGGGCACACATACCGGGCCTTGACTGGGTGGTTGTCCTGAGCCAGGCTACAAATGAGATCTATGTCCAGCTATACAACAACCTCGGTTGGGCTGCTGCCATCAGCATCG
>CAZWAE010000161.1:0-9230 GCA_964631805.1 uncultured Desulfobacteraceae bacterium | reverse complement strand
GCGTGTTGACGAAACGCATCAGTCCCGCCTGTACAAAACTGACCAGCATGACGGTGGTGGCGCTGCTGGACTGGATGACGCATGTGACAAAAGCCCCGACGACCATCCCGACCACACGGTTTTCCGTCAACGCCGCAAGGATGGACCGCATCTTGTCGCCCGCCGCCACCTTCATCCCTTCACTCATCTTCTCCATCCCGTAGAGAAAAAGGGCCAGTCCTCCGAGAAGCCCGGCAACGAGGAGGAACCATGAGATATCCGCATTCGCACCGCCGCCGGCAAATGCCGGGGTTGGGACCAGGAAAAGGAAGATGAAGATATGCCATCGGCTCCTGATATATTTATGTCGGTTTTTTTTCATCTGCCATCCACTCTGCTGTAAGTGACTGTCCTTCAGCCGAAAAATGATCGTTTCGAGAGTTGTATCGGCAACTTTATCAAAAAATGAAGCGGTTTATGAAAAGCGGGTCTCGGAATTCACCTCTAGCCAAAGTGAACGCCGATGTCATTCCTGTACGCGGATAGGGAAAATGCGGTACCCTTTTTGGTTGGGGGTACCGCAGTAATGGTGATTTATCTGGGGAAAAGTGCGGAAAGATAGTCGTGCAGTTCGGAGGCTTCGGTGATATCCTTTACCCGAATCTTACCGGAGAGAATCTTTTTGCGAGCCGTTTCGATTTCGATCCTTACCGCTTGAGGAACCGCTTTGTTGGGCTCCAGGAGATACACCCCGTTGTTTTTGACGGAAACCCAATGCTGCTTCCCGAAGCTGTCGTCCATCATGCTCCGGATGATTTCATCATACACCACCGAAAAATCGAACAGGACCGAACTGAGCAGCACGTCGGCCCGATCGATGCCGCGTTTGTCTCCGATCACGTCGATGAACCAGACCTTGCCGCCGTCTCTGGCCTTTTTGGTGGAGCATGCCTGCAGCATCCCGAATGAGGACCCATCCCCCTGGCCGAACACCACATCGACACCCACGGCGATCTGATCCTCGGTATTCCGTTTGCCGCCGGCTGCGTCCGCATAAGCGTCCTGCCCGATGACACTGTAAATTAGTCTGGTATCCGGATTGACAGATTTCAGCCCCTGCGCAAATGCGGCACTCATCCGATTCCAGGTGGGCGGTTCGTCGGACACCACGATGCCGACAATTTGGGTGCGGGTCATCCGCCCGGCAAGGATTCCGGCCAAGTAGGCCCCGGGGCCGGCCTCCGTGTCCACATCGCTGATGAGGCCCGGGGTGACATCCCTGTGATTTTCCACCGTCGCCACTTTCACGCCGGTTTCCCGCGCCACCTCCGGCGCTACGGTCTGCCAGCCGGAAGCATGGGGAATGATCAGCTCGCACCCCTTTTTCGCCAGATCCCGCAGGGTGGGTTTGATATCCCCATATCCCAGGGCTTCCGCCAGGGCCACTTTAAACCCGTACTTTTCGGCGACTTTGTCCAGTCCCACCCGGGCCTGTTCGTTCCATCCCTTATCGGTCCCGGCTTCAGGCAGGCAGAGCCCGACCAGTTTAGGTGCGTTCTGCCCCGCTGTAGCGCTTCCGGCAAATATTATCGAGATCAGTGCAGCCAATAACAAAATATGTGCGGTCCTTTTCAAGGCAACCTCCTTCTTTTCAACTCCGTGGTTGGTTTAAAAAATTAAACTGAATATGTAACCTCATTCATGAAATCTAGCATTTAGACCCTTTATTAGAAACATCCATGCAAAAACGTGGATAATCGGAAAAGGTCTATTGAATAAAAATAGGCGGCATGCATCAATTCAGAATTTAAAATTTCAAATTCCGGCTTGCCGGCCTAGCTTGAAAGAGCCTTTTCCTCCGGATCGATTCGCTCCGACGAGACATGCTTATACGACTTTGTGCCCGTTGCCAAGCAAAAACACTTTCGGGTTCTTTACTGTCGGCCCCTTTTGAATGGAACGCAGAGCGAAGCCGGCAACGCGGCAGATCGGGCAATAAAAACCAGTGATGCGATCACCACCAGGTAGGGCAAAAGCAGGATTAAATCAGGGCTGATCCGGATGCCGGCAACCTGCAAGGCACTAGTTAGCGACATGGCAAACCCGAAAAGAAGCGCAAAGCCAAACACGCGTACCGGGCTCCACCGCCCCAGCATCACGATCACGATTGCGATATAGCCGCGCCCCTGAACCATGTCCGGTACGAAAAAAGCAAGGTCTCCCACGGCCAGAAACGCCCCCCCGAGGCTTGCCATGATGCCGGCGATGACGATGGCCACATAACGGGTAAAAGCTACGTTGACGCCGGATGCATCCGCTGCAAGGGGCGTCTCGCCCACGGCCCGGATGCGCAGTCCCAGGCGGGTTTTGAAAAGGATGAGGGAAAAAAGCGGCACCAGCAACAGACCGATATAGACGAGCCAGTGCTGGTTGAACACCGGTTGTCCTATGAAGGGGATGCCGGAGAGAAACGGA
Source organism: uncultured Desulfobacteraceae bacterium (assembly GCA_964631805.1). Classification (GTDB taxonomy): domain Bacteria; phylum Desulfobacterota; class Desulfobacteria; order Desulfobacterales; family CAZWAE01; genus CAZWAE01. Next base: position 6,776 of record CAZWAE010000161.1, on the reverse strand, counting down.
ATTTCAAAGGTGGTGCCGGCGCCCCAGAGAATGGGAAACTGGTTACCGAAAATCACCCGGTGCATGAGGCTACAGCCGGCATGGGCGAAAATGGTTGTGCCGAGTCCCACCACGATCTGGTTGGCCCGAAGCGTAATTACGAAAAAACCAACGAAAAGGCCCATGGCAGCGCCGACCAGCACAGCGGCCGCAAACCCCAAAGAAACGATCCCCGTTTCAAGCCCCACGAAAAAAGAGAAAAACGCACCGGCCACCATCATCCCCTCGATGCCAAGGTTCAAAATCCCCGATGATTCTGAAAAGGTCTCTCCCAATGCGGCCAGAAGCATGGGCATGCAGCCCCGCAAGGTGGAGGCCAGAACTGTCATGATGAGGGCTTCCTGAAAGAGGGCTTCTGTCATTGTTCGGCTCCCCCCCGGTTGTCGATATATTCACCCGCTGCAAAAAACAGCAGGATCAGGCCCTCCAGTGCATGGATGAAATATATGGGGACCCCCTGGTCCCTGGCCACGAACTCTCCGCCCACGGCCAAAAAGGAGAAAAAACCGGCCAAAGGGATCACCGCCCATCCGTTGAGCCGAGCCAGGAAAACGATGGGAATACAGGCCATGCCATAATGAGGGTTCCATCCCCCCTGAAACAAACCGTTAATGGCCAGTACGTCCCCGGCACCGGCCAAGCCGGCCAAACCGCCGCTCACCAGAAGGGTCCACAGGGTGATTCGCGCCACGGGCATACCTGTGTGAACAGCCGCTTGCTTGTTGGCGAAAAGGATCCTTGTCGTGTACCCAAGGGTGGTGCGCCGTATCATCCAGTGAATACCGACAATGAGGAGAAGACCGGCGATCAATCCGATATGGATGCGGGTGAACGGTATCATGGGCATGCGGTGGCTCAGGGGAATCAGGACGGTCTGAGCCGGAACCACGGTGGGATCCTTGGCGGGACCTTTCACCATATAAGAAACGAAATTCACCGCCACATAGTTCATCATCAGGGTGGTGATGATCTCGTTCAGATCATAGCGGGCCTTTAAAACGGCCGGCAAAACAGCCCAGGCCAACCCGCCCAGAAACCCGGCTGCCATCAATGCCACGAGATATACCGAAAAGCTGACATAAGGCAACAGGATGGGGGCCAGCCAACCCGCCAGCATGGCGCCCACAAGAAACTGCCCTTCGACCCCCAGGTTCCACAATCCGGCTGAAAATGCCAAGAGCAATCCGGCAGAAACGATGAGGATGGGGGCCATTTTGATGACGGTTTCGGTGATGCCCAAAGCGGAGCCCATACCTTGCAGAAACAGCTGGGCATAGAGTGTTAAGGGATTTTTCCCGAGGAAATAAAGGAGGATTCCGCCGGTGGTCATGGCGAGGAGTATCGACGCCACCGGGGTTAAAGCGGGAGCCATACCACTGTGCCGGTTCATGCGCGCCTCATTCCCGGCCCCCGAGCATCAATCTGCCGATTTCCGCCTGGGTGGTGGAAGCGGTTTCCACAACCCCTGCAAATTCACCCCTGTACAACACGCCGATGCGATCCGCGCAGAGGGATAGCTCGTCGAGATCCATAGAGATGAGCAGGACCGCAGCCCCCCTGCGAGCCGCTTCCACCAGTCGTTCCCTGAGTTGGCGGGTGGTCTTGGCATCCAGCCCGTGGGTGGGTTTGTTACAGACGATCACGTCGGGAGAAAGGGAAAGTTCCCTGGCCAGCAGCAGTTTTTGAATGTTGCCGCCACTCATGACATCAACCTGTTGGAAAGGGCCCGCCGTCTTTATGTCGAACTCACGGATGAGGCAATCGGCATATCGATTCACTGCCTCATCGTCGATCACCTTCCATCTGGAAAAAGGTCGCTGATGGTAGCGACGCAATATGGCATTTTCCGCAAGGCTCATGGCTGGGGCGAGACCCTCTGAAATCCCCTCATCGGTGATGTAGGATATGCCGAGTTCCCAACGCGCTGCCGCCCCCCCGATACCGGTAATCTCCTCTCCTTTGAAAAAAAGCCGGCCAGATTCGATGTCGCGCTGCCCTCCGATGGTTTCAGCGAGTTCCTTCTGACCGTTGCCGTCCACCCCGGCAACACCGAAAATCTCACCCTTGTGCAACTTCAAAGAGATCTCTTCCAGCGTCGCCCCCCCCTGATCACCCCGGGACACCACCTTATCCATCTCCAACACGGGATCGGACATCACCTTTTTTCCCGCCGGCCTGCTTTCGGGCGGAAGATCGCCTTCAAACATCACCTCCAGGATATGCCGGGTACTTTCAGGTTTCCCCATGCGCCCCAAGGCGTCCCCCGACATTTCGGAGACTTTTTCCCCTTGCTTCAAAATGCTGATGCGATGGGACACCTTCAGCGCTTCGTTCAACTTATGGGTGATGAATACCACCGCTTTGCCCATGGTGCAAAGGGAGGCCAGAGTACCGAACAAGGCCTCGGATTCGACAGTGGTAAGGACTGAGGTTGGCTCATCCAGGACCAGCACCTCGGATCTTCGATAGAGGGTCTTTACAATTTCAACACGCTGCCGCTCCCCCACGGATAGATCACGTACCATACTGTCCGGGTCCAGGTTCAATTGGAACCGATCCAGAATTTTCGCCAGCCGTTTTTCTGCCAATCCCCTTTTGAGAAACAGCCCCCCCTCGAAACCAAGAATGACGTTTTCGAGGACGCTGAGGGTGGGGACGAGGGCAAAGTGCTGGTACACCATCCCGATGCCCAGCTTCAGTGCATCATGAGGGGAACGGATACGCACCCGCCGGCCGTTAACCCATATGGTGCCGCTATCGGGCGCCACCATACCCGCAAGGATCTTCATCAGGGTCGTTTTCCCCGCACCATTTTCTCCGAGCAGGGTGTGGACCTCGCCGGATCGGATCTCAAGATCGATGGTATCGTTGGCCACAACACCCGGAAAGGTTTTGGTGATACCCCTCATTTCGATCAGGGAAGATGTCATGGTTGTCAACCTGGGCTCATGGGACTAAGATGGATGACCATGTACGAACATGGTCAAGGATCGATACGGCGGGTGGGGTCAACCGGCATGCCGGGGGGCGGGGATGCCGTTCGTTCAGTCTTCCTTTGGAACGTCAGGGATTTCTGTTTCGGATTCCTCCCCTCCGTCATCATCCCTCTCTTCGTCCCCCTCTTTGTTCTCATCTTTGTTCTCATCCTCTTCATCAACGATCTCCTCGGCCGGCCTTTGTTTGATGGTAAACTCTGCGCAAAAAGGTTGGGTGGCCACCTTGATATGTTGACGTGCCAGCTTTTCACCGCCGATTTTGAGGTAGAGCAGGATGGCTTGCTGAAAGTTTGGATCATCGCACAATTCATCGGGGGCAAGGTTCAACATCCTTTTGTACGATACCCGAAGCTCTTCCGGAACAATGTGTTTCTCAACCATACGTTTCTCCTTGAAAATGGGATATTAACATAATAAGTCATGAGCTTTAAATGTAAACCCTGAAATCGGCAGACGGTATGTCAATACAAAAAGAAGATCAATCCCCCGACCCTAAAGCCGTTACGGCACGACAGCGGATCCCCCTTGAAGGCACTTTCAATTTGAGAGATCTTGGCGGATACCGGGCATCGGACGGGCGCCGGGTAAAGAAAGGCGTCCTTTACCGCTCGGACAATCTTTCACGGCTCGAGGAAGCGTCCCAACGGCAATTGATACGGATGAGGGTCCGATTGGTCTGTGACTTCCGCTCCGAGGACGAAGCAAACGCGAGACCGGACCGCCTGCCGCCCGATGCCGGCATCTCCTACCTCCACCTGCCGGTGGTCCACGGGAGCATCGACAGTATCGCCGCGTTTGAAAAAATTAAAAACGGCGACACCTCATGGTTCACCGAGGATTTCATGCGCAAAGGCTACCTCAAATCCATTGACCACTTTCCCGCAACCTGGGGGAAATTCATCAACACACTGGCAGAACCTGAATCGAGGCCGATCCTGTTTCACTGCTCCGCCGGAAAGGACCGGGCCGGCATTGCCGCTGCGCTGATGCTCCTTGCCCTCGGAATTCCCGAGGAAACCATTGTTGCGGATCACCAGCTCTCCAACCTGTTTATTGCAGATGCCCTGGACGATCTTTACGACCTGGTCCGTTCATACGGTGTTGAGCCGGAAAAAATAGCCCCCTATTTCGCGGCACCCCTGGATTGTATCGAAAAGATGTTTGCCCATCTCCGTGAAGCCTATGGGTCCGGAATTCGCTATCTGACCACCCGTGCAGGTGTCTCCCCAAATACATTGGACCGGCTGAGAACAGATCTGCTGGAATGACCGGAAAAGCCTGAAAGGAGATACTGGATAAAATGAAAAATCTAAGCGCGGCTGAACTCAAAACCTACATTGAGGCGCACCATGAATCGGACTACCTGCTTATTGACGTCCGGCAGGCCTTTGAATATGCGGAAAAGCACATCCCCGGCGCCAGGTTACAGCCATTGCCCGAACTGGAACCCAATATTTTCAATCTTCCGTCCGACAGGGACCTCCTGTTTTACTGTCATTCAGGGGGCCGCTCCATGGCCGCCGCCTTTCTGACGGCAGAGGCCGAGGTAACGGAAAAAACCGTATACAACCTGGAGGGCGGCATCATGGCATGGCAGGGAAAAACGCTGTCCGACTTCCCCCGCGTGCAGCTGTTCGACGCATCCGAAACCCTGTCCCAGGTATTGATGATCGCCATGAACCTGGAAAAGGGGGCCTACCGGTTTTACCGGCAGGTCATGGAGAGATTTCCAAAACTCAGCATTGCAGCAGTCGTGGAAAAGCTCTCCAAAGCGGAATCCGCCCATGCCGAAATGGTATACGGATTCTGGAAAAGGGGGGAAACAGATCCGGAACCGTTTGAAACCGTATGGAACCGACTGCCGGGGGATATTATAGAGGGCGGCGAAACCCTAGAAGCTGCCATCGCGCGTCTTGACAACCCCGGCGACAATCTTTGCCTGAATCTCATTGACCTCTCTCTTCATATCGAGTATTCCGCGTTTGACCTTTACCGGACGCTTGCCGGGCAATCGCAGGATGAGGCAGCCGGGAAAGCCTTTTTAACCATCGCCCAGGCGGAAAAACGCCATATGCACCTGCTGACAGGGGCCATAGACCAGTGCTGAGTTCATGACCGAAACGAAAGACCGTTCCATCCGAAAACGCCTGAACGTATGGTATCGGGACCATCACCGGGACCTCCCCTGGCGAAAAACGGATGATCCCTACCGCATCTGGGTCTCCGAGGTGATGCTCCAGCAAACCCAGGTCAAAACCGTTATTCCCTATTATCTGAAGTTTGTGGCCCGTTTCCCGGATGTGGCTAGCCTGGCGACGGCACTGCAGCAGGAGGTGCTTAAATTGTGGGAGGGGCTCGGATACTACGCAAGGGCGCGAAACCTGCACCTGTCGGCAAAAATGGTGGTCGAGAGGTTCGGCGGTTTTGTTCCCGCAACACCGGACGCGTTCCGGAAGCTGAAGGGGGTGGGGGATTATATCGCTTCGGCGGTGATGAGCATCGCTTTCGGTCAGCCCCTTGCCGTGGTGGATGGCAATGTCAAACGGGTGCTGTCACGGCTGTATGCCGTCGAAGATCCGGTGAATCAGCCTGCCGCCCACAAGATCTACCAACAACTGGCCAACCGGCTTCTGGACAGTTCCGATCCGGGCGGATTCAACCAGGCAATGATGGAGATGGGGGCCCTGGTTTGCAAACCCCGCGCGCCCCTTTGCGACAACTGCCCCGTCCGGGCGGAATGTGCGGCCAGGAAAACCAACCGGGTGGACCGATTCCCCCGCCGGATCAAGCGGGCCCGGACCCCGGAATATCATATCGCCGTCGGCGTCGTCCGGAAAGGCGACCAGATTCTGATCACTCAAAGGAAAGCAGATGGGCTTTTAGGCGGACTCTGGGAATTCCCGGGGGGCAAGGTGAAAAAAAATGAGAGTGCCCAGGCGGCCTGTATCCGTGAAATCAGGGAGGAAACGGCCCTTGCCATCCGCATCGACCATTTCCTGACCCGCATCAAACACGCCTATACCCATTTTAAAATCGTCATGGATGTCTATGTCTGCCGCTTTGAATCAGGACGTGTCAGGCTGAAAGGACCGGTGGCGCACCGCTGGATTAAGCCTGCCGCTATCGAAAAATATCCGTTTCCGGGCGCCAACCGGAAATTTATCCCCGAACTTAAACAGGATCTGTTTTCAGGGTAGCGCCTTAACCGTTCCTTTGGTATACGGTATGGGAAAAGTTCGCCGATTTCCGACAACCATGATGGGAACATCGATATGAATCCTGCAATATATGCCGTTGCAATGGTCAGTTTTCTGGCAGGCTCCTTTGCATACGTGTTCGTCCGTTTTCTGCTGCTTCCCATCTTCCGCTATAAGCGGCTGAAAAAAAGGATTCAAAAAACGCTCCGGCTTTTGGAAGACCATACGGAAACCGGCCTTGATCCCGCTCCGAAAAAACGGAAGGAACACCGGCATGCGAAAACCCTGCGCCGGTTGTCATCGGAACTGTCCGACCATCACACCGATCACCTGCCCCACTGGTACAAACTGCTGCTCGAAGGCCGGAGGAACGAATTCCCCATAGAAGCCGCCAAACATCTCATGACCCTTTCCAACACTCGTGACGAACAGCATGCGATTCGGCATGTGGAAAAAATCAGAACATCCCTGAATCTGAAATAATTCCTCCTAAACAGAAACCTCCCCGCTGCAAACAACAGAGGTTCAAGAGCAATTCTAAATA
>CAZWAE010000160.1:0-9484 GCA_964631805.1 uncultured Desulfobacteraceae bacterium | reverse complement strand
TGCACACATCCCGCACATGCTGAATACCGATTCTTTCATATCAAACCTCCGGTTTAGTATTGACCGTACATATCCATAGATCTTTAACTCTATGCAACTCCAGAAATGAAAGCAACATTCATACCAACCGCTGACTGACCGGAAATAGGCACAGACAAATCCTGTTCATTCTGAAAAGGTTCCGGATTTATTGTAAAATCAGGTCAAACACATCGTTATTCTGCCAAAAAAGCCACCGGGGATCAAAACTTTCAGCGGCCGAAGCCGCATCGATAACACTGCACTGCCATATTTTTTTTGCACACACCCTATCTATCCAAAATAACAATATTATTTCGTAATATCAGATTCAGGGTACCATTTTCATCCGCCACTGAAACATTTCCATGGCGGAGACCTCCACCCCTTCACCTACGGGCGCCTCCACCATAATTCGTCGATAACATACTGCTAATTCTATAAATTATGCTTTTTCTATTGCATGCCAATGTTAATCAAGGTCCGGTGGCATACGGCTTGCTTAACGGTTCACCTGGTGAGTTTCTTCACCGTTTCGGAAAAGAAAACAACCCAAAACTGTAAATGGGATAATCGCAATGATGATTTACAGATATATCGAGATCTCCATGGACTTTATCAAAACCTCCCTATGGGGGAAATGGATCTACAGCCTGTTTACCGGCACAACCGGCACCATGCTGGTGGTCCTTTTTTTAAACAGCTTTCTACCCCTGGGGGCGACGTTAAAATGGGTCCCGTGGGTCATCGGCTTCAATGCAATGGTCACGGGATATACGCTGATGGAAGTGACGCGCAGAAAAATCCGGCGTAAACGCATAGCCGGCGTCGGTTCCGGGATCGTTGTAGCCCTTGCAGCTGGTGTTGCCCTGAACCTGCTCTCCAGACAGGTTTGGGGGGAGTTTCTCATCGGCTGGGCGGATTTGCTGTTTTTTACCGCTATCGGAGCTGTTTTCGCAGGTCTGGGGGCCGCCCTGGCGGTTCGCTATCTTCAATTAAATGCACCTTCAACGGAAAAAGCCGGCTGAAGGTGTATTGCCACATAATTTTATCTGGAAAGCATGTTTCAGTTACCATTATTCAAACCTTAGGAGGAAAAGTATGAGAAAGTTTCTGTTTTCAACCCTGTTGTTTTCGCTGACGCTGGTGCTGGCCCTGTACGGCACCGCCCTTTGCGCCCCTACCGGTAAGGTATCGGCAGCGGAGTACAAGGCCGGCGACACGGTGACCATCGAAGGTACCCTCGCTGCAGGGCAGGACCTGTACGTCACCATCGCACAGAAAAAGATGTTTGCCCCCAAGGACACCGTCGGCGTCCATGAGGTCAAACGGCTGAAAAAGGATGCCAAAAAGAGAAAATTCACCAAAGATACCGCGATTCCCCCGCTCTATTACGTACTCACCACAAACCCCGATGCCTTCGGTAAAGAGGGCAAAAAGAAATTTGGCGGCCCTTCGGTGCTTCTGGGTAAGGGCAACGGGATCTACTCCACCACCATGTATTATCTGAAAAAGAAATTCGCAGATGTCGCTCCAGCCGCCAAGGCAATGCTGGGGCCCATCAAATCTGAGGCACAGTGGAACTTTCTCAGGTACGCCAACGAGTCCTCGTACGGTATCAACACCATCGTCAAAGAGGGCAACAATGTGGGCAAGGTGACGATTTTTTCACGGACCGTTATCGCCGATCACAACGCCACCGGTAAATACTGGGACAAAGGCACCAGCATCAAACTGGACAAAGCCACCGGAAAATTTACCGCCTCGTTCAAAACCTTCCGCCACACGCCGCCCAACACGGAGTTCGACGTTTTTATCAACGGCGTCAAAGTAGACGGTTACACGGTGCAGCCCAAAGGCTTCTGGCTGAGCAAGGGCTTTCGCTACATGAATCCGCTCTGGATCACCATCGGCGCCATTCTCGTCGGCACCTATTTCTCCATGATCGGAGCTGCCGGCGGTATGCTCATGGCCGCTTTCCAGGTCCTGGTCGTTCATACGGCCGGACCCGTGGGCATCAACGCGGCCAATGTCCTGAAACCCTCCAACATGGCCCTGACCCTGTTCTCCCCCCTGGGCTCCTTTTACCGGTATGCGGTGGTTGAACGGCGGGTGGCCTGGCCCGTGGGGATCTCCTTTGGCGTCGGCATCTTCATCGGGTCCATCTGGCTTGGCAAATATGTCTCTGCCTACCTGCCCATGAAGGCCTACAAGGAATGGCTGGCCATTCTCGTGGTGATCATGGGGATCCAGACCATTCGGGAGATGATGCCAAAGGCTATGGAGAAACGTAAAAACATCAAGGCCATGGTGAAAAAGTTCAACGACGCGGTGGCAAGGGCCAAAACCGAGGGTACTTCCGTGGAGATGGGCCGCATCGAACCGGTGAAATCGAGCATCATGGACTACCGGTTCAAGTTCTGGGGGGAGGAGTTCAAGATCAATCCCCTCCTGTTCGCCATCCTCGGGCTTGCCATCGGCGTCGTATCCCGTTCTTTCGGCATCGGCGGCGGATTTCTGCTGGTACCGGCCATGACCACCCTGGGTGCACTGCCCATGTACGTAGCGGTTCCGATCTCCCTGATCGGAACCTGCTTTTCCAGCGTGGGTGCCTTCATCGGATATCTGATGACCGGTTACCTTCCGGACATGTGGCTGATGATCGCCATTATCATCGGCGGCTTTGGCGGCGGGATGCTGGGCAGCCGGGCGCAGAAGATGTTCAGCGAAAAAACGCTGAAGATTGTTCTGGCCTTCACCCTGTTCTTCCTGTTCTTCCGGTTCTTCAAGATTGAAATCTGGATTTAACCGGCCCGGTAGGATAGTATATATAGATGGGAGAAAGCATTGCAGCTTTCTCCCATCTTATAAATTTCCAAACCCTTCAGGTGAAACCTGCTTTTTGCGAGAATAATAAAATGGAAGAATTTCTGGATATCATATGGTTCAAAATTGTGGGTGCAATCGGTTATCTGGTGGAGCTTTCGGATATGGCGCTGGCGCCTCTGAATCCGCTGGGCCCGGCAACGATTATCCTGATTCTGGCACTTGCCACGGTGTGCTTTACCAAATGGTTCAGCAGGATCTATACCACCCGGCGGTATGAGACTCTGAAAAAGGAGTTTACCCATTGGTTCAACCTCCGGCAGGAAGCACTCGCCTGCAAGGACCGGGAAAAGGGCAAATTGCTGGCAAAGAACATCGACCAGGCCAAACTCAACAAGGTCTACTACGATTATTTCTTCGAAGGGTTTCTGAAAAACATTCTCACCACCTACCTGCCGGGACTTATCATGGCCGCCTATATCAACGAATCTTTCCGGTCGGAAATACTCATGGCCGAGTTCGGCAGCCCCTACATCTTTCGTTTTGCCGGATCGGGCGGCACCCCGGTAGCCATCGGCGGCCTTTTCTGGTTTGTCATCTCCCTGCTCGGCACCTACATGGCCTGGGGAATTGCCAAAAAGTTTTTCTCCAAAGAAAATAAAGGGGGTTCTTCACAACCCTCGCCAACCGTTTCCCTGCCGTCATCCCCTCACGGTGAACCCTCCTGATGACGGACCCCCAGTCCATAAATATCCTTACCCCCGCTTTCATTGCGCATGTTGTGACCGGTATCACCGGTGTTCTGGTTTGAACCGCCTTACGGCGGCCAGTGTAACGGGCAGAGAGCGGATTCGGAGCTCTAAGGGCCGTGGAAGAAATGTTTTATCCCATTATGCATCCCTGATTCACGCCACCTTTGGACGATCTTCAGTTGAAAAGTCCTCGGAATAGAACAACTATTCCTGTGGCTTTTCGCCCTCAGATCGTCCAAATCTGACGCAAATCAGAGCGCCTTCCGAGACAAAACTTTTCTTCCGCGGCCCTAAAACCTGATCTTTCTTGGATTTTTTGCGACCCTATGTTAGTAGGAAAAGGTATTTGCTTTGGCTCTACCCATCGGTTTCCATGGAAAAAGATCCGGCGAGATGAAACTATCCATTATCATTCCTGTGCACAACGAGGTGGAAAACCTTATATCTTTGTATGAAGATCTGGTTTCGGTGCTGGACGACCTGTCAACGACCTATGAGATCATAACGGTCAACGACGGATCGGAAGACGCCTCCGGAAGAATACTGGACGAACTTGCCGAAAAGGATTCCCGCTTTAGGGTCATCCACATGATGAGCAACTACGGCCAGTCCACAGCCATGATGGCGGGATTCGACCATGCAACGGGTGATATCATCATTGCCATGGACGGGGACAATCAGAATGACCCCAAGGGGATCCCCCAGCTTTTGGCAAAAATGGAGCAGGGCTATGACGTGGTCAGCGGCTGGCGAAAAGATCGAAAGGATTCCCGCTTCACTAAGATCATTCCGTCCAGGATCGCCAACTGGTTGATCTCCATGATTTCCGGCGTCAGACTGCACGACTATGGTTGCTCCCTGAAAGCTTACCGCAGGGATGTGATCAAAGGCATCAAGCTTTATGGAGAACTGCACCGGTTCATTCCGATTTTGTTGGCCGGAAGGGGCGCCAGGGTAGCGGAAATCGTCGTTGGACACCGGTCCAGGCTGTTCGGTAGCTCCCATTACGGCCTGTCGAGAGTAATAAAGGTCTTGCTGGATTTGATCCTGATCAAATTCCTGGACAAGTATCTCCAGCATCCCATTCATTTTTTCGGCGGATTCGGCGTCATCAACTACCTGCTGGCCGGGCTTACCTTTGCACTGATGGTCTATTACAAGTATTGGGAGAACACCACCTTCATTGAAACGCCCCTGCCAACCCTCGCTGTTTTGTTCATCCTTACCGGAACCATGACCATCCTCATGGGTATTCTCGCCGAGATCGTCATGCGCACCTATTACGAATCACAGAACAAGAAAACTTACCGGATTCTTAATGACATAAATTCGAAAGATGAATCCAACGACAAGTAGCGACGGAATCGATCATGTGCGGAATTTGCGGTTTTTCCGGAGAAGGAACCATTGAAGATCTCGAAGCGATGACGGAACTGCTGACCCACAGGGGGCCGGATGCCAAGGGAATATGGCAGGATCCGGATGTTCCGGTCTACCTGGGACACAGGCGTTTGTCCATTATCGACATTGACGGCGGCAGTCAGCCCATGTGGTCGAGGGACGGGCGTCTCTGTGTTGTCTTCAACGGGGAGATTTACAATCACAGGGAATTACGGGAAGATCTGGAAACCAGGGGCCATCGGTTTGAAACCGACCATTCCGACACGGAGGTACTACTCTACGGATACAGGGAATGGGGCCCCGAATTGCCGGGCCGCCTCAACGGTATGTGGGCGTTTGCCATTTATGACCGGGCGCGCAATCTCCTTTTTCTGAGCCGGGATCGCTTCGGAAAGAAACCGCTGTTCTATGCTTTCCGGAATCGCACATTTGTGTTTGCTTCAGAACTGCACGCCATTGTCCGACATCCTTCCATCGAGTCGTCTGTTTCGCGAAAAAGTCTTCTCAAATACTTCGCCTACGGCTTTATCCCGGCACCCTGCTCCCTGTACCGGGGTGTTTACAAACTACCCGGTGGACACAATATGACGGTGGACCTGGCAAGGCAGAAGGGTTTTATAAAAAAGTACTGGGAGTATATCATTGAACCGTTTGAGGAGATTCCCAAGAATCCCGAGGCAATATGGGGTGAGCGCATCCGTGAGCTCCTCCGCAGGGCAGTGAAACGCAGGCTGGTATCCGATGTGCCGCTGGGGGTTTTTCTGAGCGGCGGGATCGACTCTTCCGCCATAGCGGCCTTTGCCGCTTCGGAATTGGGCGGTGAAAAGGTCCATACCTTTTCCATCGGTTTTCTGGAGAAAAGCTTTGACGAGTCCCGCTATGCCAGATTTGCTTCACATCATATCGGCACTCGGCATCATCAGGAAATGCTGTCAATGGACCATACCCGCGAACTGCTGCCGGAAATCGCTTGTCGGTTGGATGAACCCATGGGAGACGCCTCCCTGCTGCCAACCTATCTGCTAAGCCGTATGACGCGGAAAACCGTCACCGTGGCCCTGGGCGGAGACGGGGGAGATGAGCTGTTTGCAGGATACGATCCCTTCCACGCCCTGCGGCTGGCTGAATACTACCGTTTACTGATCCCAAAACCGGTACATCGTGCCCTCCGAATGGCCATGAGCCTCTTTCCCGTTTCTCACCGCAATATCAGCCTGGAATTCAAGCTGAAACGGACGCTGAAGGGTCTTTCCTACGCCATGCCTTTCTGGAACCCTGTCTGGCTTGGTCCCCTGGAGCCTGCGGAGATGCGGTCTCTTTTTTACGGCAAAATCGATATGGAGGAAGTATATTCCGAAGCTATCGAGTGCTGGGAAACCTGCGGGAATCAAAATCTTCTGGATAGGACCATGCAATTCTACACCCGGATGTATCTCCAGGAGAACATCCTCGTCAAAACCGATCGGGCGGGCATGATGAATTCCCTTGAGATTCGGGCGCCGTTCCTCGATATCGAGCTGGTGGATTTTGTCCGCCGCATCCCGAGTCGCTACAAATACCGGCATGGCCAGACCAAATACACCTTGAAACGCGCCCTTGAGCCTGTGTTGCCAAAGCAGATCGTGTATCGCAAAAAGAAGGGATTCGGCCTGCCCACGGGGCGATGGTTTCAAAATGGAGCACTCCCCGTATCCGTTCACGAGTCTCATTCGAACGAAAGGATGGCGGTGATGAACCCTAAAGGGGTCCGGACCTTGCTATCCGCCCACCGAAAAAGGAAAGAGGACCATCGTCTTTTCCTATGGAACTACTGGTTGTTGCGGGAAGGAAAATGGATGCGGGAAACCGCGTCATAAGATGAATGACAATTGGGTCATAATGCTCAGAAAAAATTTGTCTTGCCCCTTCGGATTGTCGTCAGCCACAGCTTCAGCAGACATCCCCCCAGAATCACGAGTAAGAGCCCCCATCCGGCCAGAGTGACGGCAAGCCCGGCAAGGAGCAGTTTCGGTTTGAATGTCAGGGTCAGCTTGTGTCGACCCGCGGGAACGGGTATGGCCCGCATGACGTAATTGGCTCTCAGTACCGGTGCGGGCTTTCCGTCGATGTCAGCCGTCCAGCCCGGATGATAGTTATCGCTGATCACCACAAACCCCCTGGTGCGGACGTTAAGGTCAAGTTCCAAACGATCCGGTTCATAGGAAACAACCGCAATAGATGAAGCGTTTCCCCCGGGCAGAACGGCCGTTTCACTCCCGGCCCACCCCCTGGGGGGCAAAGATTCCAGGATGACCTTTTCCCTGAAATCCTTCCCTGTAAATGCACCCAGCAATTCATAGGCCTTACGCGGGCTTTCGGCATAGGTGAACTGTGGTACGAAAAAGGCCCTCTCAAAAACGTTTCTGTTTTCAAATATGTTGATTTCACCGGTATATACGGGTTTCAACTGTTCGTGTTCCGCGGTCATGTCCGGAGGGAGCAGTACATATTTCACATTCAACAGGTCGATCAAGGGGGAATCGAATTTCCAAAGATAGATCCACCGGCTGAAGGTTTCAGGAATTTCAGCCGCCTTTCCCTGCTGGCTGAGATGGAGGTATTCACCATATCGTCGGGGATAGAGGGAGCCGTATCCGGCCAGGTTTTCAATGCCGAAAGGGACGAGGGAATTGTGCATAAAATTTCCCACGGTGATCACCCGGAATTGAGAACGGTTGTGCTGGAGAAATCTGATGGCGTCGGTGGCCGGATATTCAAGATGTCGCGGTGATGTGGTGTTATACTGCCTTCCGAAGGACCCAAGATCATAGGAAAGCAGCAAAAGGCCTATGGTCAGAAAGATTTGCCTATGGACCGTCCCGGAACAGAAAAGGGTGCCCATCAGGACCGCGAATGTCGCGGAGACGATGAGAATCGGTTTGAGAAACGTTCCGGAAAAAAGGGAATAGTGCGATCGGAGTGATGCCATGTGGGGTTGCCAGAGGTCCCAATTTGTCGCACCAACAGCCCATTTCAGGCCTTCTTCCGTTCGGGTCGCTGCAACAGATGCGAGAGCCGCCATTAAAAGCAGGCACCAGATCACGGTGATCAGCGCCCTGCGAATTCCACGTACCCCTTCCTCCGAATAAAGCAACTGGGCACCGAGGGCGGACAGGATCGACATGGAAAAGCCGAAAAGATACAGCGTTCTCGTGGGGGTCGTCAAATCCAGGCCCGGGACGAACCGGTGGAGCGGATAATACAGGGCGGCGCCCATTGCCATTGAAAGAGAAACTGCGGCGGCGGCCAGAAAAAAACCGATATATCTCCTTTTTCTAAAAAAGGGTATGCACGCGCATGCCAGAAATAGCGTGAGGATACCGGCATAGATGCACAGCTCGGTATAGTTGTTGTAATGCTGGGAGGCTGTTTTTTTGGGTGTGAAGACCAAGTCGGCTGCCGGACTCCCGAAAAAATCCGGAAACAGCATCGTGGTCAGGTACTTTGCCGGCAATTGGCCGGTTTGATCGTAAAGTTCCGGATATGCAATCGGTTTTCGCTGACCTTCCTTTAGAGCCATGATGTGGGTCGTGAAAAAATTGGCGGATACGATGAGACCCGTACAAATTCCCAGAATAATAAGGGCAAACGTTTTAAAGCAGGACCGTAAATTGGCCTTCCTTCCCCCTATCTCTCCTGTGCACCGGTACAACAGGTACACGCCGATAAAGATCATCTGATATATCAGCACGTGAGCATAGCCGGACCCGAAAGCTGCGGCTATCGAGCAAGCAATTCCCAAAAAAGCCAACAGGGAACGCTTTTTTAGATAAACTTCAATAAAATACAAGGTTGCCGAAAGGGACAGGGCCAATATCGGAATATGTTCGAACTCAAACCAGACCATGACATGGCCGTTAAGCATCCATGCCACAGAACCGATAAGGGCAGGTTGAGGCTTCATGCCGATCCGGGAGAGATACAGGTAGGTAAAAATACCGATACCCATGAGATGAAAAAAGAGCAGCAGGTCATGGGCGAGGGTCAGGGGAAACAGGGAATAAAAGAAATAAACGGCCGGGTGGCTGTATAAACTGAAGGGAACACCGCAGAAAAGAGAACCGAACCACAGATTCAGGTTCCCTGCCGCAATCGACTGCTGAAAATGATAATGAGCGGAATAAAAAAGCGGTGGATAAAAAGCGTTGATGGGATCCATGATAAGGGAGTTGTTTGGCCGGATCTCCGGTAGAACGGAGGACCATGGCAGATAATACTTCAGCAGGTCGAATGCAAAAAAAGTTCTGTCCTGAAATAAAACCGGGAAACAAAAGAGGACAGGGATGAGGCAGAGAAAAAGGATGGATCGCCCCTGGTACAATTTCTGCGGCCTGTTCATGGTTCATCCCATGTTAAAAACGCGATTTCCAGTTTTCCGGCGAATCGACTTTTTAATGATGCATATTCCGATGACGGTCCAAAGAAGTGTCCGGCGGGCTATGGTGGTG
>CAZWAE010000159.1:0-9499 GCA_964631805.1 uncultured Desulfobacteraceae bacterium | reverse complement strand
TTTTGATGCGGCTGACGGTTTCAGGGTCCCATGCCGACTGATCTTTGGCCGCTTCCGTTCGAATTTCGCACCCATGGTTGCAACAAATCACGCATTCCGGATCAAGACAGGGATCAAGGTGAATAAGAGCCCTGGCATTTCCTGAAAAGTGTTTGATGATAATCTTTTCCAGCTTGACCGATTCCTCGTGGGCCAGATCCAGGCTCATATGTCGCGGCAGGATCATATGGAAATCGATGTTAATCAGGTTGCCGGACCGCAGCACGCGCAGTTGATGGATGTCGATCCACAGATCTTTTCGATATTTGTCAAGCAGTTGGGAGACCTCTTCAAGCAATCGGGGGTCCGATTCATCCATGAGTCCGCCGAAAGAGATGCGGACCAGTTTTCCGCCGGTGAAGAGGATGCGGATCCCCACTACACAGGCAATAATGCCGTCCAACCAGGTGTATCCCGTCAGATAAACAAGAAAAAGCCCTAGTAGAACCCCCCCGGAAGTGTACACATCGCTCAGCACATGCTCCCCATCCGCGGTGAGGGTGAGGGAGCCGGACCGTTTTCCGACCCGGACAAGATAAAGACCCAGCACCAGGTTGACAACGGCTGTCAGGAGCAGAAGCAGGAGGCCGCCGCCAAGGTGCTGGATTTCACGGGGAGTGACGATATGGGCAATACCGGATGCAAAAATACCCAGCGCGGCGACCATGATCAGGGCGCCTTCAAAACCGGCGGAGAAAAATTCGATTTTGCCGTGGCCGTAAGGATGGCTTTCATCAGGAGGCCTGGCGGACATGATGATACTGATCAACGCAAAGGCGCTGGCCACCACATTGATGATCGATTCCAGGGCATCGGACAATACGGCGGCGGAATGGGTGAGCCGATAGACGTAGAATTTAAGCGCCATCAGCAGGATTCCGACCACCAGGGATGCACCGATGGCACCGATCCGCAGCCTATGTGAATTGCCCTCCATATTTTCGGACATGATGCCTCCGCACCCCTTATCGCTTGCCGGATTCAGGCAGTTGATAGGTACCGTCAAGCCGTTTGACCATTTCATCATAGCGTTGATTGAGACTCGAGAGGGCGGCCTCAACCCGGTCCGGAGCCAGTTTCCCGGAAGCTATCCGCATCTCAAGAACCCGGCGTTCGTTCTCGTACCAGCGATCCGGATCGAAATTGTAGGTCATGGGGTGTTCCCTCCGGTACAACATCAAAATAGAAAATGTTCCAATTAACGTATCGTAACGGTCTTCGAAAACGCTGGTTTCAGTTAGGGTAGATCACCAGCCGGTCACCCGGATGGATGGGTTTTTTGATGCTCAACCGGTTCCAGGCCAGCAATGAGGAGAGGGGGACTTTAAATCTTTCAGCTATCATTGAAAGATTGTCTCCCCGGCGTACCACGTACACTTTCTCGATCCTCCGTCCCCCTCCCCCTTTCACGAGTGTTTTCAAATTCCCGGGAAACGCCTTCGCGGCACCTTTGGGGAGCAATATCGTATGGGTCCCCTTGGGAATATACCGCCCGCGGATCTGGGGGTTGAGATCCTTTATTTTTTTATAATAGGTGCCGGCTGCCGCCGCAACGGTTTGAATGCCCGTCTCCCGATCGATATTCACCTTGATCCGGTCAAAACGCAACGGGGGATAGAGGTCTGCCGGTTCGAGGCGGAATCCGTACTTTTCAGGGTTGGCCAGAATACTTTTGACGGCAAGCGCCTTGAAAACGTAGCGCTGTGTTTCGGCAGGGATGTACAATCGATAGTAATCCTTGATTTGTTGTGTTTCCATGGCCGATTGCAGCCCCCGCTCCCCCATGTTGTACCCGGCCGCAGCCAGTGTCCAGGACCCGGTGTCCGCGTACAGTTTTTTAAAAAAACGGATGGCCGCCTTCGTGGATGTAAAGATGCTCCTACGCTCGTCGATCCGTCGGTTGATGGTCAAGCCGTACTTTCTGCCGGTGGATTTCAAAAATTGCCAGAAACCGACCGCCCCTTTGACGGAACCGGCGTGGGGCCTCAGTGCACTTTCCACCACGGCGATATATTTGAGATCTTCGGGCAGGCCGTTTTTTTTCAGAAGTTTTTCGATGACGGGAAAATAGCGTCCGGAACGCTTGATCTCCAGAATCACCTGAGCCCGGTCCCAAAGGGTTAACAGCATCTCCTTCTCCAGCCGCTCCCGAATCTCCGGGTCATCCAAGGGAACCTTTTCCCCGCAGAAATCCATGGGCTGGTCGAAGCGAAGGCCGGAGACCAGAGAGGGAAACTCGGCTAATTTGAGTTTTTCTCCTGACACCACCTGCCCCACTGACAGCAGGATGAAAACGATAACGAAAAACATCATGATTTTTTTCATTCACAAAGCCTCTTCTTACCTATTTAGTGCCTATCCATTATTACCAAATGGACAAATAAAGTGTCCGATTCAGAAATGAGCAATTTTTTCGTTGAGCAAGGATCGATCCGCCGTCGCCCAAATGGGCTATGGCGGGACAAGCAAGTAACCGGTCGCCTTGTGGGGGCGTAGCTCATAGAGCGAAGCCTCAAGCCGGATAATCCAAGGAGGACACCGCTCAGCGGAAAAAGGGCCATTTCTGGGCGGACACTATTTAACCTGGAACAGCGACGGGTCATACTCAGGTTTTTCTTTATACCGCTCCATAAAAAAGGCCGGCAGCAGATCGATATTCCGGAACAGGGCCTCATCAGCGGGGATACCCGCCCGATGAAGCGCCTTGACAATGTCATCGGGGTTCGGGGGACACCCCTTGACGGCGATGGCCTCATCGATATTCGGGTGATCCTTGTTGGCCTTTGTCATGCATTTTCCAAGAAGGATGGTTTTTTTTTTGCCGGGTGTCGGTTCCATGGATTTCCCGGTAAGGACCTCCACGTCATCAAAGGCTTCCCCTTTCCACGCATGGCGAATGGCGGTCAGGACCAAACCGTTGATCCCCGAGCAATAGGTGCACATGGACAGATCGTATTTGGGATAGGAAACTCCGCGAATTCCCTGTTTAGCCAACGGCACCGGCAGCCAGTCGCCATCCTCATTTTCCCGGTAGGGAAAATCATGTTCATGATATACGGCAACATCATCAATGCGCTCGCCGACGACCTCGACATCGGATAGGTCAAGCGGCCGGTTCCGCCTGTTTCCTGCATGAACCAGATGGGGTACCGATTCAGGTTCATATCCCAGTAACCGTGCTCCTGCAAGATCGGCCGAAAACACATCGGACGAGGCCACCAGCAAGTCGGTCCGGTGGATTCTGCCGTCGGGTCCGGGTCCCCTCTCGTTGGTAAAGATGCCGTCCAGCAGGGTAAACAGGGGGGGCATTTTGTCGGCCAAGACGGCGACCATGATATGAAGATCCTTCCCGGGATCGGTATTATGGCATTTTTTCCGGGACGGGATATCGATGACCCCTTTGAGGTTCTTGATCCCCAGGCTCACGACGGTTTGATTGTGGGCTTTCATGACCGGCAGGTCTACTACAAAATCGCTGTGCAGAATATCGGTGTTGAAGTTGAGGGTCACACCCTCCCCCAGATCCACCTTCTCAAACGGTCTCTCCAGGATGTTGAGGGTCTTAACCCCGTACCGCTGAGCGAGGACGCCGTATCCGAGGGCTTCGAATGCATGTGCCGGGGTTTTGGAATCCTTGGGCTTCCGCGTGACCATCCCCTCCCCGATGGTGATATCGTCGATGCCTCTCTCTTTGAGCAGAATGACCATATCCTCCACAACCCGCGAGGTGGTGATCACTCCCCACTTCGGAAAAGGCGCTGCCCGGGTCCAGAATACGATGTTGGGTTTGATAAACACACTCGCATTGGCGGGCAGAAGATCCAATCCCCCGGACAATTCCACCGCTTTTCTAACGGAGTCCAGCGGTTTTTCATACCTTGCAACGGCAACCCGTGATTTCGTCATGCCAATTATCTCCTTTTCCGGACAATACAGGTTATTTTGCCTGAAGGAAAATATGCCAGAGATGGAAACCCTGTCAACATTAATACCATCTGCCATAAAACAATACCGGCAGGTGACGGCAATCAGAGATCAGTCTTTACCTGTATTCCTGTTGACTCCTTGCCTCCTTCTTTATAAGTGTGGATCGAATTCTGCGGTGCCGGGACTGTTTCGGTGGGTGTTCCACCGGAAGGCGCGATGCCGCATCACCATCAACCCTTCCGGACCAATCACAGGAGACAGATGAATGGAAGATATTTACCAACGGCTCAGCAATAAACTCAACGATCTGGCAACAGGATTTCCCACCACTGAAAGCGGAGTGGAGATCCGACTGCTGAAAAAACTGTTTTCCGAAAAAGATGCGGAATTGTATCTGAAACTCGCGCCTCTTTTGCAGACGCCTTCTGACGTGGCCGAATCAAATGGTCTTGATCCGGATGAGACCGCCATCCATATGGAGGATATGGCCAAACGCGGCCTCCTATTTAGAATCAAACGAGATGATGATGTTAAATATGCGGCGGCACCCTACGTCGTGGGCATCTATGAGTTTCAGCTCAACACGGTGGACAGCGAACTCGCTGCCGATATGGAGGAGTACTATGAG
This sequence comes from uncultured Desulfobacteraceae bacterium, assembly GCA_964631805.1. Lineage (GTDB taxonomy): Bacteria > Desulfobacterota > Desulfobacteria > Desulfobacterales > CAZWAE01 > CAZWAE01. Next base: position 4,905 of record CAZWAE010000159.1, on the reverse strand, counting down.
ACCGCTTTCGGCAAAACAATCCAGTCCTTTGCAACCCCGGTGATGCGGACCATCCCCATCAACCGGGAGGTAGCGGTCAAATGGCCCGTGGCCCCCTATGAGGATGTGGTCCAGATCCTTGAGAACCAGAAAAAAATTGCCATAGCGCCGTGTATCTGCCGGAAAACCGCAAAACTGGCAGGAAAAGGCTGCGACAAGCCCTTGGAGGCCTGCATGCTCTTTGGGTCCCACGCCGATTATTATGTTGAAAACGGGATGGGGCGATATATCGACCTTGCCGAGGCAAAAGAGATTGCCGTAAAAAACGACGAGGCCGGACTGGTTATGCAGCCGTTCAATTCTCAAAAAGTCGGCGGGATGTGCAGTTGCTGCGGAGACTGCTGCGGAATCCTCCGGTCGCTCAAGCAGCAGCCTTCTCCGGCCGAGGCGGTCCAGAGCAACTACCTGGCGAGGGTCGATGAGGAGCTTTGTATCGGGTGCGAAACCTGCATGGACCGATGCCAGATGGAAGCCATCGATATGGTTGATGAAACCGCGGTGGTCAACCCGGACCGCTGCATCGGCTGCGGGCTGTGTGTCACCACCTGCCCCACTGAGGCCGCCCTGCTGGTCAAAAAGCCGGAAGATCAGCAATACCTGCCCCCTAAAAGCGGTGCGGAAACCTACATCCGAATCGCCATGGAGCGGGGGATCAACCCGCTTGAAAAGAAATACTGAAAACAGGTGCCCATTTGGTGAGAGCGGGCATCTGTAAATTGGGTCAGGTTCATGTCGGGCGCCCGAGAATCACCGGCGGTTTTTCCGCTTTGATTTTTTGGCCATCTTGCGCTTTTTCTTTTTAGCCGCCTTTTGTTTTCTGGGGTTTTGTGCCCGTATCTTTTTAGGTGGTGATGCGGGCAGGGAAAGGGGCGGCGTCCAGGACGGATCGGCTGGCGTGTCTTCCTCTTCCTCCGGGTTGAAACAGGCCCACCAGGACATGGCGTCGTGCAGGTCGTCTATTGAAAAACGCTCATACTCCCCATGCAACCGTTTAAGGCAGGCTTCCTTGCCTGCCGCAAGTGCCTCCTCGAAGTTGCCACGCCCCACCATATCGGATGCGATCAACCCATCCTCGAAGGCCCGGCCGATAGTTTCCATAATCTCTTCGGGATACAGATCCACAGCGAAGCAGGCGATAAGACCCCAGAAATCGGAGATCTCATCGGCTTCGTCTCCGGTGAATTGGGAGCCGATCACCTCCAGAACCGCGTCCCGGGTGATATAGCCCTCCACGACCCCATAGACCATGGCATGAAAGGCAGAGGCACGGAAAAAGTCATCCACCGCCCGGTTCAGGGCCATGGATTTGATGGCATCGAGGTTTCCACCACAGGTTTTCAGCAGAACCATCGGCAGGTTTTCGAGGCCGATATCTCCATACAGATCGTGGGCGGTTTCACCTGGCATACTGAAAAGATCGATGATGGTTTTATGGGCGGCGGGTTCCCCGAAATGGCCCACCAGCATGAACGCATAGATATGGTCCATCAGGTTGTCATCTTCCAGATATTCGCCGGGATCCGAAGTGACTTTTTGGAGGATCCGTATCAGGTGCGGAATGATTTCGGTCCGTCTTTCAATGGCGGCGTCCACCAGATCCTTCTTGTAGACACCATCGCATGTTAAAAATCCATCCAGTATCAGATCGATTTCCCAGTTCATCCTGTTTTCCTTTCGGAGTTTCATTATTGCACGGACTCTTTAGATCGGAGAAAAAAAATCCCATTCCTATTTGGATACAATGGGACATTTCGACTGCCACTCCACTTTTTCACGGCTTCTTACCCACTTGCGTATTTGTCACGCCTTCATGTGAGTCCTTTCCCGATTGTTGCAGTCTTTTCACAGCCTGCTCGAAATGCATCTTGTTTTGTACCGTCGCGAAAAACTGCTGCGAGGCTTCTGCCCGAGGATCTATAGTCGATACTTGTGGCATAAATATCCAGCACCTTGCGCCAGAATACCTTTTCCGCAGACCGGATGTCCCGGATGCGCGCCAGCAGTTCATCGAAATAGTTCCCGCCACCGGCCTGTTTGAGCCGGTCGTCGTCCATGGCAAAACCTTTAATGATGAATTCGCGCAGCCTCTGGGTAGCCCAAATGCGGAACTGGGTGCCCCGGTTGGACTTTACCCGGTAACCCAAGGAAATGATGACATCAAGATTGAAATAATCGACCCGATAACTTTTGCCATCAGCGGCAGTTGTTGCAAAATTTGCAACAACTGCTCTACGTACCAGTTCACCTTCCGCGAAAAGGTTTTTAATATGCCGTGAAATAACCGACTTATCCCGCTGAAACAACTCCGCCAGTTGGTTGAGGGAAAGCCAACAGGTCTCACCACGAAAGACAACTTCCAGTCGCGTCTGCCCGTCCTCGGTCTGATAGAGGAGGAATTCGGCAGTTTCTGGTTGGATTGTGACATGTTTGCTCATTTGGCACCTGCTATTTTACCTAAATGAAATGACATCGGGTTAGTGTGCTCCGTCTACTTACTTCTCCAACCGCAGGTTGGAGTTTCGGGCGTTTGTCGGCTATTGACCCATTCTCTCACCTAATGTGTTTGATTTAAAACCCCTGCGGGAGGGCATGGAGATAGCCGCCTCGATCGCCGGGCAGGCAAAAAGCTTTTGGCATAACTCCTGGTCCAGTGTTTGCCCATCTTCCCCGAAACCGGAAAACAATAGATACTCTTCGCGGTCAAATGAACCAATACAAAGGTGTTGGAGCATGAGCCAGCCGGTGCGACCGGCTTTTCAAAGCGTTTCCTATGCCGTTGCCGGTGTCCTGCTGGACTATGAGGTCGTGCATTCGGTATAACCATCGAACAACCTCGGCAAACCAACATGCAATAAAGGTTTCAGTACGATTTTTAAAGCAATTGGATGATGGGTACGGAAGTCCTTGTTCACAGCCGGCGGATTTACTTTGTTGAACATGAAAGCAAAAAGAGGGCCGTAAGGAGGTTTACTTGAACGTGTTGATAATTATAAAAGAACCATTAGAATGTCAATGAGTTGATATCATAGCATATTCGAATAGATGCTATCAATCTCTTCCAGAAAAGTGCAAGATTACGGATCATCCTTTTGTTATCATAAAGCGACTGATTTGACGATGATTTCTTTGTATCTGGAGATTGTTGCGGTGGGTATCAGGGCCCATCCCTTGGAACTTACTTTTCAGAGTGCAGATGCGAAAAGCAATTCTGCAACCAATGGTTGCACTTTTAACCTACCTGGTTTCCCGAATGTCCTGCAGCCGGGCGAACATCAGAAAAGAGATCAGCTCGAAGACCATGAGCGGCTTGGCGATCCACCGGTCCTGCGTTTGTCGATCTGGCCTTTCAGCTCACCGTGGATCGTGGAATTTGGAACTACATAACCGAACAAATTAGTATTGGCATTCCTGTTTTGTACAACTAATTTGGATGCCATGGTCAAGAACATGATCTCCAGAACCCTGGAAAGAAAAATGTCGGTGAATTGCAAGATATCTGAATCGACCGACGCAGCAGTTTTCAGTTCAGGCGGAAAAGGAACAACCGGAGGGCGGGCTGATGAGCAATTCAGACGGAATTCGCTGGCAACAACGACTTGAAAATTTCCAAAAAGCGCTTAGCCAGCTTGGGAAGGCCCTTAATTACGACTTGGACCCTTGATTTGTAGCACTCCTCAAACTCCAGGTACTTAACATCGATCTCGTTCAACGATTCTATAAACTCTTTGAAATCCCTGCTCAGCATCATATCTCCATGAATTGTATTCATTTCGGATCTGCTCTAACGCATCGAGCCTCTCTTCATATGATCTGGACTGCCAAAAAGAAAAATCAGTGGGCTGCTCATCGATATGATATTTTCTAACGACCTTATGAATCCCCATCATAACCCCTTGCGACGATTTCTCCTGATCCCTTGATATCCAGTATACCACGAATACGAAATGAAAGACAATTACAGGATCACCGGCGATTTTCGGGATAAAGATTCAGTGAAAGGCAGGCGACAAAGTCTCAGAAATCGGAGCCCGCATCGGCCTGTACTCCGGTAAGCCGGCTGCCGAAAAGATCCAGCACCGGAGGTAAAACAAACCTACGGGTTTTTCCATGATAGTATCATATGATACTATCATGGAAATCGACACAGGAATAAATGTGTTGATCAACCCAAGGCGTCTGGGAATCCTTTTTTTACGGAGATCCTGAATTTGCTGAAAGCATAAGGCCGATAGGAGGTCGGCTCGGTCTGAATCTCCTCCAGTCGGACCTCCAACGCTTTTCTCTCTGCGCTCGCCTTCCAACTGTTCCAATCCTCCATGCGCTCCCAGGCACTGATCACCATAATCTCCCGGGGATCGTCTGTGCTGACCAGCGTCTCCCCTGTGACATAGCCCGGATGATCCATGGCGCTGGACCGGAGTTTTTTGAGCAGGACATAGGCATCGCGCTCCTTTCCTTCCCTAATGGGCCGCCTGATCATGACTTTGATCAACATGATATCCCCCTTTAAGGTTTCACACCCTTTCCACACCAAATGCGGCGCACCACCCCTCGATCAAACTGTTGGTCCGGTTCCTGAGACGCATGGAGATGACCTCCGCCAAGCCCTTCATGAAAACGTATCCGGCTTCGGGATGGGCTTCGAAGACCGCGCAGAGATCCTCAGCAAAAATCATGAAAATCTGGGTGGGTTCGCAAGTGGTGACCGTCGAAGTTAACGATTTCGGCCGTACCAGAGAGGACCACCCGACAATCTCACCGGGTCCGGCAGAATCGATGACGATACTCTTTTCCAGTGTCTCATAAGAGGTGACGATGGATTCCTCATATCGAACATCGGTTTTCAACTCCCTGTCTTTGAATACG